>JAGCOF010000023.1 GCA_017645585.1 Bacteroidales bacterium
ACGGGCGGTGTCGCGGCTGGTGAAGCTCATGTGGCGCATGGCGTCGATGAGCTCGGTGCTGTCGTACTTCTTGATGTCAATGTGCTTGACGGTTTCTTTCAGAAGATCTTTCTTTTCCATTGTAATATATTATTTGTTTGTTTTTTCGGTCATAACAACATTCTGGATAACGGTGCCTTCTCCCTCATACCAATGGCCGTCGCCACCAGAGAGTTGGACATTTTCTGTATTGATTGTTACTACAGTGTCATTGTAGCTACCATTCACAACCCCATCGATATCGTGGAAGTCAACCGATAATGGCGTTCCAGGGAACGCGTGATTATAATCCACTTTGTATCGGCCTTCAGAGTCGGTGGTATCCCGATAGCCCATAAATTCAACTGAGTCACCTTCTTCATTTCGTTGCTTATGCGCCCCCACGCCGATACCTTCTATAGGCTCCCCATTGCTGTTGGCGACGGTGCCTTTCACCTGGTAGTGAGCCTCCGGCGTGCCATACATCTTCTCGCACCCTGCAAGATTCACCCCCACCAGGCCTCCCAGCGTGACCAGCAGCCAACTCTTCAGTTTCAGATACTTAATCTTCACAACTTCTAACTTCTAACTTTTAACTTCTAACTAAAACGGCACATCGCCGTCGGGTCCTAAATCTTCGTTCATCTTGGAGTCGACAATCATGGTGCCGCCCTGCTGGTCGAAGGCGGTGTTCTGCGGCATGCCGCCGAGGCTGCCCAGCTCGCTGGGGTTCTCGAAGCGCACATACTCGTTGACGAAGCGCATGCGCACCTCGCCCACGCCGCCGGAGCGGTGCTTGGCGATGATGAGGTCGGCCATGCCCGCCGTCGAGCCCTTGGTGTCCTCCTGTATATCGTAGTATTCGGGGCGGTAGATGAAGATTACGATATCGGCATCCTGCTCGATGGCGCCCGACTCGCGCAAGTCGCTCAGCTGAGGTTTGTTACCCACGCGATTCTCCACGGCACGGCTCAACTGCGACATAGCCAACACGGGTATGTTGAGCTCCTTGCTGAGGGCCTTGAGCTGGCGGCTGATCATGCTGATTTCCTGCTCGCGGTTGCCGTTGCGATTGTCGGCGTTGCCGCTCTGC
Organism: Bacteroidales bacterium; assembly: GCA_017645585.1. GTDB lineage: Bacteria > Bacteroidota > Bacteroidia > Bacteroidales > P3 > Colimorpha. The sequence goes on from JAGCOF010000023.1 coordinate 1,112, forward strand.
ATCAGCTGCAGGTAGTCAATGAAAATCATCTGTATGTCGTAGCGCTGCTTCAGTCGGCGCGCTTTGGCGCGGAGCTCGAAGATGGTCAGCGACGGTGTGTCGTCGATGTAGAGCGGTGCGCCGCTCAGGCGCTGGGCCGCCACCTTGAGCTGCTCCTTCTCGTGGGCCGCCAGACGTCCCTTCTTCAGTTGGTCGCCCTTGATGCGGGCCTCGCTGCTGATGAGACGCATAGCCAGCTCCTGGCCGCTCATTTCGAGCGAGAAGAAGGCCACGGGTTTCTTGAAGTCGACAGCCATGTTGCGGGCCATGCTCATGGCGCAGGCCGTCTTACCCATAGCGGGACGGGCGGCGAGGATGATGAGGGTGCCGGGCTGAAAGCCTGCAGTGATGCGGTCCAAGCCGATGAAACCGCTCTCCAGGCCGCTGAGGCCGTCCTCCTTTTGGCCGGCCTCCTCAATCTGGTCGGTGGCCAGGCTAACGAAGTCGGAGACAGGATGATAGTCGGAGCGGAAGTTCTTGTCGTTGATGTCCATCAGGCGCTGCTCGGTCTTGTCGAGCAGGTTCACCACATCGGTGGTCTCGTCGTAGGCCTCGGTGATGGTCTCGGTCGAGATGCGTATCATCTCGCGCTGGATAAACTTCTCGCTGAGGATGCGGATATGGTATTCGATATGGGCGGCACTGACCACATTCTCAGTCAGTTTGCTGACGGCATAGGCACCACCCGCGGCCTCCAGCTCGCCGTCCAGGCGCAGGCGCTCGACCACGGTCAGCATGTCCACCGGCTGGCTCTGCTCGAAAAGTTTACGTATGGCGCGGTAAATAGCCTGGTGTTCAGGCTTGTAGAAATATTCAATATGCAGCGTCTCAATGGCGTTGATGAGTGCCGCCTGGTCAAGCATGAGTGCTCCCAGCACACTCTCCTCGAGGCTGACAGCCTGCGGAGGGGTGTTGCCATTGATGCCGAAGGCTTGGTCGTAAGTCATTCGGCTCTTGTGTCTTGTATCGGTTACAGGCATTTTCTGTCGCTATAATTCGGACTACAAAAATACAAAAAAAATCCGAACCGTAATGAAAAAAAATATCAACACCTGAATTACCATCAAGTCACATGTTTTCGTTAATTCTTTTGTCGCCCGACGACCTGCCTCTGACAACTGACAACTAACAACTGACAACTATTTATGTCGTGCACGACCTATCCGCACCGACACCGTGGATGCACCGTGTTTTGTCCGACTGCGGTCGGACTTCAGTCGGACTTGAGTCGGACTTGAGTCGGACCAGAGTCGGAGGGGGTGCGGTGTGTTAGGGGTAGGAAACCGTCGTTTTAACGATTGATATAGTGATTATTAGTGCTTTGGTAGCCGGTAATCGGTAGCTGGTAGCCGGAGAAGTGGCAACTTTGGAGCGTTTTTCGGCCCGTTCCGACCACCGGCCACCGGCTACCAACCACTAATTTATGTCGTGCACGACCTAATTTTGGACCGAAACAAAAATGTTAAATAAAGTTAAAGTTTGGGCAGATTTTGGCACCTTCTCCGTCTATAAGGCACTAAACGGAGCTAATTATAGTTATTGATACTGCATGTCCGCTGCGACCATACGAAAGACACTCCTCGGCGCCCTGCTGCTTCTGCAGGGCAGTCTCTTCGCGCAGCAGATCAACCTGAGTTACAACCTTGTCAATGGCGACACCATCGAAGTGCAGCTCTGCCGGACCGACGATTATGTCAATTTCCATGGGCCTCAGTTTACCCAAACGCCCCACGACGCCTTCGACGGCTGGGCCCTTGTGCAGGCCAACGGCATCATGGACGCCCTGGTAAACAACGAGATGAGCGCCATCTCCGGGGGTAAATACATCACCGTCAGCGACGGCACGGGAGTGCTCGACTCTTCCACCAACTCGAGCACCGCCCAGCTCTTCAACATCAGCACCCCCGTGCTGGTACATATCCATGTAGACGCCAACAAGTTGATTCCCGGCAACTCCACCGTACATGTTATCGTCACGAGCGACTACTGCCGGTCGACGATAGGGAGCATTGCGACCCACAACATGGTGGGCGACTCGGTGTTGTTGACTTTTTCGTGCACGAACGACAGCGTGCTCGTCAACCCCGACGACGGCCCGCCGACCCCAACGCTGCTGGAACCGTGGACGTCGGGCGACAGTGCGTTTTATGGAAACATCATGCTGCACGACTTGGATTGCTACCACACAAACACGGTCACCCTCACCACCGTGATTGACAGCGGCAACCACTGTTGCCGTTACAGACACTCGTTCCGCAACATCACATGCCAACCTGCATATGGTTGCTTTGACGCCACCGCCTTGACCGCCGCCTATACGAACTGCCTGTATGGCTACTGGGAGGGGCCCGAACACTATGGCATCGTCAACGGCCGTCACACCTTGATGTACGACACCACAGCATACGACGCCACGCTGGGCGGCAACCGGTTGCTCACCGTCTGCCCGGGATGCGACTACACGATACGGCTGGGCAACAGCGGCAGCGGGTCCCAATGGGAAGCCGTCAACTATGCTGTGACCGTTGACACTATGATTGGCGCCATACTAATACTGAAATACGCCGCCGTGTTGCAGAACCCAGGCCATCCGGCAGAAATACAACCGCGTTTCTCTTTCGACCTGTTCGACAAAGACATGCAACCGGTGAGCAATTCCTGCGCCCATGCCGAGTTCATAGCCAGCGACTCGCTGGGATGGGTCAGTATGGGCGATATCGAATGGAAAGATTGGACCACCGTGGGTTTCGACCTCTCGGACTATCACGGGCAGACGCTCAACCTGCGCCTCAAGACCAGCGACTGCGGAGCCGGTGGCCACTTCGGCTACGCCTACTACACCACCCGCTGCGCGCCCCGCACCATCACCGCCTGGCAATGCGGCACCACCGACAGCAACACCTTCACCGCCCCCGAGGGGTTCAACTACCAATGGATCAACTCGGCAAACTCCGTCATCAGCACCGACCGCACCATCACGGTGCCCTCCAACGGGGGTGTCTACCGCTGCCGCGTCAGCTCGATTGAGGATCCTTCCTGCAACTTCACGCTGGGCACCTATGCCGGTGTGCGCCTGCCCAAGGCGGTCGGCAGCGTGGAGCAGATAAGCACCACCGACTGCCACACATATAGCGTCAGCTTCAAGAGCGAGAGCTACATCACCTCCGACGGCATCCACCCCGTGCCCTACGGCGGAATGTGCGACCAGGTGATTTGGCACTTCGGCGACGGCGACAGCGCCACAGGCTTCAACCCCACGCACACCTACACCGATACAGGCACCTACGATGTCACCATCATAGCCACCCTCGGCGGTGGCCAATGCACCGACACGGCGCACCTGAGCGTCAGCATGCCCACCCTCTTTAATTACGACGAGCAGCTGAATGCCTGTGACTCGATGCGCTGGTACGACGGAGAACTCTACACCGCCGACACCGTGATTCCCACCCTGCTGGTTGTCAACCCCAATGGCTGTGACACCCTTTTCTCCCTCAACCTGCACATCAACCATTCGAGCTACGGCAACCTGCAGTTCGACACCGTCTGCCACCGCCAAGTCTATCTGTGGAACGGCAACCCCATTGTGATGCCGTCCGACAGCACACGGCTGACACTCTGCGACACCCTTCTGTCGGTGGCAGGCTGCGACTCGAGCGTCATCCTGCACCTCTCAACATGGCCCGACTATGCGGCCGAGCCGGAGCTCGACACCGTCTGCTACGGCCAGAGCTACTCCTGGCGCAGCCTGACGGTGAACGACACCAGCCAGCCGCAGACGATGCTGTGCATCGCCTTGCGCGACACTATGGCGACCATGCATAGCTGCGACTCGATTGTCGGGCTCGACCTCTGCCGCTGGCCCAAAATGGACTTTGGTTTCTCCATCCAGCCCAACTGTAGCGGAAACTACTACACGCTGAGCGTCGGCCATCTATACCACGACTTGCAGCTGTTCATGTATGAGGGTGAAAACACCCGGAGATCACTTGCTCAGGACGACACGCTGATTATAGCGGTCGACAGCCTGACGGCCTACCGCTTCACCGCCGGCTACACCGACAGCCTCTTTTGCGCGGCCGACACCACTCTGATACTGCAGCCCATTACCGTCCCCGCTGCCGCCCTCAAGCTGACGCCGCAGCTGCTCACCTACGAGAACCTCACCCTGAATGCCTACGACATCACGGAGGGTGAGCACAGTCGCCGGTGGTACATTGTGCACGCCGACGGCGACAGCCTTGCACTGATGGATACTGCCGCCCATTTGGTCTACCTCGCCGACGTGAGCGACGACAGCACACGGGTGGTGCTGGCCGTCAGCGACGGAGTGTGTCCCGACACCGCCAGGGGTTGCATCTACCTGGCGCGCACCGACTTCTTTGCCCCGAATGTGTTCACTCCCGGCCAGGCCGACAACAACCGGTTCGTCATTACAGGCACCGGCATACAGCAACTGAGCCTCAGCATCTTCAACCGACAGGGACTGTTGGTCTTCGCCACCGACCACCCCGAGGAGGGCTGGGACGGCACCCACGATGGCACCCCCTGTATGCAGGGCGCCTACGTGTGGCACCTCACCTACACCACAGACATTACCCCCGAACGCACACAGACCGCCATAGGCACCATCACACTGTTGCGCTGAAAGAAGGTCGATGGGCGGTAGTCTGTGGGCGGAGATATTTTTTCACTTTTTATATTTTACTTTTCACTTTTTTATGTATCTTTGCAATTGGAACCCTTTATTACTTTCATGGCTAAGAACAACATAGACAAACTGATAGTGATTGGCGACCGTGTGCTGATAGAGCCTGCGGTGGCCACGCACAAGACCAAGGGAGGCCTGCTGCTGCCCGCCGGTTATCAGGAGAAGGAGGAGATACAGACGGGCTACATCATCAAGGTAGGCCCCGGCTATCCCCTGCCCTCTTCGGACGAAGGCGAAGCCTGGCAGCCTGCCGACGGCGAGCCGCGCTATCTGCCGCTGCAAGTGCGGCCCGGCGATATGGCCATCTTCATGCTCAAGAACGCCGTGGAGCTGAAATATGACGGCGTAAAGTATTTTATTGTTCCCCAAAATGGAATCCTCATGGTGGAACGCGACGAATTCTAATTGATTATGACAAGCAACGAAATACGCAAAGCCTTTTTAGACTACTTTGAAAGCAAACAGCACCATGTGGTGCCCTCGGCCCCCATGGTCATCAAGAACGACCCGACGCTGATGTTCACCAACGCCGGCATGAACCAATTCAAGGACATCTTCCTTGGCAACCAGCAGCGCCAGTGGCCCCGCGCCACCGACAGCCAGAAGTGTCTGCGCGTGAGCGGCAAGCACAACGATCTGGAGGAGGTGGGCCACGACACCTATCACCACACGATGTTCGAGATGCTGGGCAACTGGAGCTTCGGCGACTACTTCAAGAAGGAGGCCATTGCCTACGGTTGGGAGTTCCTCACCGAGGTGATGAAGATAAACAAGGATTGGCTCTATGTGACTGTCTTTGGCGGCGACGAGAAGGAGGGGCTCGGCATGGATACCGAGGCCTACGATTTCTGGAAGGAGCACATCAGTGAGGACCGCATCCTGCGCGGCTCGAAGAAGGACAACTTCTGGGAGATGGGCGACCAAGGTCCCTGCGGCCCCTGCTCGGAGATACACGTCGACATACGTCCCGACGAAGAGAAGGCCAAAGTGCCTGGCAAGGACCTGGTGAACAAAGACAACCCGCAAGTTATCGAAATATGGAACCTGGTGTTCATGCAGTTCAACCGCAAGGCCGACGGTAGCCTGGAGCCGCTGGCGGCCAAGCACATCGACACGGGCATGGGCTTCGAGCGCCTCTGCATGGTGATGCAGGGCAAGCGCTCGAACTACGACACTGACGTGTTCCAGCCCCTCATCCAAGAACTTGCTGCCCGAAGCGGCAAGCGCTATGGCGAGAACGAAGAGGCCGATGTGGCCATGCGTGTCTGCGCCGACCACCTGCGCGCCGTCAGCTTCTCCATCGCCGACGGACAGTTGCCCAGCAATGTGAAGGCGGGCTACGTCATCCGCCGCATCCTGCGCCGCGCGGTGCGCTACGGCTACACCTTCCTGGGCTTCAACGAACCCTTCATGAACACCCTCGTGCCCACGCTGGTGGGACAGATGGGTCACCAATTCCCCGAGCTGCAGAAGCAGCAGGAACTCATCCAGCGCATCATCCTCGAGGAAGAGCAGGCTTTCCTGCGCACCCTCGCAGGTGGCATCAAGCGCTTCGAGGATTACGCCGCCAAATGCACCGGCAAGGTGGTGGACGGCGCCTTTGCCTTTGAGCTGTTCGATACCTACGGCTTCCCCATCGACCTCACGCAGTTGATGGCCTCGGAGAAAGGCCTCAGCGTCGATATGGATGGTTTCAACAAAGGATTGGCCGAGCAGAAAGAGCGCAGCCGCGGTGCCGCAAAAGTGGAGAGCGACGACTGGGTGGATCTGATGCCTGGCGTGGAGCAGGAGTTTGTGGGCTACGACACCTTGGAAGCCGACGTGAAGATTGCCCGCTACCGCCATGTGAAGGCCAAAGACAAGGAGTTCTACCAGCTGGTGTTTGACCACACTCCATTCTATGGCGAAAGCGGCGGCCAGATTGGCGACACGGGAGTTTTAGAGGTGAAAGGTGAAAGGTTAAAGGTGAATGTGGTGAATACCAAAAAGGAAAACGGTCTTATTGTACACATCGTTGAGGCCGAGGTATTTTCACCTCTCACCTCTCACCTTTCACCTCTCACCTTCCACGCCAGCGTGGATGCCGACCGCCGTATGGCCATCGGATGCAACCACTCGGCCACCCACTTGATGCACTACGCCCTGCGCCAAGTGCTGGGTGAGCATGTGGAGCAAAAGGGCTCGAGCGTCGACGACCAGCGTCTGCGCTTCGACTTCAGTCATTTTGCCAAACTCAGCCAGGAGGAGATACGCGACGTAGAACGCCGTGTGAACCGCATGATTCGCCAGTGCCTGCCTCTCGAAGAGCACCGCGAGATGCCCATCGCCGAAGCCCAGAAGCTCGGCGCAATGGCCCTCTTCGGCGAGAAATACGGCGACCGTGTGCGTGTGGTGAAATACGGTCCCAGCGTGGAGTTCTGCGGCGGTACGCATGTGCAGAACACCGGCATGATTGGTTCCTTCCGCATCGTCAGCGAGGGTGCCGTGGCTGCCGGCATGCGCCGCATCGAGGCCATCACCGCCGAAGCCTGCACCGCCTATGCCGACCGGCAGCAGGAGCAGCTGGCCGCGCTGGCCGAGGTGTTCAAGGGCGCCAAGGATCTCGGTGCCGCTATCGCCAAACTGCAGGAAGAGAACACCCAGATGAAAGCCGTGGTGGAGCAGATGCAGAAGATGAAGGCCCTTGATGTGGCACGCGGTTACGCTTCGCGCCTGGCCGACACCCCTGTTATCGTGGAACGCATTGCCGACGATGTCAATACCCTCAAGGACGCCCTCATCGCCCTGCGCAACGACCATCCCGAGATGGCCATGGTGCTCGGCAGCGTCAAAGACGGCAAACCGGCCCTGCTCATTGTCCTTGGCCAGCAGCGTGTCGACGGCGGCCTCAACGCCGGTCAGATGGTGCGCACCCTCGGCAAGGAAATCATGGGCGGCGGCGGCGGACAGCCCCATTTCGCCACTGCCGGCGGCAAGAACCCCAACGGCCTCGACAAGGCCCTCAGCGTCGCCAAAGAGATGCTGGCATAAACCACATAATCGAGCATATCAAACCATAAATAAAATAGCTATGAAAAAAATATTGATTGCAACGATTCTATCGTTGATGGCCCTGGGACCACTCGGCTCCCTGAGGGCACAGGACAGTGTATTCAGCTATACACATCAAGGGACGACACTGTATTATATTGTTGACAGCAACGCGGAAGCCATAGTGGTTCCGCCGTTGTATCCCAACTTTCATCAAGTGTCCTACAATAATTACAGCACATGGTATGGCTACACACAACCCACAGGCAACGTGGTGATACCCGACACGGTGCCTTGCAACGGTGTCAGTTATCCGGTGAAAAGTGTAGGTTGGTATGCCTTCTACAATTGCAGTGCAGTGACAGGGGTAACCCTGCCTGACGGCATAGAATGTATGGACATAGGTGCCTTCATGTTTTGCACGTCCCTGCAGAGTATCACGCTACCTACAGCGCTGCGGGAGATAAGATACTCGGCGTTCACCAACTGCTCGGCACTGACAGCCATAAGCATCCCGGAGAATGTAGAATTGATTGACTCGGCCGCATTTGCCATGTGCAGTCAACTGCAAACGGTAACCCTGCCCGACGGACTTCAAACCATAAAATGGGCGACATTCTCAGAATGCTGCAATCTGCAAAACATCAACTTTCCCAATAGCCTGACCACCATAGAGGATAATGCTTTCTCCAACGACATCATGCTTGGGCCAACAATCGAACTACCCAACGGACTTACCCACATCGGAGCGGAATCATTCAGCAACTGCAGTGGCCTAATCAACGTTGCATTGCCCGGATCGCTAAACTCCATAAATGTTGGAGCCTTCTACAGCTGCACCCATCTGCAATCGGTGACGCTGGCCGAAGGATTGATATCCATACAAGAACAGGCATTCTCCAATTGCAGCAGCCTGCGACACATAAACCTGCCACAGACGCTTACATACATTGAGCCATGGACATTCTACGGCTGCACAGCAATAGACACACTGATAATCCCCAACAATGTTATTGCTTTAGGCAGCGCCACACTTGCATTGTGCAGCAGTCTGAAGCACTGCCATCTGCCGGAACGGCTGACCAGGGTTGAGGGTTGGCTTCTCTATGGCACTGCATTGAAGGAGCTGGTGGTGCCCGACAATGTTACATACATAGAAGACCAGGCTTTTGCTGGATGCACACAGCTACACAAAGTGACGCTATCGGCCTCGTTGAGCACCATATCCGACAGCCTATTCATCGATGGCACGCCCCTCGACACACTTATTCTCCGCAGCCAAGAGCCGCCGATGGTTCCGGCAAACGCATTCCCCAGCTTCAACGTAACACTTATCGTACCCTGCGGCACGGAGCAAGCCTATCGACAACACTCTGTATGGGGCCAATTCACCACCATCGTCGAGAACTGCAACGCCATAGACGAGACCGAAAACCACAACCTCAAGGTATACAACCATGACGGCCACATCGTGGTCGAAGGTGCCGACGGCGAAAAGGTGCATATATATGACATGAGCGGGCGAAAAGTGGTGAACAGGATGCTCTCCGCCGGTGCATATATAGTGAAAGTTGGCGACAGAATGACCAAATGCTTGATATACTAAAACCCAAAATACAAACATCATGGATTTACAGACCATTACCTCGCTGATGCTTTCCAGCGACTACAAGGACAGAATGAAAGCCGAGTACTATCACCTGCTGAACCGCAAGGAGAACCTCGAAGCCGTGCTGAAATTGTGGGACAGCGGCAAGCTGACCTTCACGCCCGACTGTCCGCGCAGCATCTACGACCTGCAGATGCGCGCCATGAACGACTACCAGGCCATCCTGGAGGCACGCGCCAGGATTGAAGGCGTCGCACTCTAAGCATTATTCCTGATGACAATAAGGAAGATACTGACGCTCGCAGTAATGCTGGTGTCAGCTGTGGTGGTGTGGGCCAACGGCGACCCTGTGGCGGTCAATTCCGCCATCACCCTCTCACCCACACCTGTGGCGGTACATGTGTCCGAGGTTCAGCTGGTCGACGAGGTGGTCTATTTCACTCCCCGTGGTCGTTATATGGACGTAACGGTGCGCTACCTGCTACACAACCGCAGTAGTCGCTCGTTCGACAGTCTCCCCTACGGCTTCCCCATCGACTATTGGGGTCAGGGCGAGGCACACTGGGAGGATATCGACGAAATCTTTGAAAGCCAGATGGAGAAGGGCTGGCGCGACAGCTATATCCGCAATGTCAGCTTCACCCTCGGCGACCGCCAGCTGCAGTGGCAGTGCTCGAAAGACACCCTGCTCTTGCCTCCACAGCCTTACATCAGCGAGGCCTGGTTCGACACAGCATCCGAGGAGGGCCGTCGGGAGTTCGACAGCCTCTATGCTATCTATGGCGACTCCGTCTATAGTTACACCCACGAAATCTCGCGCCGCTGGTACTATACCTACCTTAATATACCAGCTGGCAGCTTTGTCACCCTCGTAGTACGCTACTCGGTAGAGTGCAACCTCACCCAAGGCCTTTATTCCCTGCGCGACTACCTGACCGAGGACGTTTGGTATCAACGCTTCCAATACGACTTCACACCCGCCTCTTACTGGGGCGACGGCCATGCCGACCGCTTCAACGTGCAGCTCGACGTGTCGGGCATTGAACCTCTCGAAGGACACGGCTGGTTGAAAGACATCGGCGACTGGAGCGACAGCCTTATTGGCCTTCTGCTGCAACGCGGTGAAGAATATTGGACCTATAGCGCCACTCGCTTCGACCTTGCCGCCGCCAAGCCTTTTGTGCTGGTCTATAACCTGAAAGGGCCTATGCCCCAGCCCGTCGACAAACTGTTGAGCCACCGCCTCAGTCCCGACCAATACACCATCACGGTCAGCGGCGCCGACAAGCGCTATCCTGTCGCCAACCTCAGCGACCTCGACCTCTCGACTGCCACCGTATTGCGACCCGACAAGGAGGACTCGCTCTACATCACCATCCGTTTCACGAAGCCCACACGCGTCGACGCCCTGCTGCTCGTCAACGGCTACACCAAGAACGCCGACACCTGGCGCAACAACGCGCGCATCGACAGCCTGATGGTGCACGACTCGGTGCCATACGCCCTCTACCGCGACTATGACACAGAGAAAATAGATACCGTAAGAAATCGTGAAGGTTGGAATCAGCGCATGCTCTTCGGCGAAGCTGACTGGATAGTCAAATGGACCGACTTCCGTCCCCTGCCGGCCAAATACCCACACGGCGAACCTGCGGCCTACGATTTTCAGTCGATAATCGACAACGCATTGATTCTCACAATGAACAACATATACAGTTATAATCTCGTCACCGAGATTAAGATACGCGTCACCGCCGTTGCCAAAGGACTCAAATACAACGACCTCTGCGTCTCGGAGATAATACTTCTCAAGTAATGATTGACCGCCTTACCTTTGACCTGCAAGCCACATGCGGCGACGCCCGCGCCGGTGTTATCCACACCGACCATGGCGACATACAGACACCTATCTTTATGCCTGTGGGCACCGCCGGCACCGTGAAAGCCGTGCACCAGCACGAGTTGCGCGACGAGATAAACGCCCAGATCATCCTCGGCAACACCTACCACCTCTATCTGCGTCCCGGTTGCGACATCCTGCGGCAAGCCGGAGGCCTGCACCGCTTCAACGGCTGGGAGCGCCCCCTGCTGACCGATAGCGGCGGCTTCCAAGTCTTCTCCCTCGCCGCCAACCGCAAGCTGAAAGAGGAGGGCTGCACCTTCCGCAGCCACATCGACGGCAGCAAACACCTCTTTACGCCCGAAAACGTGATGGACATCCAACGCGTCATCGGGGCCGACATCATGATGGCCTTCGACGAATGTTGCCCGGGCGACAGCGACCACCGCTACGCCGAGAAGGCCATGCTGCTCACCCACCGCTGGCTCGACCGCTGCATCGAACGCTTCAACGCCACCGAACCCCTCTACGGCCACCACCAGGCGTTGTTCCCCATCGTGCAGGGCTGCCAATATGCCGACCTGCGCCGCATCAGCGCCGAATACATCGCCAGCAAGGAGCCCGAGGGCTGCGCCATCGGCGGCCTGGCCGTGGGCGAGCCTACGGAGAAGATGTACGAGATGATCGAGGTGGTCAACGCTATCCTGCCCAAGGACCGCCCGCGCTACCTGATGGGTGTAGGCACCCCGCAGAACCTGCTGGAGGCTATCGAGCGCGGCGTGGACATGTTCGACTGCGTGATGCCCACCCGCAACGGTCGCAACGGGCTACTCTTCACCGCCGAAGGCACCATCAACATCAAGAACAAGAAGTGGGAAAGCTGCTTCCGTACAATCAATGAGGAATTGGGAATTAGCAATGTGGAATTGCACACCCCCTACACATTAGCGTATATCCACCATCTGATCAAGGCCGAAGAGATATTGGGCCTGCAGATATGCTCCATCGTCAACCTGCAATTATACCTGTGGCTGGTCGGCGAGGCCCGCAAGCACATCCTGCAGGGCGACTACGCGCAGTGGAAAGCCTCTATGGTGCAGAAGCTCGGCCGCCGACTGTAAAGCGAAATACGGGTTGTCAAAGAACTCCGCTTCGGCCACACGCCACGCCAACTCCACCACTTCGACTATTGTATGACGGCTGTTTAACTACTGTTTAACTAAAAATGTAGTTAAACAGCCATCGAACATTTGTAGAAGAATGGGCGGCATGTTGATTATGTGTTAATATTTTATGTACGCGCGAGAGCAGCGGGTGGGGTTTATTTAGTATTTTTGTATGTTCAAATTATTGTGCAAAAATGTTTGACTTTAGTCACTTTCTCCTTGATACCTACGCCGTTGCGCTCGCCGCTGCGCTGCTGGTCATGCTCACATATTTGTCCTTGTACTACGGTCTCTACCATTTCCGTGTAGGACGTTGGAAACGCAAAGGCGACACCCCGACGGGACAGGCATCGCTGCCGCCCGTCAGTGTGGTGCTCACGGCCCGCAACGACGCCGCCTGGCTCAAGGAAAACCTCGTCTACCTGCTGGAGCAGGACTATCCCGACTTCGAGGTGGTGGTGGTCGACTACTTGAGCCACGACGAGACACAGTTCGTCCTCAAGCTGCTCAAGGACTACTACCCCCACCTGAAGATAGTGCCTTTCAAGGAGGACGTGAACCTCTTCCAGGGCAAGAAATACCCCCTGAGCATCGGCATCAAGAGCGCCGCCAACGACATACTGCTGCTGGCCGACCCCGACTGCACGCCGAAGAACCTGCTATGGCTGCGCGGCATGGTGCGCGGCTACGCCGACAAAGGCACCCAGATAGTACTGGGATACTGCGGCATGAAGCGAACCAAGACCCTGCTGGGCGACCTGCAGCAATACGACGCGCTGGCCTACGGCTCGCAGTATCTCGGCAGCGCCCTCCTTGGACACCCTTACACCGGCTCGGGCCGCAACCTCAGCTACCGCCGCTCGTTCTTCTTCAAGCAAGGGGCCTTCATCAGCCACTACGACGTGGCCGACGGCTCGGACGACCTCTTCGTCTACCAGAACGCCGACCGCCACAACACGGCCATCTGCATCGACAGCGACGCCTGCCTCACCACCGAGCCCAGGAAGAACTTCGCCCTGTGGCATGACGAACGGCGCCACCGGGTGGCCACCCGCAACCGCCACCGGCTGACCGACCGTCTGCGCGAGTCGATGCCCTCCATTGTCAATGTGCTCTTCTACGCCGTCGCCGTGCTGCTGGTGCTGCGCGGCACCCTCCCGTGGCCTGTGGTGGCCGCCGCGGTAGCCATCAAGTGGGCCTGGCAGATTATCTGCTTCTCGCGCCTCACCAAGCGCTTCGACGGAGGCTACGTGCACCTTGCGGCCCCGCTGCTCGAAATTTATTTTATCCTCGCAAATACTATTTTGATACTTTTGCCGTTACCTAACAATAGAAAGTTCAAAAAGTGAACATGGAGACCGCGACAACAGACCGACTGCAGCACGACTACCAGCTCGTGTGCGCCGCTCGCGACCACGGAAGCCATAAGGCCTATGCCGACCTGATGGCCACCTACCGTGAGCCGCTCTATCTGCTGTTGCTCCGCATGACCCACAATACCACCGTGGCCGACGACCTCACCATCGAGACCTTCGGCAAAGCTTTCCTCCAGCTGCACCGCTACGCACCCACCTCGACCTTCAGTTCGTGGCTCTACACCATAGGCATCAACACCTATATCGACAGCCTGCGCCGCAACCACCTCGAGACGGTGCCCCTCAGCAGCACACGACGCGACAACGAGGGCGACTTCATCGAGTATCAGATTCCCTCCAACCAACCCAACCCCGAAGAAAGCCTCATCCGCATGCAACGCGACGAGACCCTCAAGCAGCTGGTCGACCAGCTCAAGGAGCCCTATCGCCGCATCATCCACATGCGCTACTACGAGGACCTCAGCTACGAAGAGATAGCCCAACAACTCAACCTGCCCCTCGGCACCGTCAAAGTGCGCCTGTTGCGCGCCAAGAACCTGCTGGCCGCTGTGGTGGAGAAAAACCGTGTAGAGATATGAAACGAGCCCTCCTCGCCATAGCCGCCACACTACTGCTTGCCTCATCGGCCATTGCCGACGATGGCAAGCCTCCGAGTCCGGGTCTCTCATTCTTCGCCAACGCCGGCGCCTTCTGGGCCGACAAAGCCACCGCCAACTTCTATTCCGGCCGTCCGGGCAACAGCAACACCATAGACACCGTGCTGCACAGCAACACCTATGGCCAGCAGATATGGCAGAACCTGCGCACACAGGGCCTTATCAGCGACGCCGTGGGCAGCTACCAGCAACTGCGGGTCATCGAGTACCCCGATATGTACTACCGCACCTCCTTCCAATTCGGCGTGGGCCTGCGCTACGACTACAACTCGGGCCTCGGATGGCTGCTGCGGGCCGACATCGCCCAGCTGCAGGCCATCGGCGCCTTCAACCTCAGCACCGACAACGGCACCGGCATCCTCGGTGGCGACCAATACATCCGTTGCGGCATCCTCGGCCGCGAAGACCGCATCAGCATCGACGCCGCCATCACCGGCCGCCTCGATGCCGGCAACAACATACAGCTCGAGCTCGACCTCGGCGCCTCGCTCATCAACACCCGCGTCAAAGAGAACATCATGGAGATTGGCGGCGCCACCTACTCCATCCTCAACGTGTGGCACCAAGGCACCCCCGACTACGGTTCGGGCACCTACGAGTACATGAACGAAGGCGGCATCGGCTACGGTGTCTTCATCAGCGCCGTAGTGGGTTACGCCATCCCCTCCATGGGCAGCCTCAAGGCCTACTACACCTGTTCGCAGAGCAAGACCGTCCTGCGCGGCTACACCGCCTGGGGCTGGCAACACATGCTCGGCATACGGGTAGAGCTAAACAACTTCAACCTATTTGACGTCAATCCATAAAAAACATAAATGATCACATTTACCCCACTTGCAGACAGCGACCATTCGCACTTTGCACAAGAATTGTTCGAAGAGGCGTTCCCCGAACAGGAACGCCCGCCCTTCAGTAGTCTCCGGCACCGTGATGCCGGCAAATTCCATTTCCTTGTAGCCGAAAACGGCGACGAACCCGTAGGAATACTCACCTATTGGACCTTCGACGACCTCGTCTACGTCGAGCACTTCGCCATCGCCGAAGAGCTGCGCAACCAGGGACTCGGCAAGGCCGTGTTCCTCAACTTCCTGTCGCAACAGACAGAGCAGGTGGTGCTCGAAGTCGAGTTGCCCAACACCGAGGAGGCCGACCACCGCGTCGAATTCTACGCCTCAATGGGCTTCTTCCACAACCCGCAGCCCTACATCCAGCCCTCCTATCACGGCGACGAGCGGTCGGTGCCGATGATCATCATGTCGAAATACGAACTCGACGACGACGAATTTGAGGAAATCAAGCAGCTTCTCTACCGCGAAGTATACGGTGTAAAGTGAAAAAAGAAAAGTGAAAATTGAAAAATTTACCCTTGCAACGCACTGTCTTACAACCCCAAACTTACGACCATAGACATTAAACCAAAAAAAAATTTGGTCAGTATCTAAAAAGTTCGTACTTTTGCACCCGCTTTCGAGAGAAAAAGCAGCTGGCTCCTTAGCTCAACTGAATAGAGCATCTGACTACGGATCAGAAGGTTGCAGGTTTGAATCCTGCAGGAGTCACCATCCAAAAGAGGACAACAATTGTTGCCCTCTTTTTTTGTTGATTGCCGCCCGTCACAGCAGCAAAAACGGCGGTGTACGGCTTGAACATACGAAGGAACTTTACTTCCTGACAACAACAGCGTTGGGGTATTTCGACAGGTCGAGCTTGAAGTAGCTGTCCTTGAGGCCGACACGTATCTTGGCGATGGTTATCGTAACTCTGGCGCCGTGTATACTGCTCCGCATCTCGCGCAGGGTGTAGTTCTTGTCCGAAATCTTGAGGGTGATGCTTTTCGCCTCGGTATCCTTCTCTTTGGGTTCGCTGAAAGTAATCTCGTAGTAGCCCTCTTTCCTCTTCATCTGGGCCTTGCGATACTTCTTATCACAGTCGAGGGCGAAGTCGCCGGCATTTTTCTCCTTGTTGTTACCGCGAGTGATGGTGATGGTGTCGCCCTTCGACGAGTGATGGACACGCCAGGTGTCGGTGCCGTCGAAGCTCGACTCGACGAGCACATCCTTACCCATCAGCTTCATGGTCATCACCATGCGGCTGAGGTCGCCCTTGTCGGCCAGAACGAAATGCATCTTCGTTGACAGGGGCCCTAAGCTGGCCGTGATGTCCGACTCGTATTCGAGGCCGTTGCCGTTGATCATGACCGCGCGGCAACGATCCATCACGTCGGTCACTTCGGCGGGTATCTGTGCCCATCCGGCGAGGGTGATGAGCAGCAGGGCGGCAGCGAAGATTGCTTTCTTCATAAGGTAGTTGTAGCTGTATTTTTGATTTGCAAAGATACATTTTATTTTTCAATCAGCAAAAAAATACTTCGCTATAGTGCTACAGTTCGTTTTTCGATGATGAATATCTTTGCATTTCGAAAAGGAGGAAGAAGAGTTCTTTGACACGACTGAGTGATTGATTATTACGGGACAGCCTCGGGACATTCTTGGGTCACTCTTGGGATACTCTTGGGATGCCCTTGGGACAACCTCGGGCGACAGGTTCAACGAATGTTTTTTCGGGAGATTTAGAAAATAATCGTATATTTGCAGTTTGAAAAGCATGGCTTTTATGCGACGGATAGGGCTGATAGTAATGCTGATGCTATTGTGTTGCAGCACGATGGCACGCACGGAGCGCGACACGCTGGGTGTGGGCACGGTGGTGAATTTCGTTGCCAACGAGGGGCAATGGGAGGCGCCATACCTGCTGGAGGCGCAGTTGCACGACGCGGCGCTGTTTGTAGAGCGAGGCGGCCTGACGGTGGCGCTGCGCGAGCATGTGCCCCACCCCGCCCCGCCGAAGCACACGACACGCTACCACGCCTACCGCATGGTGTTCGCCGGTGCCGCTGAGGTGACCCCGACGGGCGAGTACAAGCAGCCGTCGACGAACAACTATTATCTCGGCAACAGTCCTGCGCGCTGGCGCAGCGGCGTGGCCGCCTACGACGCGGTGCGCTACGAGGGGCTGTATGAGGGCATCGACCTGGAGATTTACGGCGCCAGCAAGGCGTTGAAATACAATTTTATTGTGCATGTGGGCGCCGACCCGACGCAGGTGGCCATCGACTATGAGGGCACCGACGGCGTGGAGGTGGGAGCGAACGGCACGTTGCGCATCCGCACCTCGGTGAGGGACATTGTGGAGATGAGACCCTATGTGTATCAGGATGTGGAGGGCAAGCCTACGGAGGTCGGCAGCCGCTGGTCGGTGCGCCGCACGAAGGAGGGGCTGTATCGCGCCACCATCGTGGTGGGCGACTACGACCACAGCAGCGACCTGGTGATCGACCCCATGCTGATCTTCTCGACCTACACGGGCTCGACGGCCGACAATTGGGGCACTACGGCGGCCTACGACTCATACAAGAACGTCTACACCGCAGGGCTGGTGTTCAACATCGGCTATCCTGTGTCGTTGGGAGCCTACCAGCCAGCTTTCGGCGGCGGGGTGGACATCGGCATCTTCAAGTTCGACTCCTCGGGCACGCAGCGTCTCTACGCCACCTATCTGGGCGGCGCGTCGGCCGATATGCCACACAGCCTGTTTGTGAATTCGTTTGACGAGCTGCTGATTTTCGGCACCACCGGTTCGACCAACTTCCCCGTGACCCCCGGTGCCTATCAGGGCAGCCACGGGGGCGGCGACAGCATCGGCTACTTTTCGAGCATCACCTTCCCCGCCGGCAGCGACATCTTCGTGAGCCGACTGAGCGCCGACGGCGCGCAGCTGCTGGCGTCGACCTATGTGGGCGGCAGCGGCAACGACGGCCTGAACTACCGCAACCGCTACAACAGCAACTACACCATCATGATGCAGGGCAACGACACGCTGTACTACAACTACGGCGACGGTGCCCGCGGCGAGATTATCACCGACAACCTGAACAACGTCTATATCGGCAGCACCACCCACAGTGCCGACTTCCCCGTCACCGCGGGTAGTGTTCAACCCACCCAGGGCGGCAGGCAGGACGGTGTAGTGCTCAAGCTCGACTACAACCTGCACAACCTGCTGTGGAGCACCTATCTGGGTGGCACGAACGACGATGCCGTCTACAGCATCGATGTGGACAGCGCCTACAACCTGCTGGTGTGCGGCGGTACGGCGAGCAGCAATTTCCCCGTGACCGAGAACACCTATCAAACCACCTACAACGGAGGTTCGGCCGACGGATTTGTGAGCATCATTTCCTACGGTGGCGAGCGCCTGATTGCGTCTTCGTTTGTGGGGGGTGCGCTGTATGACCAGCTCTATTTTGTCCGTGTGGGCAACCACAACGAGGTGTTCCTCTTCGGGCAAACCCGTAGTGCCAGCTCGTCGATGATATACAATGCCGGCTACAGTGTGGCGAACTCGGGCATGCTGCTGATGCGCATGAGTCCCGACCTGCGTCAGCGTCGCTGGAGCACCCTTTTCGGCACTCCCGGGCGCGTCAACCTCTCGCCCACCGCCTTTGCCGCCGACATCTGCAACCGCGTCTATGCCGCCGGCTGGGGGCGCGATTTTGTAGGTTACAACAGCGTGCAGTGGAACACCGCCGGCACCACAGGCATGGAGACGACGAGCGACGCCTTCCAATCGACCACCGACGGGCAGGATTTCTATATCATCAGCCTTGACGCCAATGCCAACCAGCTGGAGTATGCCACCTTCTTCGGTCAGTTGCACCAACCTTCAGCCAGCGGTGGCGGCGCCGACCATGTGGACGGCGGCACCTCGCGGTTCGACCGGCAGGGCACACTCTATCAGTCGGTGTGCGCCTCCTGCGGCCGCTACCAGGGTTTCCCCGTCACCGCCAATGCCTGGAGCGACAGCAACCGTTCGAACAACTGCAACAACGCTTTGTTCCGCTTCAACGTCACCGACGGCTTCCCTGTGGCCGAGTTTGTACCGCCGGCGGCCGGTTGCGCCCCCTACACGGTGCATTTCCACAATACGGGACGCGGTTCTAACTTCGTGTGGGACTTTGGCGACGGCACCACGTCGACCCAGCGCAGCCCCACGCACACCTATGCTACGGGCGGCACCTATACCGTCACGCTCGTGGCCATACAGCCTATGGGATGCGCCATTACCGACACCGTGCGCCACACCGTGCGCGTCATTGGCACGGGCGCTCCCTACACCGCCAGCAGCATTGCCTGCAACAACAGCAGTGTGCAGATAGGCCCCACGCCTCAGTTGGGTGCCACCTACCAGTGGCTCACCCCAGGGGTATCAGACCCCACAGTGGCCAACCCGTGGGTGAGCGACTCGGGCACTTACCTGCTGCGCATCTCGGCCGATGGCTGCAGCGAGGTGGACACCTTCATTGTGGAGGCCTATAACCTCATCAAACTTTGGCGCACCAAAGCCATCTCGTGTCACGATTCGACCGACGGCAGCATCACGCTGCTCTACGGCGACGATTTGGACGCCGATTCGATTACTGTCAGCATCACCCCCAGCAGTCCTCTGCACTTTGCCTCGAGGGACTCTGTAGTCTTCGGCAAACTCAGAGCCGACAGCTATACTGTCTCCATCAGCGGCTATGGTTGCCACAGGGAGATAGCATTCACGCTCGACAACCCCGACCCGCCGCGCTACGAGAAGGAGGCCGTCACGGCCCTGTGTAGCGACAGCTGCACGGGAAGCCTGCACATCACCTACAGCCTCAGCGACCTGCAACCCCTCGACACCCTGATTGAGGGGCTCTGTCCGGGGACCTATGTCACAGAGCTTCTCGACCACGGCTGCCCGCTGATAGACACCACCGTCATTGTGCGCGACCACAGCATCGACAGCCTGCGGGCGTGGGCCGACAACAACCATATCTACCTCGGCCAAAGTGTGGGGCTGCACGCCCGTGTGAACCAGAACGTCAGCGGCGTCAGCTATGTGTGGTCTCCCGCCAGCGACCTGAACCGACCCGATGTGCAGAACCCTGTGGCCACCCCCAGCGACACGCTGGTGTGCTACACCGTCACCGCCACCACCGCCAATAACTGCAGCCGCAGCGACAGCGTCTGCATCCACTGCGCCGAGATTGTCTGCGGCGCTCCTGAATTCATCATACCCAACGCTTTCACACCCAACGGCGACGGGGTGAACGACCGACTCTGCTTCAACACCGACATCCTGGCCGAGTTCCACATCGCCATCTTCAACCGCTGGGGACAGTGCGTCTATGAGAGCAGCGACGCCTCGCAATGTTGGGACGGCACTTTCCGCAACGCCCCCTGCCTGCCAGGTGTCTACACCTATACCTGCCACGTGCGCTGCCACAGTCAGGTGGAGAACGACTTCAAAGGCGACATCACGCTCATCAGATGAAAGACCAATTCGTCATAGCCTGCATTGAGTCGGCCGCCGATGCCGCTGTGGTGCTCCCCTGGGTGCACCACTTCGCCGAGCACCTGAACCACAAAGGAGTGATGGCGCTACACGTGGAAAGTGACACGCGGAAAGCAAACAGCGAAAAGAACGACGAGTGGCTGAAAACGCTGGGAGTACCCTATGTGAGCCTGCAAGGCGATTGGCGCACCGCCATCGAGGGGCTGCCGACAGCCTTCAACGGGATACTTGCAGTGGTGGCCGTCAACCCCCAGGCGCCGCGCACCTCGCTCAACCACCCCAAGCGGCTGCTGCACGAATTCAAGAACTGCAAGACAGCCTACCTCTGTGTTAACGAACATTCAACATTCAATATTCAACATTCAACATTAACGATGACCCACCGGCGCGAGGGAAAGGAACTGCTGGTGTGGGCCTCCTATCTGGCGCGCTTCCTCGGCAGCAAAATCACGATTGCGCACCCCGACTATCGCGACGAAGGACTGCGGCAACGCTGGCAGAACAACATGCGCTTCGTGGACAAGATGTTCACGCCGCTGAATATAGAATACACCTCGGCAACCATCGACGGCAGCACCCGTGAGGACCTGCGCACCCTCGACCAAGTGAAGCCCGACCTGCTGATTGCCCGCACCACCGACACGCGCGACCGCGACCTGCTGGATCTGCTTCAGCCGTTGCCAGAACTGCGGCTCCTCACCCACCCTTCGCACACGCCGCTGCTGCTACTCAACCCGCGTGACGACCTCTATATCCTCTGCGACTGATTTGGCACCGAATTTGCAAAGACAAAAATAAACAAACTTAAAACATTAAAAATATGAATTTTTTCGGAGACACCAAGAAACTGACCACCTGGATAGTGGTCTTGATTGCGGCAGTAATCCTGCTGTCATCGTCGTTCTACACCATTAAATCGACCGAGCGCGGCATCCTGAGCACCTTCGGACGCATCTCGGAGAACACCATCGAGGACGGCCTTCACATGAAGATTCCGTTCATCCAGAGCGTGAAGAAAATCAACATCCAGCAGAAGAAATTCGACGGAAAAGAGAACAGCTACACCAAGGACGTGCAGACCTCGGAGGTGGAGTACACCATCAACTATGACCTGGTGCGCGCCAACGTGAACAAACTCTACCGCAACGTGGGTATGGACTACCACAACCGCATCGTGGTGCCCTTCATCCGTTCGGCCATGAAGGAGAGCTTCGGTAACTTCGCCGCCACCGAGATTGTGGAGAACCGTGACGCCGTGCGCCGCGAAATCGAGAACACCCTGCGCCACACGCTGGACAGCAACTACTTCATGAACATACAGTTCCAGCTGGTCGACATCGACTTCGACGACCAATTCGAGAACGCCATCAAGGAGAAGCAGGTGGCCGAGCAGGAAGCCCTGAAGGCCAAGAACGTCACCATCCAGGTGGAGGAGAAGGCCAAACAGACGAAGATTGCCGCCGAAGCTGAAGCTGAAGCCATGCGTATCAAGGCCAACGCCCTGGAGCGCAACCCCAAGCTGGTCAGCTACGAGGCCGTGCAGAAATGGGACGGCAAGATGCCGCAATACATGCTGGGCAACAGCGTGCCCTTCATCGACCTGAAATAGTACACCCTGACTCCCACCCTTCGACAACTATTCGACGGCAGTTCTTCAACAGTTCTTCAATTATTTTTTGAAGAACTGTTGAAGAACTGCCGTCGAACTGTTATTGAAATGCAGGAGTCATTAAGGAGAAGAAAACAAATTATTTACAACACATTGGAAAAAATGTGTATATTTGCAATTCGTTCCCTTTTGGAACGAGAGAGTAAAACAGCCTGTAATACAAAGTGATACGCGCGCATACGCGTGAGCTTTGCAGTAATTCTTAACAAACAAAAAACTTCTCATCATGGAAGAAACCACCCCCATGCAGCCCGAACAGAACGAGGAACTGCAAAACAACGCCCAGGAGACCGTAGTGGAAACTATTGTCGAAGAGCCTAACACTGACAATCAACCTGAAGAAGAAACCGTCGCCGCTCCCGAGGAGGCTCCCGCTGCCGAAGAAACGACAGAAAAGACCGAGCCTGTAGCCGAGGAGCCGCAGGAGACTCCAGAGACACAGGAGGCAGAAGAGCCTGTAGCCGAAGAGCAGCCGTCGGTCGAGCCCACCGTTGACGTGAACAGTTTGGACCGTGAAGGTCTGCTGGCCGCCCTGCAGGAGTTGATGAAGGAAGAAATCCAAGCCATCAAAGGCCGTGCTACCGCCCTGCGTGCACACTTCAACGAGCTGAACAAAGAGGTACAGAAGAAAGCCTTCGAGACCTTCCTGGCCGAGGGTGGCAACAAAGATGAATACGAGGCACAGAACGACAGCGTGGCTGAGACGTTCTACCGCCTATACGACCAATATCGCGAGCGTCGCCAGAAGTTCCTGGCCGACCTCGAAGTGCAGAAACAGAAGAACTACGAAGCCAAGCAGGCCCTCATCGAGGAGCTGCGCACGCTGATCGACTCGGAGGAGGAGCAGGTGCGCACCGCCCTGGACCGCTTCAACGCCATACAGGACCGCTGGAAAGCCATCGGCGATGTGCCGCGCGAGAAGATGAACGACCTGTGGCAGAGCTACCACTTCCAGATTGAACAGTTCTTTGCCAAACTGAAAATCAACCGCGAGCTGCGCGAGCTTGATCAGAAGCACAACTTGGAGCAGAAGATTGCCCTCTGCGAGAAGGCCGAAGAGCTCATTGTGGAGCCCTCCATCACCAAAGCCTTCAAGGAGCTGCAGGACCTGCGCGCCCAATGGAAAGAGATTGGCCCTGTGCCTGCCGAACAGAACGAGGAAATCTGGCAGCGCTTCCAGAACGCCGCCGCCCAGATCGACGAGCGCCGCAAAGAATACTACGAGCAACGCAAAGAGGAATTCGACAACAACCTGCTGGCCAAACAGGCCTTGATTGAGAAGGCCGAAGCCCTCACCGCCGAGCACCCCGAGACGACCCGTCAGTGGAACGACCTCACGGCCGCCCTTGACGAGCTGCTGAAGGTGTGGAAGACCATCGGCCCCGTGCCGCGCGAGCAGAACGAGGAGATTTGGACCAAGTTCAAGGGAATGATTGACCGCCACTATGCCGAGAAGAAAGAATACTTCTCCGCCATCCGCGACGAACAGGAAAGCAACTACCAGAAGAAAATAGAGCTCTGCCTCAAGGCCGAAGCCGTTGCCCAGCGCGAGGATTGGAAGAAAGCCACCGAGGAGTTGCTCCAGCTGCAGGAGGAGTGGAAAAACATCGGAGCCACCAGCCGCAAAGTGAGCGAGAAGGTGTGGCAGCGTTTCCGTGGCGCCTGCGACACATTCTTCACCAAGAAGAGCGAATTCTTCAAGGAGCGCCGCACCAGCGAGAGCGAGAACCTGGCCAAGAAAGAAGCCATCCTGGCCGAGCTGAAGGGTCACGAGTGGGGCGAGAACCGCGAGGAGAATCTGGAGGCCATCAAGGACTTCCAGCGCCGCTGGGCCGAGGTTGGCTTTGTGCCCATGCACGACAAGGAGCGCCTGCAACAGGAGTTCCGTGGCGAAATCAACCGCATCTTCGAGCAACTAAAAATATCGGCCCGCGAAGCCGAAGAGACCGCTTACCGCGAGCGTTTGCGCAATGTGGGCGGCGACGCCAAGAAGTTTATCGGCAGCGAGAAACAGGAACTGCTGGAGAAGATTGAGAAGCTGCGTGCCGACCTCAACCTCTGGGAGAACAACCTGGGCTTCTTTGCCTCGAGCAAACAGGCCGACCTGCTGAAGCAAGAGTTCGAGAAAAAGATGCAGGGTGCCCGTCAGCAGATTGCGCTTCTGCAGGCCAAACTGCGCATCTTGAACGAGAGCGAAAAGGCCGAACAGGAAAAAGAGGAAAAGAAGGATGCCGAATAGCAAAGTTCACACCCTCAACATGATGCAGAGACACACCACCGTGTGTCTCTGCATTGTTGCTACACTGCTCCTTTTCGCAGGTTGCCAGCGCTCCGAAGAGGTGCATTTCCGCCGCTTCGAGCAGCTGCTGTTCAACACGCCGGCCAACCAGCTGCAGGCCGAACTGCAGAAACACTATGAGGAATACAACACCGAACTCATCACGCTCTACCCCGACGAGCCGGAGTTCATCCAAATGACGCAGGAGTATGTGTCCGACCCCGTGATGCGCGACGTCTACCACATCACCGACAGCCTCTACCGCGACCTTTCGGACGTGGAGCGACAGCTGGGGCGCGCTCTTAGCCGCGCCTACAAGCTCTACCCGAAGATGTATCATGTGAAGCGTTTCTACACCATTGTCACCGGCGACTTCAACTACGATTGGAGGGTATACAGCAACTGTAGCGACCTGTGTGTCTGTCTCGACCAATATTCAATCGGCGCCATGGAGCGCTACCATTACTTCGGTATTCCCAACTACATCGTACGCACCCTCTCCCGTGAATATATCGTTCCCGACTGCATCTATACGCTGGCTGGATTGTATATCGAATCCCCCGACGGCGAAAAGACGCTGCTCGACCACGCCATTGCCGACGGCAAGAAACTATACTTCATGGAGAAGGTGTTTCCGGGCATCGCCGACACACTGCTGCTGCGCTACACCGCCGACCAACTGAGGTGGATGAAGGACAACACCGCCAATGTATGGAGCTGGCTGATACAAAACAAGATGCTCTACTCCACCGACCAGGGCGCCTACCGCAACCTTCTGGGCGACGCTCCCCACACCAACGCCTTCGGCAACGAATCGGCCCCACGCTCGGTCTGCTACATCGGCTGGCAGATAGTGCGCGCCTACATGAAGAAAAGCGGCGCCACGATGGAGCAACTGTTTGACGAACCCAACAGTCAGAAGATCCTCACCGAGTCTGCCTGGAGACCATGAGAAAGAAGAACCAACATAATATCTACGCCTACCTTATAATCAAGCTGCTGCTGGCTTTCGGCACCCTGCTGCTGATGCAGGCCCTGTTCTACCTTTGCAACAGCCACATACTGCGGCCCGAGGGAAGCGAGTGGTACGGCATCCTGCTGGGCAATACCGTCTTCGGCATGGCCACCGTCGCCACCTTCCTCCTCCCCTACTTCTTCATGATGCTACTGCCTTTCCGCTTCCGCCAGAAGAAAGGCTACCGCATAGTGGCTGAGGTGCTTTACATTCTGGGCATGCTCTCTATCGTCATCCCCCGCGGAGCCAACACCGCCTACTACCAATACACCTACCGGTTGCTGAGCGACGAGATATTCTCCTATCTCGGCATCAGCGGACAGATGGGCTCGCTGGCGCCCCACTTCGCCGCCGACTATTGGTATGCCTGGGTATTTCCGTTGATTATCTTCCTGCTGTTCCTCTTCCTCAATAGCCGCATCAAGCTCTCTCCCGCCAAACGATCGACAAAGCAACACTTGTTTGGCACTGTTGCCGGCGGCTTGCTGCTGTGGTTCTTGGTCCGTGGAGGGCTCGGCAAGTTCATCCAGCCCGAAGGCGCCGCCGACTACTGTCAGCCCAAAAACACAGCCCTCGTCAACAACGACGCCTACAACATCCTGCGCACCCTGTTCACGCCCGAACTCAAAGAGGTGCACTACATGAGCGACGAAGAGGCCGATCAACTGTGCCCCGTGGTATTCACCCCCCTGCCCGTAGCGCCTTGGGAGGAAGCCGACAGGCCGTCGCGCAACGTGGTCCTTATCGTCGTGGAAAGCCTTGGGCAGGAATTCATGGGCTGTTACAACACACAACCCGACGCCGACACCCGCACCCCGTTCCTCGACTCGCTGGCACAATACTGCACCCTCTACGACGGGCGTGCCAACGGCAAGAAAAGCATTGAGGGCATCCTGGCCATCAACACCTCCATCCCCAACCTGATGGCGCAACCCTTCACCAACTCCAAATACAGCGACAACGACTTCACCGGCATCCCCGCCGTCTTCAAGCGTCACGGCTACCATACCGCTTTCTACCACGGCACCTACAACGGCGTGATGGATTTCGACAAGCTCTGCGCCAAGATTGGTTTCGACGAGTATCTGGGCAAAAACGAGTATGAGGCCGAAGGCCTTGGTCGGCCCGAGGACTACGATGGCGCCTGGGGCATCCTCGACGAACCTTTCCTGCAATACACCGTACGCCACATAAACAGCTATGGAGACCAACCTTTCTTCGCCGAGATCTTCACCGTCAGCTCTCACCACCCCTACCCCATTCCCGACGAACACAAAGAGCGTTTCCTTGAGGGCCGCCATCCCATACTGAAATGCGTCGAATACACCGACCATGCCCTCCGCCGCTTTTTCGAGGAGGCAAAGAAACAACCGTGGTACAGCAACACCCTCTTCATCATCACCGCCGACCACAGCGGCCACGGGCTCAGCGACGAATATAACGACTACGACGGTTGGTACCGCATACCGATGATGGTGTTCGACCCGCAGCAACCCACGGGTAGCCGCGACGACCTCATCGTCCAACAAATCGACATCTTCCCCTCCCTGGTCGACCGTTTCCGTTTCGGCGACCGCTTTGTCACTTTCGGCAACAGCATCCACCAACTCAGCAAAGTCGGCAACCAAGTCTACTTCGGCAACGGCTATTACTGCTTGGTCTACAACGACAAGGAGGTGCCTATCCAACACCGCATCGCCGTCATACAGGGCGACTACGAAGAGGGTGCCCCGCTGGCGCTGAAATACCTCAAAGCCCTCATCCAGCAATACAACGACAGAATAATCAACAACAAACTCATAGCGCAATGAAAACCAAAACACTCATAATAGTCAACCCCATCTCGGGTGTCGGGCGCCAGAAGCGCATCGAGACCCTCCTGGAACAGAACCTCAACAAAGACCTGTTCGACTATAGTGTCCGCTACACTGAATACATCCACCACGGCACCGAGCTGGCCCGCGACGCCGCAGAACACGGATATGAATGTGTCGTTGCCGTCGGCGGCGACGGGTCGGTCAACGATGTTGTCAACGGCATCAAGGACACCGACGTGCGACTCGGCATCATCCCTTGCGGCTCAGGCAACGGATTGGCCCGTTCGCTCAAGATACCCCTCCAGCCCTGGCTGGCCATCCGCGTACTCAACCAGCAGTATGAGCAGGTCATCGACTCCATCGTCATCAACGACACCCACGTCTGCGTCAACGCCGCCGGCTGCGGATACGACGCCTACATCGCCCGCCTGATGCAGGCCGCCAAAACACGCGGCCTCGCTGCCTACACCAACCTTATCCTGCGCGAATACGAGCGCTACAAATGCTCCGACTACCACCTCGTCATCAACGGACGCGATTACTACCGCAGTGCTTGGTTCATCGCGGTGGCCAACAGCCAGCAGTTCGGCTACAACCTCGCTGTGGCGCCAAAGGCCAAACTTGACGACGGCCTCATCGACATCTCCATCATCGACAAGGTGCCCCTCGACCATGTGCCCATCACTGCCCCTCTGGCCTTCACCAACCACCTCGACCTCTCGCAGCATGTCGAGATGTTCCGCACCAAAGAAGTGCTCATCGAGGGCAACGCCGACCGCTGGGTGAACATCGACGGCGAAGGTATCAACGTAGGCACCACCGTCCATTTCGTCAACCACCCCAAGTCCGTCAAAATCTACGCCCGCGACATGGCCCAGCTGCTCATCGTGCGCACCCCCGTCGGCGACCCCATCACACTCCCCAGAATATGAGCAAGAGACAACCCGTCGGCGTGGTCTACAGCACCAACCCCGACTATCAGTACCAATACGACGAGGAGCCGGAAGCCGAGACCCTCGCGCCCGAGAAGCAACGCCTGCGTGTCAGCATCGACCGGCACCACCGTGGCGGCAAGACGGTGACGCTGATTACAGGCTTTGTTGGCACAGAGGATGATTTGCAGGCC
The DNA here is from genome assembly GCA_017645585.1 of Bacteroidales bacterium. GTDB lineage: Bacteria > Bacteroidota > Bacteroidia > Bacteroidales > P3 > Colimorpha. The sequence goes on from JAGCOF010000023.1 coordinate 29,825, forward strand.
CTGGGCAAGATGCTGAAGGGCAAATGCGGCGTTGGCGGCTCGGCCAAAGACGGCGAAATCATCATCCAGGGCGACCAACAGGAGAAGGTGCGTGCCGCCCTCACCGCCGCCGGCTACAAACTCCGCTGACCATCCACCCGTCATGATACGCCGAGGCATAGGACTATTGCTGTTGCTGCTCACCATCGCCGGCACGGCGTCGGCACAGGAGGTGCTGGTGCTGAAAGGGCGCGTGATGGACGGCCACAACGGCGTGCCCTACGCCACGTTGCAGCTGGGCAACAGCATGATTGGCGTCTGCTGCAACGACCAGGGAGACTACGAACTGAAGGTACCCGCCGAACATCTGGGCGACAGCATCCTGGTGCGGTCGGTGGGCTACACGCCTGCCCGTTTCAGCGTGAGCGACCTGCAGCGCCGCAACCGCATCAAGCTCAAGGCACAGGCGGTGGAGCTCCGCGAGGTGAATGTCTCCACCTACCGCAGTGCCCTGCACCTGATGATGGACGTCATCCTCAGCCTCGACTACAACTACCATCAGGACATTGCCTACTCTACCTTCTTCTACCGCGATTGGCGCGCCGTGGACAACGAGATATACCTCTTCGACGAGGCCGTCATGGAGGTGGAGCGCGCTCCCTATTCCCAATATGCCGAGAAGAGTAGCTACCTGTTCAACCCCTTGATACGCGAGATGGAGACCAACTACAAGACCCTCCTTCGCCACCGCCTGCTGGTGAACGACCGCCGGCTACTCAAGGAGAAGGTAGGAAAGGCGTTGGGTGTGGACGAGATGATGGAATATGCCGACGACAAGCTCTTCTACGACCCTGCGGCGGCACCCAACGCCAGCTTCAGCCTATCGAAAAGCTGGCTCATCCGCCAGAGTTTCAAGCCCCTCATGGAGTTCACCGACGGCGGCGAAGGCTATTACCTTGTCCGCTCCACAGGCTCCAGCAGCATCTCGCGCGAGACGAACTACGAATATGTGGTACGCAAACGCGGCCTGGCGCTGGTGCGTATCACCTCGTGGATCGACAAGCCCGTCAAAAAGAAAGCCCCCGAGGAAGCCTGGGTGAAGCCCTACTTCACGAAACTCATCATTGAGGCCGACTCCACCACATGGATCTACGACGAGCGCGACGGCAAGCTCACCCTCGCACGCTACTACTCCACCTCGACCACCCGCCTGATTTCCAAAGGACGCGGCCACGACAACGAGGAGCAGTGCTGGCGGCAGAGCGTGGATTGGACGCTCACCCACTTCTCCTCCGTGCCCACCGTCACGGAGGGCGAGGCTGTCGACAGCCACCCGCGCACCCTCGACAGCGCCTTCGGACAGAGCGACTTCACCCCCGCGTTCTGGGGCAACTACAACACCATCCCCATCGACTCGCTGCCGCTGCACCTGCTGGAAATGAAAGTATTGAAATACAAAAAGCAATGAAGACTCACCGCCTGCTCATGGTCCTGCTGCTGGCCGTCACCGTCGCCGCCCAGGCCCAGACGGACACCATCGCCATCACCGGCACGGTGTACAACCAGCACACCCGACTGCCCGAGCCCTACTGTCTGGTACAACTGCTGCAGGACAGCGTGGCACGGGCCGTCCGCGTGTGCGACAGGGAGGGGTTCTTCTTCATCGACAGCCTGCCGGCAGGCACCTATACCCTCAATGTCGGCGTGGGGCGCATGACACTCTTCCAGAACGACTTCGAGCTACTCGAACCGGCCAACCTCAGCATCTATGTGGACACCGTGCAGCTCATCAGGCTCATCCCCGTCGACATCAATAGTCGGCGCAAAGTACCCCGACACCCCGGCACGTTGCTCATCACCTCGACCAGCGACCAGCGCCTGTGGAACCTCGGCGGCCGCATGTCAGAGTCAGGCTCCGCCAGCGCAGACCTCTCCGGCGGGCCAAAAAAGCAGTCCATGCTCAGCGGCACCGTGCCTATCTGGTACTACGAATTCTGGAGCACCTGGCCCACACGCAAGCGCAAGTCCACAACCACCCCACCCTCCGACACAAGCGCAACAAGATAGGCTGTCACCCCCTGTCATGGACCTACCAAGGACTTCCCATCGACTACCCAAGGACTTCCCATCGACTACCACAGTGGTGGTTGGATAGTGGTAAATAAGTGTTAAAGTTTAGTTAAAAAAAGTGTTAAACACGTTTTAACACTTATTTTATTATATATATATCCGTCGCACTTCACGGTACGGCGGATAACCATTTATTATTAACCAATAAAAATTAAAAACCATGGGAAAACAAAACAACGGAATTAACGGAGGCTATCAAGGGACGGTGGGCACCGCCATCGGCTACAATTGGCGTGGGCGCTGGTGCACGCGGTCCAAACCCTCCGCAGCGAAAGACCCTCACACCGCGCGGCAAGTGGCGGCACGGGGCTGGTTCACCGCCTCGGTGCAGTTGGCATCACACATGCGAATCGCGTTGCGACAAGGACTGCACGACAGTTCGCTGGCACAGCACATGACGGAGGGCAACTACTTCATCCGGCTGAACAGGCCTCACCTCGGATGGCATGACGGGGCCCTGGTGGTGGACTACGGCAGCCTGGTAGTGGCCGAAGGACCGGTGACGCCGGTACACTTCGGTGCCGTGACCTCGCCGGAGGCTCATGTGCTGACGGCCACCTTCAGCACCGATCCCGCCGACGGGTGTTCGGCGTACCACGACACGGTGCACCTCTTCGCCTACTGCCCCAGTGCCATGCAGGGGGTGATGGCAACGCCGGTCTATCGCTCTGCGGGATGCGTAACGGTGACGACGCCGCGACCTTGGGGCGACAGCGAGGTGTGGCTCTATGGCTGGGTGCAGAACATCGACGGCCACTGCTCCGCCAGCGTATGCCTGGCTGAGCCATAAAAAAGAGAAGCCGCGGGCTTGAGCCCGCGGCTTCTTCCTGACATTTTGTGTCTTGAGGGTTACTCAGCCCAGACAGCTTGCAGATTGCGGTCGCCGTAGGCATCGTCAATCTTGCTGATAGTGGGCCAATACTTCTCGCAGTGGGGCTGCGGGAAGGCGGCTTTCTGACGGCTGTAGGGCAGCGTCCACTCATCGGCGCAGACGACCTGCATGGTGTGCGGGGCGTTGCAGATGGGGTTGTTGTGCTCGTCGCTGCGGCCGGTCATGATATCGTCAATTTCCTGACGGATGGCGATCATGGCATCGCAGAAGCGGTCCATCTCGCTCAGCGGCTCGCTCTCGGTGGGCTCGACCATGAGGGTGTTGTGCACCGGGAAGGCCACCGTGGGGGCGTGGAAGCCGTAGTCCATGAGGCGCTTGGCAATGTCGCCGACACCGACCTTGAGGCTGAACTCGTTGAAGTCGACAATCATCTCGTGGCCACACATGCCGTTGCGGTTGGTGTAGAGAATCTTGTAGTACTTCTGCAGGCGGGCGCGCAGGTAGTTGGCGTTGAGGATGGCGTGCTTGGTGACGTCGGTGAGGCCTTCGCCGCCGAGCATCAGCAGGTAGCCGTAGGTGATGGGCAGGAGGTAGGCGCTGCCGTAGGGGGCTGCCGCCATGGTGTTGCCCTTCTTGCCGCCGACCTCGACCACGGGATGCGTGGGCAGGAAGTCGACCAGCTTCTGGCTGACGCAGATGGGGCCGACACCGGGGCCGCCGCCACCGTGAGGCATGGCAAAGGTCTTGTGGAGGTTGAGGTGACACACATCGGCGCCCATGTGACCGGGGCTGGTGAGGCCCACCTGGGCGTTCATGTTGGCACCGTCCATATAGACGAGGGCACCCATGCTGTGGATGATGTCGATAATCTCAAGGATGCCTTCCTCGAAGGCGCCATGGGTCGACGGATAGGTGATCATCAGGCAGCTGAGGGTATCCTTGTACTGCTCGGCTTTAGCGCGCAGGTCGTCGATGTCGACATCGCCCTTGTCGTTGCACTTCACCACAACCACCGTCATGCCGGCCTTGGCGGCGGAGGCGGGGTTGGTGCCGTGAGCGGAGGCAGGGATGAGGCAGACATTGCGCTGGGGCTGGCCGTTGGCGATGTGGTAGTTACGGATGACGGTGAGGCCGCTGTATTCACCGAAAGCGCCGCTGTTGGGCTGCAGTGAGCAGCCAGCGAAACCGGTGACGACAGAGAGCCAATTCTCGATGTCCTTGATCATCTCGAGGTAACCCTGGGCCTGGTCGGCGGGCACGAAGGGGTGCATGCCGGCGAACTTGCTCCAGCTGAGGGGCATCATCTCGGCGGCGGCGTTGAGCTTCATGGTGCAGGAGCCCAGCGGAATCATGGCGCGGTTGAGGCTGAGGTCTTTCTCCTCGAGCATCTTGATGTAGCGCATCATGGAGGTCTCGTCGTGGAAGCGGTTGAAGATCTTCTGGGTGAGGAAGGCGCCGTTGCGCTTCAGCTCGGCGGGGATGGCCTCGTCGGCGAACTTGCAGCAGCAGCCCTTGCACTCGAGGGGCTGGGCGCTCTTGCCGGCGGCTTCGGCCAGACAGGCCACGATGGCGTCGAGGTCGGCCTTCTCGGTGGTCTCGTCGATGGAGATGCCGATGCACTCGTCGCAGATGTAGCGGAAGTTAATCTCATGCTTCAGGGCCACTTCGCGCACCTTGGCAGTGGGCACGGGGCACTGCAGGGCGAGGGTGTCGAAGTACACCTTGTTCCACTGCTTGTAGCCGTACTGCTCGAGCTCCATAGCCAGACGGTGGGCACGGGCGCAGATGCGGACGGCAATCTCCTTGATGCCTTCGGGACCGTGCCAGATGGCGTAGAAAGCGCTCATGTTGGCCACGAGGGCGGCAGAAGTGCAGATATTGGAGGTAGCTTTGTCGCGTTTGATGTGCTGCTCACGCATGCCGAGGGCCATACGGAGAGCGGGGTTGCCCTTGGCGTCGACGCTCCAGCCGATGATGCGGCCGGGGAAGGCGCGCTTGAAGGTCTCGGTGAAGGCGAAGAAGCCGGCGTGAGGACCGCCAAAGCCCATCGGCAGACCGAAGCGCTGGGCGTTACCCACGGCGCAGTCGGCACCCATCTCACCGGGAGTCTTCATCAGGGCCAAGGCCATCAAGTCGGTGGCCATGCAGACGAAGATGCCCTTCTCGTGGCACTTGCCGATGAAGGAGGTCCAATCCTGAGCTTCGCCGAATTGGTTGGGATACTGCACGAAGGCGGCGAAGTAACTGCCGTCGAGTTCGGTCTGGGCGGCTTTGCCGGTGACGATTTCGATGCCACGGGGAGCGGCATTGGTCTGCATCACAGCAAGGGTCTGGGGCAGGATGCCTTCGTCAACAAACACCTTGCAGATACCGTCTTTGACGGCCTGGCGCGAGCGGCTGTTGAAGAACATAATCATAGCCTCGCCGGCGGCGGTGGCCTCGTCGAGCAGACAGGCATTGCTCAGGGGCATGCCGGTCATGCTGGCAATCATGGTCTGATAGTTCATCAGGGCCTCGAGACGTCCCTGCGAGATTTCGGTCTGGTAGGGAGTGTAGCTGGTGTACCAGCCGGGGTTCTCGAAGACGTTGCGCATGATGACGGCGGGGGTAATGGTGCCGTAGTAGCCCATGCCGATATAGGAACGGTAGAGCTTGTTCTTCTGTGCCAACGAGCGGACATGGTTGAGGAACTCGTATTCGCTCATGCCCTCGGGAAGAGGCATCGGTTCCTTCAGCCGGATGGCGGCGGGAACTGCTTTCTCGATAAGCTCGTCCATAGAAGAAACTCCAATGGTCTGGAGCATCTTCTGCGTTTCGGCCTCATTGGAAACACCGTTGTGACGGGATGCAAAATTATTGTTTTTCATTGTGTATAATATTTATTGTTTATTTCAATTATCTTTTTCTGACGTGGAAGAAACGGAGAATAATCTCATCGTAGATGGTAGAGACGCGGACGATGTAGGAGCCGGTGGGGAAGCGGCGCATATTGACGCGACCACGTTTGGGAAGGCCCGTGAAGACACACTGTCCAACATCGTTGTAGAGGGCGATGCCCACAAGTTCGTTTTTGTCGGTGGGCACCTCGATGCGGCGTTTGTCGCGATTGTAGACGATATCCTCCTGGGAGGCGATGGGTTCGGCCACGTCGTTGATTTCGTAATACTCGGTGACGATCTCTTTGCCTTCCATGTAGGTGGTGTCGTGCACGTATTCTATTTCATGGATGATTTCGGCCGGCTGCATGAGGGCCAGGTAGGTGGCGGTGTCGTTGACCACGATATTGCGCGGGTTCTCGAGGTTGCCGTCGCTCCAGCCTTTGAAGCCGTAGCCAGCGTTGCAAATAACAAGGAGCGAGACATTGGCGCCAACATCGTAGGTGCCGCCGCCGCGCACGGTGCCGCTGAGCGAGTCGCTGACTCGAGCCACCACGTCAAGTTTGCAGGGATAGGTGGTGCGCAGATTGTGTAAACGCTTCCAGGAAGCCGATGCCTTGTAGCGCTCAATACTGATGCAGGGTACGTTGTAGACAACGTTGGACTTGAGACCGGCAAAAGCCTCCAAGCCAAGCGTGGGAGGTTCAATGGCCTTGACATTGACCTCTTTCACCCCGATGCATTGATAGAAAGCACGCTGGTCAATCTGCTTGAGACGCAGCGGCAATTCTATCTGGGTGATGTTGTGACACTGCGCAAAAGCATTGGCGCCGATGTGCTTCACGCCGATGGGCAACTTCAGCACGCCACGAATACCATCGCAATAGGCAAAGGCATACTCGCCCACATACTCCAACGCTTCGGGCATCATCCATTCCATGTTCAGGGCATCCATACCCACAAAGGCATAGTCGGGGATGCGAGTCACACGGGGGCCAAACTCAATGCGGGTCAATGCGCGACAGCCACCGAAGGCGATGGTGCTGCGTGTGCCACCCATACCCTCGCACTTGATGGCATTGAAATGCACCACAGCGATGCCGAAACAGCCGTAGAAGGCCGAGCGGCCAATGCGGACAATCTCCTCCCCTATCGTCACCTCGTCTTTAATGCCGGTGCATTGGTAGAATGCATAGGCACCAATCTCGGTGACGGTGGAAGGGATGGTGATGGACGTAATCTCGTTGCAACCCGAGAAGGCGCGGTCGCCAATGGCCACAACGGTATAGGTGACGCCATCGTGCTCCACCTCGGCGGGTATCACCAACTCACCCCACGGTGCACGGTGTCCCTGCCAACGGTTGTTGCCTGTGGTGGACGGATAGGTCACCTCCACCACATTGTCTTCATCATCCTCAAGGATGTTGAAGTAGAGGGTATAGCCCTCATCGCGCTGCGACTCGAAGTCGAAGGCAAAGAGCGGCAGGGCTATACCCAGCATCAGTATTATCAGCAGTCGTTTCATGATATATTGTTAATTCATCTTGGGGCCGGCAGCGACAAGTGCTTTACCAGCCTCATTGTGCGTGAACTTGACGAAGTTCTTCACAAAGCGGTCGGCCAGGTCGCGGGCTTTGTCTTCCCACTGCTTGGCGTCGGCATAGGTGTCGCGCGGGTCGAGGATCTTCGGGTCGACGCCGGGCAGCGACGTGGGCACCTCGAAATCGAAGTACGGTATCTTCTTGGTCTCAGCCTTGAGGATGGAACCATCGAGAATGGCGTCAATGATGCCGCGCGTATCCTTGATGCTGATGCGCTTGCCGGTGCCGTTCCAGCCGGTATTGACCAGGTAGGCTTTGGCACCGCTCTTCTCCATGCGCTTCACCAGCTCCTCGGCATACTTGGTGGGATGCAGCTCGAGGAAGGCCTGGCCGAAGCAGGCGCTGAAGGTGGGCGTGGGTTCGGTGATGCCGCGCTCGGTGCCGGCCAACTTGGCGGTGAAGCCGCTGAGGAAGTAGTAT
>JAGCOF010000024.1 GCA_017645585.1 Bacteroidales bacterium
CTTGCGCAAGGCGAGACCTACGACATCTATGTCTATGCCTACTGCGACGGTCAGCGTTCGGCCCAGGCCGGTCAGACCCAGGTCACCATCACCGGCATTGACGACGTCAACAGCAGCCTGATCAACCTCTACCCGAACCCCGCCAACACGACGGTGACCGTCGACGGCATCCAGGGTGAGGCCATCGTGACCATCGTGGACATGAACGGTCGCACGGTGTTCAGCGAGAAGACCGTCAGCAGCATCACCATTGACCTCAACGGCATGGCCAAGGGCGCCTACTTCGTCCGCATCACGGGCGAGAACACCACCGCCATCCGCAAACTGATTGTGAAGTAACTCTACTCTTCATAAACAAAAAGGGCTCCCCATTTGGGAGCCCTTTTTGTTTTATGGGGAGTGAGAGGGGAGTGAGAGGGGAGTGAGAGGGGAGTGAATGGGGAGTGAGAGAGGAGTGAGGGAGGTGTGAGAGGGACGATACTTTTGGTTGACAACAATTGCTACAAAAAAAAACATTTGTCCCATTCACTCCCCCCTCACTCCCCATTCACTCCCCATTCACTCCTCTCTCTCCCCTACAATTAAAAAAAATATATATTTAACATTTAATTGGGAAAAAATGTTTATCTTTGCATTTTAAAATTAATGAACCAACAACTATAAATTAAAGTTATTATGACAACACTATTGATTGCATTGCAGGCTGTTGCCAACATGGCATGGGGCTATTTGGGCGCCGCCATCGGAGCCGGTCTGGCCACTGTGGGTGCCGGTATCGGCATTGGTAAAATCGGTCAGGGTGCCATGGAAGGTATGGCCCGCCAGCCCGAGTCGGGTGGCGACATCCGCACCTCGATGATTATTGCCGCCGCCCTGGTTGAGGGTGTGGCTCTGCTCAGCGTCGTGCTTTGCCTGCTCGTCGTCTTCACCAAGTAACTGACGACATTACGACAACATGGGGCCGGCGATTGGCCGGCCCCTTTCCCACTGAAAAAGACTCAATATGAACAACCCCCTGATTAATCCAGGAATAGGCACCGTGGTGTGGATGCTGGTTTCCTTCGGCATCCTGGCCTTTATCCTCATCAAGTTTGGTTGGCCCGTCATTCTCAAGTCGCTCAAGAAGCGCGAGGAGGCTATTGCCGAGTCGCTCAACGAAGCCGCCAAGGCCCGCGAGGAGATGAAAGGCCTGGTGGCTCACAACGAGGAGCTGTTGCGTCAGGCCAAGATGGAGCGCGACGAGATGCTGCGCAATGCCCGCAACGCCAGCGAACAGATTGTGGAAGAGGCTCGCACCAAGGCCCAGGCCGAGGCGTCGCGCATCGTCGAGAGTGCCCGCGAGAGCATTAACTACGAGAAGCTGAAGGCCATGCACGAGTTGAAGAACCAGATTGCCAACCTCAGCATCGAGATCGCCGAGAAGCTCATCCGTGCCGAGTTGAGCGACAAGCCCAAGGCCGACTCGCTCATCGCCAAGGAGCTCGAACTGATGGAACTGAAGTAAATCCATGAATAACTATCGCATCAACAAGAACTACGCCAAGGCGCTCTTTATGCTTGCCTCGGAACGCGGACAGATAGACCGCGTGGCCGACGACATGCGCCTGGTGGGCAGTGTCTGCGACGAGAACCGCGAGCTGAATGTGGTCTTCGCCAATCCCACGGTGCGCTTCGACAAGAAGACCGCCATTGTGGAGCAGTTGTTCGCGGAGAACGTAAGCGCCGAGACGATGGCCTTCCTGCGCTTTGTGGTGCGCAAGAACCGCTCCGTCAACCTGCGTGGCATCAGCGAGGCCTACATGACTCTCTATCGCGAGGCCAAGGGCATTGTGCTCAGCGACCTGGTGACGCATCAGCCCATCGACGACACCGCACGCCGCATGGTGACGCAGATGGTGGAGGAGTATACGGGTCGCAACGTGGAGCTGCGCGAAGGTACCGACAGCCACATGCTCGGCGGCTTCAAGCTGGAGTTCGACAACAAGATGTACGACGCCCGTCTGCGTACCAAGATACGCAAGCTCCGTCAGGAGTTTGCCAAGAATGATTACGAAAGCAAATTATAGTATTTTATGTCAGATATTAAGCCTGCCGAAGTATCGGCAATCTTGAAGAAACAGTTGGCCGACGTCAATCTTGACGTAGAGCTTGAGGAGGTAGGTACCGTGCTTACCGTCGGCGACGGTATTGCGCGTGTCTACGGCCTCAACAATGCCCAGAGCGGCGAGCTCGTGGAGTTCGATACCGGCGACCAGGGCATTGTGCAGAACCTCGAGGAGGACAATGTGGGTGTGGTGATGTTGGGTGAGGTGAGCACCGTCAACGAGGGTGACACCGTGAAGCGCACAGGCCGCATTGCTTCGCTGCGAGTGGGCGAGGGGATGCTGGGCCGTGTCATCAACACCATCGGCCAGCCCATCGACGGCAAGGGCCCCATCGAGGGCGACCTTTATGAGATGCCCATCGAGCGCAAGGCCCCCGGCGTCATCTACCGTCAGCCCGTCGAGCAGCCTCTGCAGACCGGCATCAAGGCCATTGATTCGATGATTCCTATCGGCCGTGGCCAGCGCGAGCTTATCATTGGCGACCGCCAGACCGGCAAGACGGCCATTGCCATCGATACCATCATCAACCAGAAGAACAATTACGACGCCGGCGACCCCGTCTACTGCATCTATGTGGCTTGTGGCCAGAAGGGCTCCACGGTGGCCAACCTGGTGAAGAATCTGGAGGAGAAAGGCGCCATGGACTATACCATTATTGTGGCCGCCACCGCCTCCGACCCTGCCGCCATGCAGTTCTACGCTCCTTTTGCGGGTGCTGCTATCGGCGAATACTTCCGCGACACGGGCCGCAACGCCTTGGTGATTTACGACGACCTTTCGAAACAGGCAGTGGCCTACCGTGAGGTGTCGTTGCTGCTCCGTCGTCCGCCGGGACGTGAAGCCTACCCGGGCGATGTGTTCTACTTGCACAGCCGTCTGTTGGAGCGTGCGGCACGCATCATCCAGAACGATGCCATCGCTGCCCAGATGAACGACTTGCCCGCCTCGCTGAAGGGCTTGGTGAAGGGTGGCGGCTCGCTCACCGCACTGCCCATCATCGAGACACAGGCAGGCGACGTGTCGGCCTATATCCCCACCAACGTTATCTCCATCACCGATGGTCAGATATTCCTTGAGACCAACCTCTTCAACAGTGGTGTGCGTCCCGCCATCAATGTGGGTATCTCGGTGAGCCGTGTGGGTGGCAAGGCGCAGATTAAGAGCATGAAGAAGATTGCCGGCACGCTGAAGATGGACCAGGCACAGTATCGTGAGCTGGAGGCTTTCTCCAAGTTCGGCTCCGACCTCGATGCCGCTACCAAGGCGGTGCTCGACAAGGGTGTGCGCAACGTGGAAGTCCTCAAGCAGCCGCAGTACAGCCCCATGCCCGTCGAGGATCAGGTGGCCATCATCTTCTGTGGCACCAACGGCCTGCTGCAGAAGGTGGCCGTCGATAAAGTGCGCGATTTCGAGAAAGCGTTCCTCTTCCTCATGAAGCAGCAGCACGCCGACATTCTGGCCAACCTCCGCGCCGGCAAGTTGGTCGACAGCGACCTGGCCACCATGAAGGCCCTGGCATTAGACACCGCAGAACGCTACAAATAGAAGTTGTGAGCTATAAGCTGTAAGTTTTAAGTGGCTACGCAGGTTGCGGAAGCCCCTTTAAAACTCAAAGCTTAAAACTTAAAGCTAATCATATGGCTAACCTTAAAGAAGTCCGCACCCGCATCGCCTCGGTCAGTTCGACGCAGCAGATTACCTCGGCCATGAAGATGGTCTCTGCCGCCAAGTTCCGCCGTGCGCAGAACGCCATCATCGGCATGCGTCCCTATTCGGCGCAACTCAACGAGATACTTGCCGACATTGACGTGGGCGACGGCGTGCAGACCCCCTACCATGCCGAGCGCGAGGTGCATACCGTAGTGCTGGTAGTGGTCACCAGCAACAAGGGCCTCTGCGGCGCCTTCAACAGCAATGTGCTCAAGCTTGCCCAGCAGCGCATCGACCACTACCGCCAACAGCAGGTCGACATCCGCATCATTGCCATCGGCAAGAAGGCCTCCGAACTGCTGGCCAAGCAGAAGGACCTGAAGCTGAACTCCTATGACGAGCTGCTTGACAGCCCCTCGTTCGACGCCATCGCCACGTTGGCCGACACCCTGATGGACGACTATGCCGAGAAGCGTATCGACCGTGTGGAACTGCTCTATAACCAATTCAAGAACTCGCTGTCGCAGATATTGAGCAACGAGCAGTGGCTACCGGTGACTGCCGCCAATAGTGCTAAAAACGCAAGTAAATCCAAGAATAACGATTACATATTCGAACCGTCGAAGGAGGATATCCTGCGCGAGATGATACCGCTGACGTTGCGCAGCACCTTCTACCGCGTGGTCCTCGACTCGCTGGCTGCCGAGCATGGCGCCCGTATGACTGCCATGCAGAAGGCCACCGACAACGCCACCGAGCTCCTCAAAGAGCTGCGCCTCAACTACAACAAAGCCCGTCAGGCAGCCATCACCAACGAGATTATTGAAATCGTCAGTGGTTCCGAAGCATTGAAATCATGAGAAAAACCTTATTAGCGTTGGCGCTGCTGTTGTCCTGCAGTGTCTTGCAGGCCAAGCCTGTCGATGCGGCCACCGCGCGCCGCGTGGCCGAGCGCATGTTGGGCTCCACCGAGCTCGTCGATCGCTCGTCCGAACTCCAACTCCCCGAATTGTATCTTTTTGCGCCGGCCGACAGTCACGGTTTTGTGCTGGTGGCGGCCGACGACTGTGCCCTGCCGGTAGTGGGCTGGTCGCCCACCTCAGTCTTCCGTGCCGGTGTGGCCCCTGTCACAGCCTGGCTGACTGCCTGTGCAGGCCAGATTGCCGACATGCGGCAGCGTGGCATCGAAGGCTCCCCTGCGGTGGCCGACCGTTGGCGTCGGATGCTCGACGGCACCCCCGTCGAGCCTAAAAGCACCCCCATCGGGCCGCTGGTGACCACCATCTGGAACCAGGAGCCCGTCTTCCAGCAGCTGTGTCCATATGATGAGGCTGCGGGCGTCCGTTGCTTGGCCGGCTGTGGCGCCATCGCCATGGCACAGGTGATGAAGTATTGGAACCACCCTGCCTCGGGTATCGGCCAACATACTTACATTACGTACACCAATACCTATGGTCCCCTGACGGCCAACTTCGACACCACCTATGCCTGGGCCGACATGCCCGACACCCTGACGTGGCTCAGCACGCAGGCGCAGCAGGATGCTGTCAACCTGCTGGTCTACCATGTCGGTGTGGCCATCGAGATGGATTATACGCCCAATTGGAGCAACTCGTATATGTACTATTACGACTATTTCGGCCCTTGCATCGAAACCGCCCTGCCTACTTATTTCAAGTATCGCACCAGCGCCCGTGCCGTCGATATGAACGAGTATAGCCCTGCCGAATGGGACTCGCTGCTGATGACCGAGCTCCGTGCCCAGCGCCCGATGGTCTACCGCGGCGCCGACTACTATGCCGGTGGCCATATTTTTGTCCTTGACGGCTGCGATGCCTATGGCAACTACCATATCAATTGGGGCTGGGGTGGATATGGCGACGGTTTCTTCACCGTCGGCTCGCTCAATCCGGACCAATACCAGAGCTATACTATCGGCCAATGTGCCATTGTCGGCATCGAGCCCCTGACCACCGAAGAAACCAGCATCACAATCAATGCAGTAGCCAACAATCCCGAATGGGGCAGCGTCAGCGGCACCATTGGGGAGGATTATCCGCTCCTGTCTGTGAATGGCTGGCTGCGTGCCGATGCAGCCGACGGCTACCGTTTCGACCATTGGACAGATGGCAGCATCAACAACCCGCGCTGTTTCCCCATGACCGAAAGCCGCAGCGACACTGCCGTCTTTGTGCCTGCTGGTATCGACACGATGAGTTTTTGCCGCGATGCTTTATTTACTTCCATCGGTATGGGTTATGCCACTTCCACTTATGGTGGCTATTTTATCCCTACCGACATGTTGCCTGCCAATCGGTGTCTTGCAGCTGTCCAACTTTATGTCAACAAAGCAGGCTCCTACACCATTAATATCCATGCCGGGTTCCCCAACATGAACCGCCCGGGCCCGCAAATCCATACCCAGACCTTCACCGTGACCGATAGTACACAGTGGATAACGCTGAACTTCGACAGCCTTGTCGGCTTCGTCTATGACCGTCCTTTGTGGATAATCCTGCACACTACTGATAACCCGATGCCAATTGCCTTGAGCCGCTATTGCGGTGTGGAGAGTTGTTTCTATTGGGGAGGCAGTAATGGCAACACGTGGAGCGATGCCCATAACAGTAGCGGCTACCGCGCCTTAATGATGCGCGCCGTTTTCGCCAATCCCGACCCAGAGGGTATCGGCAACGTGGAGGCCGACGGTACCGTGGTGAAAGTCAGCGGCCGTACCGTCAGCGTGCATGCTGCTGTGGCTGGTGACTTGGCACTCTATGACCTCAGAGGCCGTCTGCTCTGTGCCTCGCGTGGCGACGAGCTGCGCTTCACAGCCCCTGTGGCCGGTGTCTACCTGCTCCGTGTGGGCGAGCGGACAACCAAAATCGTACTTCAATAATTCCAACATTAGCATATTATGGAAAAGAAACAGAATTACACCATTCCCATCATCGTCATGTTCCTGCTGTTCTTCATGATAGCATTCGTGACCAACTTCGCGGGCTCGATGGGAGTCATCGTCAAGAACCAATTCGGCACCAGCAACGCCGTGGCGCAGCTGGGCACTCTGGCCAACTTCATTGCCTATGCCTGCATGGGCATCCCGGCGGGCATCATCCTTCGCCGCAAGGGCTATAAATTCACCTCGTTGCTGGCCGTCACCGTCGGCCTCGTCGGCGTGGGCGTGCAATTCCTCAGCGGCTATGTCGAGAGCTTCGCCGTCTATGTGGCAGGTGCCCTGGTGGCAGGCTTCTCCATGTGCCTGCTCAACATTGTGGTCAATCCCATGCTCAACACCCTGGGTGGTGGCGGCAACCGCGGCAACCAGCTCATCCAATGGGGCGGCACCATCAACAGCACCGGCGGCACCCTGGCACCCATCCTGCTGGGCTACCTCATCGGCGGCGCCGTTGACAAAGCCAGCGTCAGCGATGCAGCTCCGGCCATGATTATTGCCATGGCCATCTTTGCCGTGGCCTTCGTGGTCATCATGCTCACCCGTATCCCCGAGCCTCACCTGGAGGCCAAGGCTGCGGTCAAGCAGAAAGATGCCCACAGCCCTTTGTCGTTCCGTCATTTCGTGCTCGGCGCCATCGCCATCTTCTTCTACGTGGGTGTCGAGGTGGGCATCCCCAACACGGCCAACCTCTACATGACCACTGCCACCGATGGCGGCGGTCTCGGCCTTGGGGCCGACTTGGCCGGCTGGTTCATCGGTGCCTATTGGTTCCTCATGCTCTGTGGCCGCTTCATCGGCGGGCTGCTCGGTGCCAAGGTCAGCAGTCGCACCATGCTCAGCACCACGGCCATGATTGCCATCGCTTTCCTGCTGTGCCTCATACTGATACCCACTTCGGTCACAGTACATCTGCACGGCGCCGATGTGCCGCTCAAGATAGCCTTCGCTACCCTCTGCGGCCTCTGCACCTCCGTGATGTGGGGCGCTGTCTTCAACCTCTCCACCGAGGGCCTCGGCAAGTACACCCCCATGGCCAGCGGCATCTTCATGACCCTCGTCTGTGGTGGCGGCATCATGCCCTTCGTCCAGAACCTCATCGCTGACGGTGTGGGCTATGTGGGCAGCTATTGGATTGTCATCGCAGGCTTCGCCTACATCCTCTTCTATGCCCTTGTGGGTTCGAAGAATGTCAACCCCGACATCCCTGTGGAGTAGCATCAAGGACTTCCCATCGACTTCCCATCGACTTCCCAAGGACTTCCCAAAGACTACTGTTGAAGTCGATGGAAAGGGCTATGTAAATTCTTTTTTATAGTTTAAAAAAGTTTTGTATCTTTGCAATCGCTTTTGTCCCCGCCGCATCCTGCCTGCGGTCTGTGGGACAATGAGTTAGATTGAAATTAATGTTGAACCGTGCACGGCAGGGGCACACAAAAACAAACAAATCCATCATAATGGACTACAAGAATGTACAACCGCTGGCCGATTTCGATTGGAACGCAGTCGACGAGAAGGCCGGTAAAATCAAACAACAGGAAACTGGCGAAAAGAACGACGCCTACGAGCAGAGTTTCAACTCCTTCACGGAGCAGGAAGTCATCGAGGGCACCGTCGTGGCCATTACTGACCGCGAGGTGGTCGTCAACGTCGGCGCCAAGAGCGACGGTGTCATCCCCGTGGCCGAGGTGCGCTACAACCCCGACCTGAAGGCTGGCGACAAGATCGAGGTCTATGTCGAGAGCCAGGAGGACGCCAACGGCCAGCTGATGCTCAGCCACAAGAAGGCTCGCATCCTCAAGAGCTGGGAGCGTGTCAACGAAGCCTACGACAACCAGGAAATCATCACCGGTTACGTCAAGAGCCGCACCAAAGGCGGTCTCATCGTCACTGTGTTTGAGAACATCGAGGCCTTCCTTCCCGGCAGCCAAATCGATGTCAAGCCCATCCGCGACTACGACGTCTATGTCGACAAGCAGATGGAGTTCAAGGTGGTCAAAATCAACCACGAATACAAGAATGTCGTCGTCAGCCACAAGGCTCTCATCGAGGACGAGATTGAGGCTCAGAAGGCCGAGATCATCAGCCACCTCGAGAAGGGTCAGGTGCTCGAGGGTGTCGTGAAGAACGTCACCTCCTACGGCGTCTTCGTCGACCTCGGCGGCGTGGATGGTCTCATCCACATCACCGACCTCAGCTGGGGCCGCATCAGCCACCCGAGCGAGGTTGTTCAGCTCGACCAGAAGATCAACGTCGTCATCCTCGACTTCGACGAGACCAAGCGCCGCATCGCCCTCGGTCTCAAGCAGCTCACTCCTCATCCTTGGGATGCCCTCGACCCGAATCTCAAGGAGGGTGATCACATCAAGGGTAAAGTGGTCGTCATTGCCGACTACGGTGCCTTTGTCGAGGTTATGCCCGGCGTCGAAGGTCTCATCCACGTCAGCGAGATGAGCTGGAGCCAGCACCTGCGCAGCGCCCAGGACTTCCTGAAGGTGGGCGACGAGGTGGAGGCCGTTATCCTCACCCTCGACCGCGAAAACCGCAAGATGAGCCTCGGCATCCGCCAGCTCATGCCCGATCCCTGGCTCAGCATCACCGAGAAATATCCCGTGGGCAGCAAGCACACCGCCACGGTGCGCAATTTCACCAACTTCGGCATCTTTGTCGAGCTTGAGGAAGGCGTCGACGGCCTCATTCACATCAGCGACCTCAGCTGGAGCAAGAAGATTAAACACCCCGCCGAGTTCACCAAGATTGGTGAGAAGATCGACGTCGTGGTGCTCGAGGTCGATGCCGACAACCGTCGCCTCAGCCTCGGTCACAAGCAGCTCGAGGACAATCCTTGGGATGTCTACGAGAGCCTCTTCACCATTGGCAGCGTGCACCAGGGCAAGATTGTGAACCTCAGCGACAAGGGCGCCACCGTTATCCTGCCCTACGAAGTTGAGGCCTTCGCCCCCATGCGTCACCTCGACAAGGAAGACAAGAGCAAAGCCCGCCAGGGCGAGACGCTCGACTTCAAGGTCCTTGAGTTCAACAAGGATTCCAAGAAGATCATCGTCAGCCACACCCGCACCTTCCAGGAGGGTAAGGAGGAGGTCCGCGAGAGCGACACCAACCGCGAGCGCGCCACCAAGAAGACCGTCAAGCAGATCAACGACAACCTGGAGAAGACCACGCTTGGCGACCTCGACATCTTCCAGAAACTGAAAGAAGAGAAATAAAACACTCTCTTGCAGGATAAAAACAGCAACGGCACCCGCAGGGCAACCTGCGGGTGCCGCTTTTTTTGAAAAATATTTTCATCGTTTGACAACAAAATGGCATGTTTCGGGATTAATATAAATGAAAAAAGTTTGCAACTTTCAAAAAAAAGTGCTATTTTTGTTGATTGTATAATGGGTGGATATTGTGTGTAAGAGTTTAAAAACAAGGAGAATAACGATGAAAAATATGATGAAAACCAACGTTTTTTGGCGCCTGGCGGCGCTGGCAGCCGTTCTCTTTGCCTGCAGCGGAAGCCTCTGTGCACAGGATGATTGGACACAGGATGAGGCCTGCCCGGGTTGGAACAACCCCCAGAGTTTCACGGAAGGCAATAGCGATTTCTTCTATAGCGGTCGTGCGGGTAAGAAACGCAACTCTTCGCAATGCAATACATATGCACCAAGTGCATTGACCGGTGAGACGGGTTTTCATGACGGCAATAATAATGCTTTTGAAAATGCACCGCTTATTCCTGCCGCTCAGTTAGGGGCGTATACTATATCTGGTGGATCTGACCATGCAGGTTTTCCGAATGGTCATCCGCAGAACTATGGATTTGCTATCTATAACACGTCTACACAGGTGACGGGCCACCCTGTGAACCGCGACCCCAACACCGGAGACCAACTGCCATACGTGCCGACGCACTTTAACACCAACGATACTACGCCCGGCGTGGTGAATACCAATTTGACACGCAGTATCCGTGTTGGCGATGCCTACGGCGGAACCAACGCCACGGCACTCTATTACCACATGACTGTCAATGGCGACAACGCCATGCTCTATATCTACTATGCCTGTGTTATTGAATCCCCTGCGTCCGGTAGCAGTACAACGGTTCATGGCAAAAACTGCGACCCGGCTTTCATCATCCGCGTGATGAAGAAGAACGCGGCGGGTCAGTGGATTCAGGCCAACCCCAACAATCCTACCTCAAATGTTATGAATGACTCGTTGGCCTATGTGATTTCGTCGACGCCTGCCGCTAACCAGGGTTGGTCGCACCAAAACAGTTATGGCGGATATGGAGACGTGATACTCAACCAAACAGGACAAGGTACTTGGCATATATATTCAGGTGGTAGTTCGCAGGCAGGTGGTGGCGCAAGTTATAGCTCTTACAAAATTATGTGGAAGGACTGGGACAAGGTGGCCTTGAACCTTTCACCCCTCTACGGCGAGGAGGTGCAGATTGAGGTGATGGTCAGCGACTGCTGCATGACCCAGCATTTTGCATACGGCTACCTCTGTGGCGAGTGCCGCCCAATGGACATCCCGAGCACCGGCTGCCCTGCCGGCCGCAGCACCAACGTGACCACACTCAATGCCCCCCGTGGACTCCGTAGTTATGCGTGGGAGGCTTCTGAGTTTGGTGTCTCAAATCCTCCGTTGGCGGTGTTGGGCTCGAACAGCCACTTCACCTTCCGTCAAGTTTCTGCTGTCGGTGCCGACAGCACCGAGGCTGGCAATGCCCAGAGCTACGATGTCCAGGCAAGTGACTTCCGTGTCACGAAGCGCCGTGTGGGTGGTGTTATCCAAACCTGTGACTCGATGGGCAACCAGCAGACTTTCCGCTGCAGGATGAGGTCGGCCCTTGACCCTGCCAAGCCTTTCGTGTCGTATATGTATGCCAACGTGACTAACACCAAGCCCACCATGCGAATTGATACATTGGTGATGTGCGGTGGTGATGTGAAGTTGTGGAACACAAGCGAGGTGCCCGGCGGTGACCCGTCGATGGTCGACATGTCGACCACCTCGTGGAAGTTCTATGACACTCCCAATCCAACCAGCCTTGTGACACCTATTGCGACGATGACAGGCGACAGCGCTGAGATGCATTTCGATGGAAGTGACCCGCGCTATGTGCTGGTGCGTACCAACACGGTTGTCGACCCAGGCTCTCCGGAGTGCTACTCGGAAGCGGTTTATCCGATACAACCCAAGGTGAACCCCAAAGCTGGCATGACCCTCTCAAAACGTGTGTTGTGCGATGCTGAGGAAGCTCAAATCTATGATACGACAAGTGGTCCGATAACTTACCGTCGTTGGACGTTCAGAGACCCCAATGCTCCCGAGGACGACACGACAGCAACGGTTACTGTTGAAAGTGCAAATGGCAGCCAGCATCAGACTGTGTCGCGTTCGTTTACTCATGCCAAAGAACCTATTGAGTTGTATGTCCGTAACGGACTCTCCTATGTGAACCGCTACAATACAAGCGAAACAATCTACTGTGCTGATACGGCGTATGATACGATAAGGGTGTTCACACATCCCGAACTTCTGGTAACAGGCGATACCATCGTCTGCAATGGTACCTACACCAATGCTACGGTTCATGCAGTGGGTGTGGATAGTTGTAGATATGAATGGTACACTACGCTATATGGAACGAACCTCATAGTTGCTGACTCCACGCTTCATGTGATGCCGACGGCCGATACGACGACCTACTTTGTCAGAGTAATCAGTCCGCAGAACTGTGAGGCCTGGGATAGTATCCATGCCTACCTGGTGCGTCCCACGTTGACGATGATACCTGCCAATGGTACTATCTGTCCGGGCGACACGGTAACCCTCATTGGTGGTAGAGCTGAATATTACACATGGAGTTCTGTGCCGGTCGACTCCACGTTGGCCGGGCATCAGGATACGGCGGATATGATTTTTGTGGCTCCGCGGGAGAACACCACCTATTATATGTGGGGTCATGGCTCCAACGACTGCGCTGCCGATTCACTGTTCAAATTGGTCACAGTGAAGCCGCTTCCTATTCCGCATGTGAGCTTTGAGCCTACTATCGTCGATGTGGACGACCCCACCATCATGCTGCGTAATACATCGGAGTACAGCGTGGGGGCCAATTGGACCTTTGAGGGGGGTGAGACGGCTTCGGGAGATGAGGTGACGCACACTTTTATCGAAGCTACCGGTGCCGACTCGGTGTATGTCACCCTTTCGCCCTACAATGAATTGAACTGCTCGGTGGACTACCGCTTCGGTATACCGGTGAACCTTTATACCGTCTGGTTCCCCAATATCTTTACCCCCAACTCGGAGGACGAGAACTCCACCTTCCGTCTCTACACCATTAACAGCTATGAGCTGTTCCATATCTATGTCTTCAACCGTCGTGGTGAAGTGGTGTTCGAGTCGACCGATCCCGAGTTTGTGTGGGATGGTACCTGCAATGGTGCCAAATGTCCGCAAGGTACCTATGTATATGTGTGCCGCTACCGTAAACCCGGCATGTATACCTTGGGTGAGCAGCACGGTTCGGTGACACTGATTAGATAGAGCCATCTCTTCCGCTATATGGATAAGTATCAGCTCCTGCAACGCTATTGGGGGTATCAAAGTTTCCGTCCGTTGCAGGAGCTGATTGTCGATGCGGTGGCCGAGGGACACGACACCTTGGTGCTGTTGCCCACAGGTGGCGGCAAGTCACTATGCTACCAATTGCCGGCCTTGATGCGCGAAGGGCTGTGTCTGGTGGTATCGCCTTTGATAGCGCTGATGAAAGACCAGGTGCAGCAGTTGCAAGACAGGCATCTGCGAGCGGCCTGCATTGTGGGTGGCATGAGCAGCCAAGAGGCCACGTCGGTGCTCTACAATGCTATGGCGGGCGAGTTGAAGTTCCTATACGTATCGCCGGAGCGCCTCCGTCAGCGCCGCTTTATTGAGCACTTGCGTCGTGCGAAGGTGGGTCTGATAGCCGTAGATGAGGCGCATTGTATCTCGCAGTGGGGGTATGACTTCCGTCCTCCCTACCTGCAGATTTCCGAGCTTCGCACCTATTTCCCACAAACCCCTATGGTGGCGCTGACCGCCACAGCCACGCCCGAGGTGCAGGAGGACATCTGCCGCCAACTGCAGTTGCATGACTGTCGTCGCTTCATCGGTTCCTTCTATCGTGAGAATTTGGCCTATAGGGTGTCGTATGGCAGCAATAAGACCGATCGACTGCTCAATATTGTGCGGCGGCATGAAGGTAGTGGCATCATTTATGTGCGCAACCGTCGCCAGACGAAGACTGTGTCCGACTTCTTAGTGGCCAATGGCATTACTTCCATCTATTACCATGCAGGCCTTGAGACCGCCGAGCGTGACCAGCGTCAGGCGATGTGGATGAAAGGTACCTACCGTGTGATTGTGGCTACCAACGCTTTCGGCATGGGTATTGACAAGGCCGATGTGCGCTTTGTAGTGCACATGGATTTGCCCGACTCGCTGGAGGCCTACTTTCAGGAAGCCGGCCGTGCAGGTCGTGACGGGCAACCGGCTGAGGCAGTGCTGCTGTATGACGACTCGGACATTGCTCGCAACAAAAGAAACCTTGAGATAGACTTCCCGCAGGTCAAGTATATACGCAATGTCTACCGCGCGCTGTGCAATTACTATCAGCTGCCGATGGGTAGCGGCGCCGATGCACAGTATGATTTCGACCTGGAGGAGATATGCACGACTTATAACTTCAATGTTCGTGAGTTCTATAGTGCCTGCCGCTTCCTTGAACGTGAAGGAGTGGTGGCGCTGCCCGACCGTGAAGAGGCTTATTCAACGCTCTATATTCCGATTGAGCGCAACGAACTCTATCGCTTCCAGGTGGACCATATGGCGATGGGAGACCTGTTGCAGCGTGCCATACGCCTCTACCCGGGCCTCTTTATGGAGTCTACCCCCATCGATGAGCAACGGCTGGCCTCGCACAGCATGCTGTCGTCCGCCGATGTGGCAAGCCTACTGATGCAGATGAACGACATGCATGTGGTGGATTACCATCCACGGCCTACCAAGCCGCAGATTGTCTTCACGTCGGCGCGTGTTAATGAAAACGAACTGTTCCTTAACGACAGCAACCGGCAGATGCTGCAGCAGGCGGCACAACAACGTGCAGAAGCTATCCATGCCTATGTGCACAACAACGATGAGTGTCGCAGCCGGCAGATGCTGGCCTATTTCGGCGAGAAGGATAGCCGGCGATGTGGTTGTTGCGATGTGTGTCGAAAGGCCTTGCAGAAGGAGGAGGATGTGGAGGCTTTAGTCAAGCACCTGCTTCGAGGCTGTAAGATGAGTCTTGCTGAGGTGAGTGCAAGGCTGGAGAAAGAAGGTTATGTGAATGGACAGGAGGCGGTGCGTCAGTTGATGGACCGCGGCGAGGTGCAGATGGACGAGAACTTGTTCCTCAGCGTCAGATAGAGGCGCGACAGGGGTAATCCCATAACATTATAATAGCAACCTTCAATATGGCTGATGCCTATCATGCCAATCCATTCCTGTATGCCATAGGCGCCGGCCTTGTCGTAGGGACGGTAGGTGTCTATATAGTGCAGGATGTCCTCGTCAGATAGGGTAACGAAGTGTACAGTGGTCTGCTCGGTAAAGGAGACCTCCTGTTCGCGTGAGCGCAGGCAGACACCGGTATACACGGTGTGGGCATTGCCCGATAGGAGATGCAGCATGCGGATGGCTTCGGCGCGGTCGGCGGGCTTGCCAAGGACCGTGTTGTCGTGCACCACCACAGTGTCGGCTGTCACCAGCACTTCCCCCTCCTTTAGTTGCTCAATAGGGAACGCTTTTGCCTTACGCAATGCCAAGTGTTCGGCCACTTCGTCGGTCGGCAGGGTGGGGGAGACATGTTCGTCGACATCGACCGATACGGCCTTGACGGGATAGCCCAGCGCAGCAAGCAGTTGCCGCCGTCGGGGCGATTGGGAAGCAAGGATGAATTGCATGAAGGTTACTTGACCTGTTGTCCGGCTTTGAACTTGGCACGGTAGGCTTCTTTGCCGTTGTCATACCACACCCACTTGCCATCTTTCTCGCCTTCGACAAACTGCCCTTTCTCAACCAATCCGCCAGCCTCGTTGTAGCGCTCATAGACGCCTTCGAGGAGGCCATCGTTGAAGTGTTGGCGCAGTTCGACTTTCCCGTTGGGGTAGTAGCGAACCTCTTCGCCTTCCTTGACATCGGCGCTGTAATGCATGATGTAGCGGGTGGAGCCGTCATCGTAGAGGCCACGCCACTCGCCCTCCTTGAGCCCTTTGCTGAAGTTGCCGTAGTAGTCCACCTTTCCATCCTCGTACCAGGCGGTCCAGCGGCCTTCTTCGAGGTCATTGGCATATTCGCCTTCATGGAGTTTCTTGCCACTTTCATACCAAGTGGTCCAGGTGCCTTCACGCTTGCCGGCGCGGTAGTTGCCCTCGCGCCATTTTTCACCGGTCTCATAGTAGTAGGTCCAGTGACCAATCTCTTTGCCACGGGCATAGGTGCCGGTGATGCCGAGGCGACCGTTGGTGCGCCAATAGAAACGCCACTCACCGTCTTGCTCGCCGTCCACAAGGGTGCCTTCCATGTCCAGCTTACCGTTGGCGAGCCACCAGGTGGCTTTGCCCTGCAATTCATTGCTGCGGTAAAGGCCGCGGAACTTCAGCTGGCCATTGCGGTGCCATTGCGAGGTCTCGCCCTCGCGACTGCCGTTGACATAGGTGATCTCTTCCTCTACCTGGCCGTTGTCGTGCCATGAGCGATAGAGGCCGTTGCGCTTGCCGTTCTCCATGTTCACTTCACTCTTCAGGTCGCCGTTGTGGAACCAGGAGCGGCTGACGCCTGTAGCGTGACATTCTTCGGCCATGCGGCTGCCGTCCTCGTAATAGAGGGTCCAGGTGCCCGACTTCTGCCCGTTGGTATAGCTGCCCTGCTGCGACATCTGGCCTGTGGGATACCACCAGGTCCAGGTGCCTGTGCGGCGGCCTTCATCGTTGAGTTGGCCCTCCACCGAGAGCTGGTTGGTGCCGCTATAGGTCTTTTGGTAAGGTTTCTGCGCTGAGAGCGAAAGCGGGAGCAGTGCGATGGCTGCCGCGAAAAGTATCTTTTTCATGTCGGTTATTCGGAATAAATCAATTCAATACGAATGGGGTTTGTGGTGGCAGGGCCGTTGATGAAGGTGCGTGCGGCGTTGCTGAGGCGCGAGTCAAGCAGCAGCGTGGTGCCCAAGTCTCCACCGTTGCGCAACAGGTCCTGTGTGTAGCGCGTCACACGCAGGCGGTAGTAGTTGCTGTCGCTGTTGTAGTTGCCGTCCACACCGCTGGAAATATAGTCGATAATGGGGGTGCCCACACTGGCGCGGTAGTTGCTCATGGCAATAATGCAGTTGGGCTTCATGGCGTCGGCGTTGGCGGCCACGGGCATCAGCAGTTCGGCGTAGTGCACCACGGCATAAGGGTGGTCGGCCACAAAGGCGCGGATGGCGCTGTCGAAGTAGATGCGGATATTGTAGCCTGCCAGGGGTTCGAGATACAGCGTCTGGCTGCCGTCGATGCTGTCTGCACCGGCGGTCACGCTGCCCGTATAGTTATGGGTGAACTGCGTGAAGTGCGACGTGCTGGTGCCGGCCAGGAACGGGTATTCCGACTCCACGGTGTCGGCCGTGGTGTTGCGATAGTACACCGTCAGGCAGGTGGCTGTGGCAGAGAGGTTGAGGGAGAGCATACCGTCGTCGCCAGCACCGGTGAGACGGATACGCAACCCCTTGGCGTTCTCGGTGAATTCGTCGGCCGTGGCGTTCTGTGTCAGCACGGGATTGATGGAGGAATTCAACTTCAGACGTATGGTGTCCTTGTCGGGACTCACGCTGACATCGTCGTCAAAGAAGATGGCCGAGGTGTTCACCGGCAGCTCACTATTCGATAGGTAGACGCTGTCGCTGCGCAGCGCCTCGGCAAGCTGCATCACCTCAAAGTGGAAGTTGTAGGTTTGGTTGGTGTCGGGATACAGCTGGTCTTTTACCAGCGTGAGCACCACCGAGTCAATGAGTACTTCGTTGAAGTTGATAGAACCCGAGTTGTCGGGCAGGGCAATTTGAGTAAACAGCGTTGCTTGGACACTGCCGAAGGTGGCATCCTGATAGTTGCCGATGATGCAGAAACTATAGTTGGAGGTCATCAGCGAGTCGTCGCGCACACTGAGGGCACGGTCGGCGGTGAGGGTGTGGTGCTTTCCGTTGTAGCGGGTGCCGCCGTTGACGATGTTCAGGCCGAGTTCCGACTCCTCGTTGGTGCAGCTGCACAGGCAGCCAAGCAGCATGAGGACGGGCAGTAGGGCGGAGAGTTTTTTCATGAGTGGTTCAGTTTTCAATCTTTCCGATGATAGAGTCGTAGAATTTATTGATGCGTGCATAGAACTCGTCGCGGTCTTCCACGTAGTCGAGCACGTTGCGTTTGTTTTCCTTGGCGAAGGCCACCAACTCGGGGTTGGCGTTTTTGGAGCCGATGATGATGCCTTGCGAGTAGGTGATGGCCGATTTCATGAGGCCGAGGTAGGTCGTGTCGCCATAGAGGCGCAGGTCCTTGGCTGTGGCGCCGTCGGTCTTCATCTTGCGTTCCAAATCGCCGCCGATATGGCCTTTGAAGCCATCGTCCATCAGCGTGATGACCATCTTGGTTCCGCTGAAGAAGGCGTTCTCCTTGTTGATGCGACGCAGGTAGAAAGGAATCATGGAGGTGAACCAGCCGCAGAAGTTGATCAGGTGGGGCTGCCAGGCCAGCTTGCGCACCGCCTCGAGGGTACCGCGACCGAAGAAGAGCAACTGCTCGTCACTGTCGTGGCTGAGGGTGCCGTCGGCGAGGCGGGCGTCTTTGCGGTTCGCAAAGTACTCGTCGTTGTCAATGAAGTACACCTGCATGCGTGCGGTCGGGATAGAGCCTACCTTGATAATCAGCTGGTGGTCGCAGTTGTTCACGATAAGGTTCATGCCGCTTAGCCTGATGACTTCGTGCAATTGGTGTTTCCGTTCGCTCACCGAGCAGAATTTAGGCATGAAAACCCTGATTTCGCGCCCCATCTCCTGTATTTTTGCCGGCAGGTAGCGGCCCATCGACGACAATTCGCTCTCGTCGGAGAAGGGCATAATCTCCTGACTGACAAACAAAATCCTTCCTTTCGACATACGTTATATATAATATTTAGTCCAAATGCAAAATTACGAAAAAAATCTGATATGGCAAAATTTATTATTTCTATTTCCATATATCAAAAAAAGTTCGTAATTTTGCAAAATCTTTTAGCAACGGCAACTGCGATGAACGAAACCTCACGAATGACTCCCGCCACCCGCGCCCTGCTCGACCGCGCCCGTCGTTTCTGCGCCCTCTCCGAGCAGTGCGAGACGAGTGTGCGCCAGAAGCTTATCGCCTGGGGTGCCGCTGTGGCTGAGGTGGAGCCCATCATCAACAGTCTTCGTGCCGACGACTATCTCAACGACAGTCGCTATGCCTGCGCCTATGCCGAGAGCAAGATACTGCAGCAGCATTGGGGCCGTCAGAAAGTGCTCTACCAACTCCGCCTGAAACATCTTTCCAAGGAAGCCATCGCCGCCAGCATGAAAATGGTCGACGATGACACCTATTACGGCATCCTGCGTGAGGAAGCCGACAAGAAGTTGCGCACCCTGGGCAACGAACAGGGGGCCGACTACTACCGCCGTCTCTACTCGTTCCTCACCTCGCGCGGCTATACCATGAGCGAAATCAATCATGTAATAACAAATATCCCCGAACAATGAAACGTATCTTTATGCTTTGCGCGGCCCTCATGGCGATGACCGCCGTCGCACAGGACAATGCTCCGGCCCCCGAGCAGAAGCCCGCCGGCACCTGGACAACCACCTCCACCCCAGCGCTCAAGCTCAGTGAGTTTATGTTCAACAATTGGTCCAAGAGCGGCAACTCGCAAATTGACCTCACCGCCACTTTCTTCGGCAATTACAAATACACGCATCCCAAGTACATCTGGGACAATGTGGCCGACCTGGCCTACGGCTTCGCCTGGCAGGACCTCGACAATACCGACACCGCCGGCGGCCTCTTCGAGACGCGCCGCAAGAGCAACGACAAGATAGACCTCACCAGCGCCATCTCCTGGAAACCCTTCGAGAAACTGCCCGACTGGGGTGCCAGCTTCACGCTCAACCTCAAGACGCAGTTCGGTTCCGGCTATGAATACGACGGCATCGGCGCCGAAGCCGAGGCCACCAAGCGCCAGGTGTCCCACTTCTTCGCCCCGGCCTACTTGACCACCGCCCTCTCCTTCGAGTACAAGAAGACCGATTGGTCGGTCTCCCTCTCCTTCCTGACCGGCAAGACCACCTTCGTCTGCAACGACGGCTTCATCGTCAACGGCCTCGACTATGGTGTCATCCAGAACGACCGTTTCGACGCTGCCGACCCCGAGACCTACAAGTACATCAACAACGCCTACTTCGCCCTCGGTAGCTACATCAAGGCGCAGTATCTGAAGAAGGACATTGTCAAGAACCTTGACCTCTATGCCCGTCTCGAGCTCTTCTATGACTACAATAAGCCGACGATTATGAGCTGGGACAACCTCGACAAGTCGAAATACACCGGCGCCGAGATGGATACCCCCGAAGGCCGTCAGCGCCTCACCGCCCTCTCTCCCATGCAGCGCTTCTTCTTCGAGACCGACCTTGACTTCGAGGTGAAGCTCGACTACCGCCTCTCCGAGCACATCGCCGCCAACTTCGCCCTCAACCTCAAGTACGACACCGACTTCAGCGGCATGGGCAAGTGGGGTCATTGGCAGATTTACCAGATGGCCGGCGTGCAGGTCTTCTTCAACTGGAAGACCCCCAAGGCCAACTAAAAACTAAAAAGTTAAAAGTAAAAGGCTGGCGCGGTTGCGATGCGTCAGCCTTTTTTAGTTTTAACTTTTAATTTTTAACTTTTAATTTTACCTAAACTGCAGCAGGACGCTGGAATTGACCTTCAGGCCCGTGAGCTGTGCCAGCGAACGGCCGTGGAAGGCCAGCTCCAGCTGGCCGGTGGCCGACACCGTGAGCCGCAGGCTCGGGTCGTTGGGGTTCTGTCCGCGCAGGTACGAAGGGCTGACCTCCGACACCACCAGCTCGTTCACCGTCATCCGGAAGGGGCGCCCCTGGCGCAGCTCCTCAAACTCGCGGTAGCTCATGCCCAGGTAGGCGTTGCCGTAGTCGTCGATGTAGTGCACATAGATGCGGTAGTACTCGCCTTGCTGCATATATCTCGTCCGCGGGCGTTGCAGCAGCTGCGGATGCTGTTGCCCCAAGTCGTGCAGCGGAGTGCCGCCCAGCAGACGTGCTGCCGCAGGCACGAAGAGGTTGTAGGCCGCGAAGTTGTAGATGCCGTTCTCCTGTGTCGGCAGGGCGACCGCTTCCTCCACCTCGTCGCCGAAGACCAGCGCCGGCAGGCCGTTGTCGGAGCAGAGGAAATACTGTCCGCGGGCCTTCAGGGCTACGAAGGGCGGCTGCGAGGCCACGTCGATCAGGTGCACCGTCCCCTCGGGGAAGCCCATGCAGGCGTGGCGCACCACGAAGCTGGCCGTCATCACATTGTACGCCTCCAGCCGGTGGGTGATGTCCACCACCTGCACCCCCTCCACCAGGCGCAGCAAGGCCCCCTTCACCATGCCGGCAAAGAAGCCCCGTTCGCCCCAATCGGTTGTCAGTGTTACTGTTGGCGTTTTCATATCTGGGTGCAAAGATACGAAAAAAATCCAATGTGGCAAAATATATTTCTCCCGCCTGTCGGTTTTTCAATCTCCCGCCGGCGGCATCATTTTTGTTCGCCCCGCTGCGCGGAAATCCTGTAAATCTTGGAAATCCTTTAACACACTCCTCAGTCACGGGACACACACTCCTCAGTCACTACTTTTCACACAAGGCCCTGCCCGAAATGCCTGTGGCATTTCGGGCAGGGCCCTGTGTGGTGGCTGGGGACCGCCGCAAAGCGGTGGTGGAGGAGTCTGTCTTGGTGTGTTTTAGCGTATCACCGTTAGGCGTCGAGTAATAATGCCTTGTGAGGTACTCACCGTCAGCAGGTAGGTGCCCGCAGGCCAGGTCGAGGTGTCAAATCGCACCGTGCGTCCAGATGCCGGCAGGTGCAAGAACGGTACACCGGCGGCAGTGTAGACCTCCACGCCCGTCATTTCAGCCTCGGTGGTCAGCAGCACCGCACCGTTGGTCGGATTGGGAACCAGCGAAAAACCTTCCACCTCGGGACGTGCAATGCCCACCGTATCAACACCTGTGGTGTCTGCTATGGTAGTGTCGATAATGGTGGTGCCGAAGGAGACCGTCTTCCATTCGCCGTAGACCGTCGTGTCATAGTTCGAGGTGGCATAATGGCATTGTTTGCGCACCATTGCAGTGTAGCGGACGCTGTCCGACAACGGGGTAAACGTATACGTGGTATCTGATATAACAAACGCCGTGTCGCTTCCGTCCTCACCCGTCAAGCGTACATTATACAGAGTACCCTCTTCTACTTGGCGCCAGCGCACCACCGCGCTGTCGCCTGTATAGGCATCAAGGAAGAGTTGCTGTATAGGCCCGCATCGGAAGCCGATGATGGGAAACGCCACTCCCCACCGCTTGTCTTGGTAACCTTCACAATAATAGAATATCTCCATATCAATGGGAGACCGATAAATTGTGCTCGGTAACGAAGGATCGTATTCCCCGCCGTACTCTTGCAGTGAGTAGTCCGGATAACCAACATAAGGAACTTGATAATAACGTCCCACATAGAAGGTATCCATCATCCTGTTTATTTGCTGTGGTGTGTCAAAATAGAACTCATAGCACGGTGCCGTTAAATTTCTTTCCTTGTCGCATGGGTCCTCATAGTAAAACCAGCAGAAGCGAGGATGGGAACGATTGAGAGTGACAGAATCAACATATTGAAATGAGTAACCCTGAGTCCCCATGTATCCGGTCTTTCTCATTAGCAATGCCCGATAGAAAGAAATACTGTCACGAATAGGATTGCTTGTTTTGTTTCTCAAAGGAACTGCAACCCCATACACCGTCACAGTGTCGGTGACCACATACTCCTGCACCATCCTACTAACAGGAGCCCACGAATATGGACAAGGATTGAAACAAGGTTTCGGATTGGCAAAAAGATAAAACAAATCTGTGTCCGTCACAATATCATACACCCTCGCAGAATCATATATCGGATTTTGAGCCGATACACTATTCCATACCATTGTGACTGTAAATAGTGTGATAAATACTTTTTTCATAATCATTTGTGTTTAATATTACTCATTTTTTTATTTTGCTTGTACTTCATTACAAATTCTTGTTCCATAAAAATCAAATGCATCATCAATAATATAATCATAAACTTGGTCGTCAGAAAAGAAAGTTAAGGGTGCTTTGATGTGGTTGATGATGGGAGGTTCTCGTAATGTGTATAGTATTCCTTTTATTTCCAAACAGGACTGGGTAATATTGATACCATTTGAAATGTTTTGGAGGAAGATCACATTGTCACCCATCGCCATATACAGAACTTCATTTGAATAGGAATCACTCCCTGCCGTATCAATTGAATAAAAGTTACCATCAGTGTAATCCAATTTCACGATCATATCAGTTGCATTAGAAGATGGGCTTATATGATATAAAGCAGACACACCTTCCCCGTTCAATAGAACCACAATAGCCTGCACCATGGGTTCATATATTAAATCTACCAAATCGGAACATTTTTTTTCCAATTCTATTTCATGAGAAACAATGTAATTATTACCATTAAGAAGTCCTGTCAAATATATCAAATGGACACATAGATAGTATTGACTATTACTTGAATTGAATACTGTATATGCCATAATGAAAAAGGGAATATCTCCCAAAGGCAACAGGCGAATCTCTCCATAAACATTTTCGTAATCCGGCAACAAGAACTGCCACTGCTCATTAATATGAGATGCTAGCGCGAGGACACAGTTTGTGTCAGAAATGCGCAGGTTGACAGGTGCATGACCGGTCCGTGTGTCTCTTGTGGCAAAAACAACATATTCGCCAACGGTGATAACATCATCAGCAATCTCCTTTTCGTTTGTCTGCGGGTTATAGGCCAATGGGGCATAGGTGTATGTGGTATTCCCCCACAAGTAGTACTCTAAAAGGCAACTATAAGGATATTTGTGGTTGGGCGGTGTCCTCTCTCCTATTGACAGAAACTTCATTCCAATTACAGCATTTTACCCTGTCGGATGGGCAACGGTTGTTCGGTTTAACTGGTTAACTTCGGGTAACTTGATTATCCGAAAATAGTTATTATTATACGAATTATATCCAAGGGTATAACCATACATCCCTTTCCCTTGATAAGAACCGATGTACCCGGGATCGGACAAAAACTTCTTGAAATCAGTGATAACAAAGTCCTGCGGCATAGTCACTTTTGTGGAACTGACCGCAGGAGCCCAAGGTGCCCAATATCCGTAATTATAGTGACTGCAAAAGTACGAACTGTCATTGTACCGCATGTAATATGTTGACATATTGTTGTCATCATACCCGATACGGCTTGCACTGCCAATTAATGTTGATGTGGATGGCGAAAAGTTGCCCATCACACTCATGATTTGCGCCTTTACATCAGTAGCTGTAATAGCAATAAGAATACTGATGGCGAATACTTTGTAATGTTTTCTCATAGTGTAATTGTTTTTGTTTTGGCGGTGCTGTGAATATCCACACAGCAGTAACGCCATTTAATTGTTTTTATTGTTTATATTGTATTGTTTCTCTCTCGAAAACGATTGTTTCTGTTTCGTGTACAATATGGACCTCTATATAATAAACGATGGCAAGGGTCGATTTCTCACAGTTGAACCAATTCTTTAACATTATTTAACTCCACTTAAATCCAATTCGCAGTTGCAAAAACTTTTTCCTTTCACTATAATTAGATGCAAAAAAAGCCAAAAAGTGTCATCGGTTGAAAAATTTTTTTCAATTTCCCGCCGGCGTCATCTATTCATCTATTTGAACTTTCCTACATATATAATACTCACATTGGGGTCAAAAAATTACATTTGGAGCGATTTTTTAACATTTTTCATGCCGGAGACATGAGGCTACTTTCCCCGCTGCGCGGAAATCCTATAAATCTTGGAAATCTTTTTGGATTGTTGGATTACCGCCGCAGGCGGGGAGGAAAACACACTCCTCCACCACCGCTTTGCGGCGGTCCCCAGCCACCACACAGGGCTTTGCCCGAAATGCCACAGGCATTTCTCTTCCTAACTTAGGGGA
>JAGCOF010000025.1 GCA_017645585.1 Bacteroidales bacterium
CTCACCTCTCACCTCTCACCTCTCACCTTTCACCTCACGCCATCGTCTTTACCGGCAACATGGCCTACGCTCCCAATGTCGACGCGGCACGCTATCTGGTGGAAGAAGTGATGCCGTTGGTGTGGGAACGCTGTCCCTACGCCAACGTGCTGCTTGCCGGCGCCGACCCCAAGCCCGCCGTCAAGGCATTGGCCGGCCCCAAGGTCACCGTCAGCGGACGCTTGGACGACATACGCACAGCCTACGCCTCGACGCAGCTCTGTGTGGCACCCATGCGCATAGGCTCCGGCATGCAGAACAAGCTGCTCGAAGCCATGTCGATGGGGCTGCCGTGCGTCACCACCTCCATCGCTGCCACCCCGCTGGGTGCCATCCCCGGAGAACACCTGCTGGTGGGTGACAACGCTGCAGAGTTGGCCACCCTCATCGCCAGCCTCCTCACCGACTCTTGGCAACAGCAACAGCTGGCCGACGCCGGCCACCGCTTTGTGCAAGAGCGCTATTCCTGGCCCGCTGCCGTAGCCCCCCTCGAAGCAATACTTACGAATTAACACATTAAAACATTCATAATATGGACCTCAACGGACGCAGACAAAGCACCAACTTCGAAGACCGTCGCGGCAAAGGCAGTGCCGGTAAGATTGCCGGACTCGGTGGCGGCGGCGCCATCATCGTGGCACTCATTCTCCTCTTCCTCGGCAAAGACCCCTCGCAGGTCATCGAACAGGTATCCTCCTCGGGCATACAGACCGAGCAATACACTCCCACCGCGCAGGAGGAGGAGTTCAAGACCTTTGCCCTGCAAATCCTCGCCTCCACCGAGGACGTGTGGACCCCGCTGTTCAAGCAGGCGGGCCGCACCTACCGCGAGCCCAAGCTCGTCCTCTTCCACGGCAGCGTACAGAGCGGCTGCGGCGGCGCCACCTCCTCGGTCGGACCCTTCTACTGCTCGGCCGACGAATGTCTGTACCTCGACCTCGACTTCTTCAACGAGATGGAGCAGCAGATGGGGGCCGGCGGCGACTTTGCCTGCGCCTACGTCATCGCCCACGAAGTGGGGCACCATGTGCAGCACCTGCTCGGCACCCTCGACCAGGCCCACAGCCTGCAGGCGCAACAAAACGAGAAAGAGAAGAACCGCACCAGCGTGCGCATCGAGCTGCAGGCCGACTACTACGCCGGCGTCTGGGGCTACCACGAGAACCGCATGTTCGGCTCCATCGAGGCAGGCGATTTCGAGGAGGCCATCAACGCCGCACAGAAAATCGGCGACGACTACCTGCAGAAGCAAGCACGTGGCTACAGCGTGCCCGAGAGCTTCACCCACGGCACCTCGGCCCAGCGCATGCGCTGGCTCAAGAAAGGCCTCACCACCGGCCGTCTCGACGGCGGCGACACCTTCAGTCCCAGCTACAACTCGCTGTAAAAAAACAAGACACCCCAAGAGATCAGGGTGTCTTATGTCAAGGACGCTGGAGCGCCATTTTCCCGCATCAGAAAGAGACGCTTACTTTTACTCCCGGCGTCATTGTGGTAGTGGGAGACATTGGCATATTGATATAGTCAATGGTGGGTGAGAACGCAAGTTCCCTGCCGCCACCAATATCAAACGCATAGCCTCCTCTTCCGTTGAGTTTTCTTGCGGTCAACGGTGCATCAATCTGACTCCAAATCCAAATCCCCAAGGCACCCAACATATATGCAGCCCAAGCATCACCATCGCCATCTTCTATATTGCTCGCGAACAATCCATAACATGCGACATATCCACCCATCATGCACAATCCTTTGACGTATTGCTTGTTCTCTAATATTTGCCCCAAGCCTGGTACAAGGAAGGACTCAAGCCATGCGACCGTTGGTCGGTACCTGCCGTCATTAACACTTGTTGTTGTGGGATAGGCTTGATTATTGGTGGCGCCTATCATCTGAGCATGTCCTTTTAAACAGAAAGCGAAAAGCAATATTGCAATAATAACAATCTTTTTCATGGTATTTAGAGATTAAAGTTCATTTTCCAGATATTATACAATCCCTTCTCTGAGCCGCGCTGTGAGAGGAAGTAGATGCTCTTTCCGTCGGGAGCCCACACGGGTGACAAGTCATGCCCGTGATGATAGGTAAGTTGCGTCAATTGGCTACCGTCAGTGCGCACCACATAGATGTCAATGTTTTCAGGCACACCCGACTTTCTCGTTGTATTTGCAGCGAAGAGTATCCACTTTCCATCAGGCGACATGGAGGCTGTTGTAAAAGAACGGTTTTCCTGACTGAGGATAATACTCTCGCTACCCTTCACATAGTTAACGCGCCATATTTCATAATTGTTGTGCGAATTCATTCGTGAACATAGGAATTCCTCACCATTGATTGGGCAAGG
Source organism: Bacteroidales bacterium (assembly GCA_017645585.1). Lineage (GTDB taxonomy): Bacteria > Bacteroidota > Bacteroidia > Bacteroidales > P3 > Colimorpha. Next base: position 2,381 of record JAGCOF010000025.1, read on the forward strand.
AGAAAGGCCGTAACAGTAATTGCTGAAGATACCGTTATCTACATTGTAGCTCCAGATACTGTAGTGGTCGCCTTCGGCGCGCGAAAAGAAGATGAGTTTCCCATCTGGGGAATAATTGGGTGCATAGTCGCGCACACTGCCACTTGTAACTTGTTGCATCACACTCCCCTGTACAGCGCTGGTCATGTAGAGCGTGCTGTAGGGAGCATTGTATTGCGAGAAACACAGCGTCTGCCCGTCGGGCGAAAAGGCAAGATCCTGCGCGTTGCCACTGAAAGTACGTTGCTGCGAACCGGTACGGGCTGACATTGACTTGACAAAGATGTTACTGCGTTGATTATGTGAACCAACATAAGCATAACGGCTCCCATCCTTGGAAATCACAAAATAGGGATTTGCCCACCAACGCAAGCGTTGTCCATCATAAGTGATGTTGGGAACAATCAACTGTTCGTTCTCTTCATTTGTGATTTTCTCAAAAGTTATACCACCCTCTTCGGGGACAAAAGTCTGAGATGTGTCAATCGTAGCCATTGTTTCGCAGCCCGCCAAGATGACGGTGGCCATTGCCGCAATGTAAATTGTTCTGATTTTCATTTTGTATGGATATTAAAAAGTTTATCGTGAACTCTTCATCGACGTTGAGGTCCTATCCATAACCTTGCCACAAATGAGAAAGCCCACGATAACTCATGAGCGTTCTCGCTTCCCATTGTGGCAAAAATGATTGAAATTGGATAGGTTTCAACGTCACTTTTAGCGAAAAACGCAATTATTATCTTATATTATAATCTACTTGTTTTCTTTACTTTGTGTTATTTATTGTTAATTAATATGCTCTTTTTGTCAACTGCAAATATACACTTATTTCATAATATTTGCAAAAAAAACATCAATCTATTGCCCTAATCCGTCTTTTCGACGGCAGTTTGACGGTATTTCAACGGTATTTCAACGGAATAAAGCGTTGAACTACCGTTGAACTACCAAACACCGTCCGTTGTTCGACCGCTTTACAGTCGTTCTACAACAGTTCTTCAAGAAAAAGTTGAAGAACTGTTGTAGAACTGATGAAGTACGATTGGACAACGGTCGGTGTTTGGCTGTAAAACAGTCGTTCTTTGCTTTTTTCCAAAGAACGGTCAAAGAAATACCAAAGTCAGTCGGTTGTCAGCAGCGCCGCAATGCGCTCTAACCAACAGACGTCCACCTCGTCGAAGGTATTAAGGTCGCGACTGTCGATGTCGAGGACGGCGACCACCTCATCGCCCTGAAATACAGGCACCACTATCTCGCTGCGGCTCTCGCTGCTGCAGGCAATGTGCCCGGGGAACTGCTCCACGTTAGGCACCACCACGGTGCGGCGCTCTTTCCAGGCCGTGCCGCACACGCCCTTGCCATAGCCGATGCGCACACAGGCCAGCGGCCCCTGGAAAGGCCCGAGAACAAGTTCATTTCTCCCAGCTTCGCTGTAATCCATTAATCCATCATTCTCGCTGGATTTCCGGATTACGCCGCAGGCGGGAGCAACACGGTAAAAACCTGTCCACCAGAAGCCGAACTCCTGATGCAGCAAGGCGCTGATGTTGGCCATCTTGGCTATCAGGTCGCTCTCGCCGTCACAAAGAGCGGCTACCTGTGGCAGTAGCCGCTCATAACGTTGTTCTTTGCTCTCCATGACGGATTACTTGAAGGCGTTCTCGCTGAGACCATGACCGCTGAGGGCCAACTCCTTCATGTAGCCGGGCACCTCGCGGCCGAGGTACTTGTCGACATAGAGCTTGGCCAGGTACTGACCCAGCATGAAGCCGTGGCCACGCAGGCCGGTGAGCAGGCCCACCTCGGGGTCGACGATGTAACGCGGCTCGGTGTAGCGGCCGGCCCAGCAGGCCAGGAAGCTGACATCCTTGAGGCCTGGCAGCCACTCGGCGAAGACCTGGCTGACAATCTCCAGGAACTCACGGCTGTTGTACTTGATGTTCTGGCGCGTCTCATAGGCATCGGTGTCAGGGCTGGCGCAGCCGATAATCTGGCCGGTGTGCTCGAACTGCTGGCCATAGACGGCGCTGAAGCCCTTGTAGTGGCGACGGTCGATAATCATATCGAGCGGGCCGCCGTTGGGTCCCATCATGGGCAGTCGGCGCGTGATGAAGGCCTGATGCTTCACAGGATAGAGGCCGGTGTCGATGCCCAGCATGTCGGTGAAGCGCTCGGCACCCCAACCCATGGCGTTGACAAAGTGGCCGCAGGTGTACTCGATGTACTTGCCTTCGTGGTTGCGCACCAGGGCGACCACCTTGTCGTCCTTGCGCCACACGCTGAGCAGCTCGGTGTCCTCGTAGTAGCGGCCGCCGAGGCTGACGCCGATACCGCGGATGTAGTCGATGACGCGGCCCGGGGTGGCCTGCCAACAGTCACGCGTGATGAGGGCGTGGCTGTATGTGTCGCGAGTGTCGTCCCACAGAGGCGATATCTCCTTCTTGAAGTCCTTTCGGTCAATCATATAGGCGTCACTCCAGGCACGGCTGGCGTCGAGGGCCTTGTAGGTGGCCTCGTCGTGAACGAGGTTGACGTAGTGCGTGGGCTTGTAGTTGATATTGTGCACCTTCTGGATGCTCTTGAATATCTCGTGGCTATGCTGGGCGATGTCGGCAATGTCGGGGTTGCTGAAGGCTGGACGACCGCCACCGATATTGCGCCACGAAGCGCCACGGCTCCAGTTAACCATGACGGGCTTGAGGCCCGCCTCGCTGAAGTAGCGGAAGAGGCCGCTACCCGCGATGCCGCCGCCGGCAATGAAGACCTTCACCTCCTCGTGCTGCACGTCGTTGCCCTTCGGGAAGACGTAGACCTCCTTGCGGCCTTCGGTGTAGACGTCGCCAAGGGTCACCTGGTTGCTCAGCGGGGCGCGCGGTGTGGCGTCGCCGGTGAGCTCGATGCCGTGGGCGCGGAGCACGCCGCGGGCGCGGGCAATGCAGCGCTTACCGCGGCAGGGGCCCATACCCATACGGGTGATGTGCTTCAGCTCGTCGACCGAGATATATTTGCGGTCGGTGCCCACCGCAGCCAACATCTGCTCGTCGGTGATGTCCTCGCAGTGGCAGATATAGGTGGGCTCTTTCTGCGTATTTTGAGTACTCAGAGTATTCAGATTACTCGGATATTTCTCCTTGACAATAAAGCCCTTAATGTCGGTTATTTGGCCGTCTACGTTGCCCACTTTCACACGGGCCACATTGGTCTTGTTGTCCTTCTTGAGCACTTTCTCGATCACGCCTTCGCCAATCTTCTGTCCATTGTTGTCCACCAGGTAGACTTCGACGCCTTCGGCCACTTCGTATTCGATGGGCAGGAAGCACCATTCCTTCTGCAGGTTGTAGCCAAAGATGGCGAGGCCCGGACAATGGTTGACACACTCCATGCAGCCGATGCACTTGTTGTAGTCCACCGTGGGCGTGCTGCTGGTGGTGGGTTTGCTGATGGCGCCCTGCGGACAGCTGAAGGTGCAGGGGTTGCAGGCGAAGCCGTAGAGGCAGTCGAGCTGCACGAAGGGCTTGGCTTTCATACGCTCTTCGCTGGGCAGGTTGGGCTTCTCCAGCAGGCGCACGGGGTGCTGCTGCGAGTCGATGTATTGGCGCGAGAGGTCGAGATACTCGTCATAGTTGATGCGGAGACCTATCTCCTGCGCTATCTCGTAGGCCGCCTGACGGCCGCGGAGCACGGCGCTGGTGCCCTCGCCGATGCGCACGGCATCGCCGACACCATAGACGTGATGGCCATAGAGCTCCTTACCTTTAGTGAGCAGCTGGTTGTCGGGCACCAATCCGGTGCAGATATTGATGATGTCAATGTCGTCAATCACCTGCTCGGTGCCGGCAACGGGCTTGAAGTTCTCGCACTTGGCGATGACGGCACCGGTGATGCCGGTACGGTCCTCGTTGGGAATGGCGCGCACCAGCGTGTAGCCCGTCATGATGGGGATGCCGAGACGGCGCACACGGTTGGCCTGCACGGGGAAACCGCCCTCGCGCGGCATAGCCTCGATGATGGCCTTGATGGTGGCTCCAGCTTGCATTCCCTGATAGGAGGTGAGGTAGCCGATGTTGCCGGCGCCTACGGTGAGCACGCGCTTGCCCAGCAAGGTGTGCTCCTGGTTCATCATCTTCTGGAACACGGCGGCGGTGTAGACACCCGGAACATCGTCGTTCTCGAAGGCCGGCATGAAGGGGACGGCGCCGGTGGCCACCACGAGGTGCTGCGCGTCGACATAGGCCATCTCCTGCGTCTCAATATTCTTGATGGCCAGCCTCGGGCCTTCGAGGATGTCCCACACGGTATAGTTGAGCAGTATGCCCTCCTGACTATCGCCGGCGAGGGTCTTGGCGATATCGAAGCCACGCATGCCGCCGTATTTCTTTTCCTTCTCGAAGAAGAAGAATTGGTGGGTCTGCATATTGAACTGTCCACCGATACGGGCGTTGTTGTCGATGACGAGGTTGTCGATGCCGAAAGCGTTGAGCTGCTCACGGCAGGCCAGACCGGCAGGACCGGCACCGACGATAGCCACAGTGGTCTTGTAGATTGTCAGGGCCTTGTCGGCTTGCTGCTTGACAGGAGCATCGAAAGTGACACCCGGCAGGTCGGCCTCGTGAGCGATGAGGCGCACCTCTTTCACGCCATCCACTTTAGTGATGCAGATGCGACGCACAAGGCCGTCGACCAGCATCTCGCAGGCGCCGCACTTGCCGATGCCGCACTCCAGCGAGCGGTTGCGGCCCTGCAGCGAATGGCTGTACACAGGATAGCCAGCCTCGTGCAATGCTTTGGCAATGGTGTAGCCTTTGCGGCCCTGTACCTTCTTCCCTTCAAAAAGAAATTCGACCACCTCGCTCTGCGGGATGTCCAAGATAGGGTGTTTCTCGATCCTATACATATCGTATCGTTTTATAGATTAATAGATTGCATAAACATAGGTGTTTCTTTACACCGCCACAAAGGTATAAAGAATAATAGTAAAATGCAAGTTTTTTTATCACCACTTTTTTAACCTACACCAAAACCTACTGTTTTACAACCCTTTGACTATTGTTTAACTGCTGTTTAACTACAATTTCTAGTTAAACGGCGGCTAAAGGACTGTAAAACAGTACTTCTATTCCCCTACTTTGAACGCCTGTGCCGGCGCCACAGCACGGAACTCGGGGGCATACATGCATTGCATGGTGACGGGGCCTGCAAGAAAGTGGCCCGGGTTGGTGACATAGACCTCATACTCGAAGTAGTATTTACCCTTCTCCAGACGGTCGATGTAGCAGCGCGTGTCGGTAGTGTTGACCACAATATAATAGCTCAGACCCTCGTTCCAGCGCCAGCCGGCACGTGTGTCGAGCGGCTCGACACACGAAGGACGGCCGTCGATGAGCTCGAGGTATTCCATCGTGCGGTCGCAGGTGATGTCGATACGCACCTTGATTTTATCGCCCACCTTCAAACTCTTACCTCCTAACTCATAACTCCTGACTATTTTAATGCCCATCTCGCTGGAGGGTATCTTGTCCATCTCGTCGGTGAATTGGTAGTAGACGGCACCCCAGGCGATGCCTTCGTCAGCCTTGCTTAATGTGATATACGGTGAATGATGTGCGCTGAGGGTGTCAAGGGCGCCGCCCGTCCAACGCTGCGATTGGTAGCCTTCGACTCCCTGCACTTCGGCCCTCATAGGTTCTCCAAAGACCGTTAAGTGAACAGCATCCTTTGTTTCGCTTTTCACTTTTCCATTCTCACTTTCCACCATTAGGGCATTGATGGCCTCGGTGGTGGCTGCGTCGTTGCCCCAATGGGTGGTCTGCTTCTGCTTGAGGAGCCACTGCTGCATGAGGCCGATGGTCTCGCTGTCGTTGGGCGCTATCTCGGCAAAGGCCTGGATAAGCAGGGCCTGCGTCTCGATGGGGCGCTGATACCAGCACCAGCCGCTCTTGTTGTCGCGCCAATACATGCCCATCTCGTCGCTCGTGAGGGACTTCTCCTTGATGCGGCGCAGCAGGTCGAGGGCCTGTTTCTTGTCGCCGTGGCGGTGGAAGATGAGCGCCAGCTGCGCCTGGGTGTAGAGGTTCTCGTAATTCTTGTAACGCTTGAGGGCATTGTCATAGTAGAACTTATAGGCCTCGGTAGTGGCCTTGCCATAGAACGAACGGGTGTAGAGGTAGTCGATGTCGGTGGGTGTCCACGTGTATCCCTTCTTTAGGTAGGGCTTGACGTACTTCTCATAGTAGCGCTGCTGCTCGCTGTCCACATACGCCAACGCCTTCTTAACTCTTAACTCATCACTCCTAACTCTTATCTTTTTCAGCACCTGTTGCGTCACCCACAGGCTGCTCTTGCCTTCGGGCATCCAGCTCCAGCCGCCGTCGCCATTCTGACGCTCGGAGAGTTGAGAGCTGAGAATTGAGAATTGAGTGTTAAGGGCAGCCGTATCAAAGTAATTCTTCACGGCACGCATCTGCTCCTCCTCGCTCTCGGCATCACGCACCCACGGCGTGGCCTGCAGCAACGTCTGCTTCACATCCTCGTTCATCTTCAGGCGACTGCTTCCATCGAGTTTATCTAGATGATCCAGGATATCTAGTTTCCCTAGAATATCCAATCCCAGGCTGTTCACATACAGCTGGTTGGCCAGATAGAGCGTCGAGGGGTTCTCCTGCTGCTTCAGGTAGGGCATGCTCTTGATGGCCAACCATATGGGGTTGCTCACCACCTCGGCAGCCACCAGGCGCGGCGCGCGGCTACCATTGTTCACCAGCCACTCGGGCATCGTGTAGTGCTTCTCCCCTGCCCCGTTGATGTACATAGCCTGGCTGACGGTGACGGCCTGCCGGTTGGTGACCACAGGCACCTGTCCCTGCTCGCCGTCGCTGTAACTGCCCTCCGGCAACTGACAACTGACAACTATTTTATAGGTGGCCACATAGACATGCTGCGGCACCTCCACGTCGAACATCACCTGCGCGGCGTCTTTCACCAGCACACTTTCGGTATGGTGACAAATGGTGTCGCCCGTAGCGGCATCGGTGAGGACAAACATCACCTCCACCGGCAATTCCTCATTCTTAATTCTTAATTCTTCATTCAAAATAACCTTCGCCATCAGGCTCAGGCTGTCGCCGCTGCGCAGGAAGCGCGGCATATTGGGCTGCACCATCAGGGGTTTGCTGGTGACCAGTGTCTTGTCCAGGGTGCCTATCTTGACATCTTTGGTGATGGCCAGGCCCTTGACGTTCCAGCGCGTGAGCAACTCGGGCACCGTGAAACGGTAAGTCACCGTGCCGTCGTCGCCGGTGCGCAGGTCGGGCGCGAAGAAGGCCAGCGTGTTGAGGTTGGTGCGCACCTGCACGGGCGGTGCAGCGCTGCCGCCGTCGCTATAGCCTATGCCACCCACGGCCGCCACCACGCTCTCCACCGAGTTGCCGGGCATACGTGCGATGTCGTCGGACGACAAACGGGCACCGCTCTCAGGCGCCCCTATTTCGATGACAGGAACCTTCTCCACAATATTAAACGCCACCTCCTCCTCATCTTCCACCACCTCAAACGAGGTTGTCACCACCACATTTCTTGCCGACTTATACATGCGTGCACGCCAGGGACTGTAATACGGAAGCGCATCCTTGAGTCGCCACTCCGACCCGTAGAGGCCCTTGTATTGATGTTCCTTGGGACTCACCAGCCAATCGCGATCCCAACCGTAAGGTTCATACAGCACAAGGCTCGGTGTCCAATGGTTTCGCCAAGGGCTGAGAGTCCACTTGCCGTATCCGCCATAGCTATTCAACGCATCATCATACATCGTCATCACCAACGCACTTTTAACTCCTAACTCATAACTCTTAACTGAAATTGTCCACTCCTCCGTCTCGCCGGGGAGCAGTTTGTCGCGGAAGGTGGCTATCTCAACCTTCAGCTGCTTGTGGGTGAAGGGCACATTGACACTCCGGGTCCAAGTCCATGTCCTCCCCTCATACACGGTGAACAGCTCCACATGGAAGCCGCCCAGCATGGTGCTGTCGACGGCAATGTCTATGCTTTTAATCTCGTCCGAGAGGGTGAGGCGGCGGAAATCAATCTCCTTGTTTCCTGCGCGGAGCAGATAGTACAACTCCACATTCTTGAAGCGCGAACCCAAACGCAGGTGCAGCTTGTCGCCCACCTCGGCCGTCTCCTCTTTCATCTCCACCCACACCAGCTTGTTGGTTTGCACCTTCTTCTCTTCGGGCAGAGTCAGGGTGATGTGTTCCACCACCGTGTCGGCACCGTCGGCCACAAGGGTGATGCGGTAGGTGCCCGACGTCAACTGCGGCAATGCCACCTTGCACTTTCCACCGGCCACCGACCACCGGCCACCGACCACCTCTTTCTCCACCTCCCATTGGGCAACATCATTGTATTTGGCGTCGTAGGCCAACATCGGGAAGTCTCGGCGCCACTGTTCCTCAGAAATCGTGTTATAGAACGCTTTGTTGTAAGAGAGCAAAACGTGGTCGAGCAACGCCTCGCGGGGCTGACGCAGGCGCTCCACCTTGACCTGCACCGTGCCCTCCAAGGGATGGTCGTTGAGGTCTTCATAGGCAACGTTCAAATCCTTTAGCTCACTAACCTCCGTCTGGTAATCGACCAAGCCGAGCATGGCATTGGTGAAGCCTATCCTCAGATCGGTGCTGGTCTCGTGGCTCTCGCCGTTGAGGTCGGTCACCTCGGCCCTCACCACAAAGAAGTACACGGGCTTCGCCTTAAAATCTCTGCTACTGTCGGGCTCGGGAGTAAAAGTAATGTCAAAACTGCCGTCGGCAGCAGTGGTTGTCTCGCCCGTAGCCACCTCAACTTCGTTATCCATATTGTACCAATGCCGGCGGTAGAATCCCATCTCCATCCGCGTGACAGTGTACTGCACCCTCGCCCCGCTAATCGGCACAGCGCTATAACTCGACGCCAACCCCTGCACGGCATAGGGCTTGCCAAACTCCGCACTCCGACTTCCGACCTCCGAACTTAATGTGACCATAAACTTGGGCTGCTTGTATTCCTCCACGCGGACAAGCTCGCTCGTCATGCTCCTTTCACCGTGCTTTACCCACAATCTATAATTGCCGGCAATGCGGTCGACAGGCAGCAGGAAGGAGGTATGGATGGTGCCGAAGTCGTCGGTGGTGAGCTCCACATGGTCCACCTCCCTGCCGTTAGGGTCCAGCAGCTGCACCTGCAGCTTATAGTAGTCCGCCGCCACCTCGGCCTCGAAGCCGTCGCTGAGGTAGGCCAGCACAGCTACATGCACGGTGTCGCCAGGCTTGTAGATGGGCCTGTCGGTACACACTTTAGTTTGCAAAGTCATCTCGGGGGCATGCTTGCGGCCCTCACTCTGGAAGTTGTCCTTCAAAGTATAGCCGCTGCGCTCGGCGACGATATAGTCGCTCCAACGACCCCTGTCAAAATCAAACCTATAGCGCCCGTTGCCATCGGTGACCGCCGAGGCCATCACCTTCTTCTCATTGTTCTCCGTGCGTTCCACACGCAGAGGCTGTCCCACGATGGGACGACCGGTGCGTCGGTCGAGCAGCCACCCCTCCTGCCGGTTCACCAGCAGCGTCATGTCGGTGCAATGCAGCTCAAAGGCCACAAAGCCGTCGGTCTTGAAGTCCTCGCTCGGCGATGCCAGCAGCATATAACGGCCCGCCTTGAGGGCCGGCAGCGAGACGAGACTCTCGGCATATTGATAATCCACAGCACCCTCCACCGCCCATTGGCCGCTGACCACCACCGGCTCTGCCAGCAATCTTGCCTCAAGCTCATTGCTCTTGACATATTCCAAATACCGCACAACACGGTACCAAATCCTGTTCACATTGCGGTAACGCACACGCTGCAGGCTCGGCACATCGGGGATTACCATCATGCCATCGAAGCGGACCTGTTTCTGCTTGATTTGGTCGCGCAGGTTGGCACAATGTACACCGTGCTCGCTCTTGGGCGCCAAGGCGATGGCGGTGTCACAGTAGCGCACGGCCTGCACATAATCATCCTTGTCTTCGCAATATTCTGCCGCAAGGTTGTAAAGCCACGTGTAATAGGGACTCTTGGTACCGCGAAACTTGTTGATAGACTGCTGGAAATCGGCCACCGAAAAGTGCCTGTTAGGCAAACCATTCCTCAATTCGAGCAGGCCGGCCTCGTACCAGATGCGTATGTCGTCGCCATCGGCAGCATGGAAGTCGACCAACAGTTGCTGCAGGTCGTAGCGCTTCCGCCTGTCATATTCTTCATTCTGCGCCTTCAGGACAATGACGTCGTAGGCCGTAGGAGTCATTATTCGCTCCTTCCCACCCTCGCAGTATTGCTTGATGCGCTCCACGGGCGTCTGCTTCAGCACGTCGCTGTAGGCCAGGGCCGAGTCATACACGCCGAGGAAGGCATAGCAGAGAGCCTTCTCGAGCGGCTCCAACACGGGCAGCAGCGCACGGTAGCGCGCCACCGAGCTGTCGCGGACATCCTCCTGGTAGAGGCTGGCGGCCTGCGCCATGTGGTAGGCAGCGGCCAATCGGTCGCCGCTGGCGGCGCTCTTGTGATACACCCCTTCGGCCAGCGCGTAGGCACTTTTGTACGAACCGTCGGCCATCAGCTTGTCAAACTGAGTCCACGAGGTTTGCGCCGAAAGGTTCAACGAAGTCAGTAGGGCGACAATCAGCAGTATACGTTTCATCTTGTGCTATTTATATGTTTACATTGAACCCACCCTGTCGCTCGGCGGCGGGGTGGGTCCGTCTTGTATTCGGCAGCGGCCGACTATTGGTCGCTCTTCTTGCCGGTAATAATGAGCTCCACCTTGATGCCGCTGAAGCCTCCGTTCTTGTCGAGGGCGGCGGCGGCGGCACGTTTGATTTCGTTCTTGGTCATGCCGGCAGTGGTGATACGGTCGGCATCGATGCCGTTCTTGATGAAGTACTCCTTGACGGTCTTGGCGCGGTCGAGCGACAGCAGCATGTCGGCCTCGGCGTCGACGCCATAGCTCTGCACATAGCCCTTCACCAGGAAGGTCACATCGGGATGGTTGCGGAACATGGCCACATAGTCCATCAGCACCGAGTCATAGCCGGCGATGAGGGTAGCCTCGCCATCCTCGAAATAGATGTCCTTGATTTGGAAGCTCGAGCCACGCTCGGTGCGCTCCATCTGGTAGAGCATCAGCGTGTCGCGCATCATCAGGTCGCGCGCGTTGAACTCGCGGAACACCGAGAAGTAGCCCTCGCGCTTGGCATAGAGCGTGTAGCTGAAGCCCGGCACGAATTTGACGCGGCCGCCCTTGTAGTGCTCGTTGCGCACAATGGGACGCTCGCCGCCCTGGCCGCCTTTCTCGAGGATCATCAGGTCCACGTCGACATAGCGCTTGCCCTTCTTGTCGTAGAAGAGCACCAGCGGCTCGTAGGCGTTGACGTGCACCGACACATTGATGGTGTGGCCCTTGCCGTTGGGGGCGCAGTTGTCGAGCACAATATAGTATTCCTCACCCATACGCACCGGAATCGACTTGATGAAGCCGCCCGTCTGCTTCTTGGTGAGCATCTTGTCCTTGGCCTCGGGGTTCATGCCGATAGTGGGCGTCAACGAAGGTTGTGCCTCGAAGACAGGCTCCTCGGCGGCAGCCTTCTCGTCCTGCTTCTTGCCGGCAGGCTTGGGTTTCTGCTCGGCAGCCTTGCGGGCAGCGGCCTAAAGAGCCGCGCTGTCGACACACGACAGGTTCACCGCCACAGGCGCCACCTTGTTGAGCATCACCTGGTTGGAGAAATACACACCGGTGTTCTTATACACCAGGAAGTCGTAATCGTCCCACACATCGGCCTGCACTACGTCTATCACCAGCTCGCCGTTGTAGGGTATCGCCACCTTGTACCACACCGAATTGTGCTCACGCTCGAAGAGGTTGGGGTGCGCCTTGTCGGCCACCACCTCCATGATGCGGCCGCTGCCGTCGGGAGCCGACGTGGGGCCGTAGGGCTTGTCGAGCTGCAGCGGAATGGCAAACAGGCAGTCGTTCGAGTTGTAGGGCAACTCCACCATCTCGGGCTCGGAGGGCTTGGGAGCGGCGGGCTTGGCAGCCTTCTTGGTGCCCTTCTTGGTGGTCTTGGTGGTTTTCTTCTTGTTCTGAGCCTGCACGTCGGGCGCCACACCGATAATCAGGGTGCACGCCAGCAAGGCAATCAGCAGTTTCTTTATATTGTGCATAGATACAACTATTTAGGCAGAGCACACACTCTGCATTACAAGTGCAAATATATAAAAAAATATTGATATGGCAAAATTTCTTCGTTATTTTTTTTGTCTGCAGGCCGTAAGGACTCCGTCATTTCGACGGCATTTCAACGGCATTTCAACGGTTTTTCCCGTCGAAATGCCGAAGAACGGTTGTGAAACGGTCGGAGTCAAGTCGGAGAACGGCGGTATCAATCAGCATGTTGCACTTTTTTTCGCTTTCCTTTGCACATTATTAAAAAAATAATTGTATATTTGCATTTTATTTGCAACAATCTAAAATTATCATAACATGAAGAAAATCATCAACACACCCAACGCCCCCGCGGCCATCGGACCCTACAGCCAGGCCGTCCAAGCCGGCAACACCCTCTACATTTCGGGCCAGATCCCCATCAACCCCGCCACCAAGACCGTGCCCGAGGGCATCACCGCACAGACCGAACAGGTGATGCAGAACATCAAGGCCATCCTCGACGAGGCCGGCTACACCTTCCAGGATGTGGTCAAATCGACCTGCCTGCTGGCCGACATGGAGTATTTCAAACCCATGAACGAGGTCTACGCCAAGTACTACAACACCGACTGCCCCGCCCGCGCCGCTTTC
>JAGCOF010000002.1 GCA_017645585.1 Bacteroidales bacterium
AAATAATATTAATTCTAATAATACAAATGAAAATATTATTCCACCTAATTTGATTAATAACCAAAATATGAAAGAGGAAGGAAGAAATGAATCTGAAAATGAAGAAGCTGATGGATATTTTAAAAGGCTTGAATGGGGGGATAAGCCTCTCAGCTCCCCTAGACATCGTCGGCTTGGTGAGCCGTTGCCTCACCAACTACCTAATGTCACGCATGCCCATCTCGCACCACCGAAGCTTTAGTTGCCAAACCATGCGATTCGACAACACCATGGGATATTAGTGGAAATTTCTCTCCGTTATCCCCCTGTGCGAGGCAGGTTGCATACGCGTTACGCACCCGTGCGCCGGTCGTCGGCAGCGTATTGCTACGCCCCGTTACCCCTCGACTTGCATGTGTTAAGCCTGCAGCTAGCGGTCATCCTGAGCCAGTATCAAAATCTACATTGTAAGAATTGTTCTTTGTTTACCTTTGACTCGTCTTCGTATCCCCTATCCTATCTTATATAGAATAAGTGACACACGCTATCTCTTTCTTCTCATCCGTTTCAAACAACGCTCGCTTTCTTCTTTAATTATTAACACCCGTTTTTTGGGCGAAAGCGGATGCAAAAATACAACCTTTTTCCATTCCCACAAAATATTTTTTCAAAAAAATCTGACAGATTTATGATTATCCCTGTATTACAACAAGATACAAAACAAACTTTTTTTAAGGAAGGTCAACCCAGAGTCCACAAATCGTCATTAATAGGCATAAAAAAGCAGAAAAAGATAACCGAAACAACATGTGTCTATGTTGAAAACACATTATCATATTGTAAATATGTAACTTAAATACAACATCGGTATAGAGTAGTCACATTCAATATTCAAAACAATATTACACTATTTGGAGGGCGTTCACAATAAGTGCTGCATGAGGGACACCCTATTTACTCACGCTCTTACTACAAATATTGAACAAATAAACAAGGATATTTCAGCACCGATTTCCGCAAACACGGTTCTGAAAAACAATTAGGTGAGACTCAGGGGAATATTAGGAAGATGATAAGAATAGGAAGTTTTATTTATTATCAACAGATTTTCAACAGTATGTCGGATTTTTTGAGTACATTTGCAAAATATTATTATCCCGTAATTTAACGGAAACTACTAAAATACAGTATATTTATGCCATTGCAACCGCCCAATACTATCCTAAGTCATGCTCTTGAAACAGAGAGGGTGCCCTTAGTCTATTTATTACTCTCCCCCATCCATGCCTCCTGCCCAAGCCTAAACTCCTCTGCAATTCGGAAACGACCATATTCTGACAACATGACCGGATTGCGAAAAATATTGGGTCGTTTCTTGCTACCAGTATTGCTGGCGGCAGCGTTCTTGTTCCCGTCACCGCTGTCGGCACAGACATCGACCATGGGCCGTGACTTCTGGGTGGGGTTCCTGCATAATGGAAACTGTGATTATTGGCAAGCGGCAGGCAATACACTGGCACAAGCTGTGGCACGTAACACATGGTCATTGGTGGCCAATTCGGATGAAGCCGGCACTGTCACAGCTTCGTGCGGCGACTGGAGCACCACAGTCAATCTATTGCCTGGAGGCAGCGTAGTAATTGATGTGCCATACGAAACCGCAACGACAACATTGGCAAGATGGACACGCCCCTGTTATAGCCGACAGGTCCGTTCGGCTGGAATACATGTAACCTCCACAGCCAATATCTCTCTATATGCACTCAATTACGTATCAGCCTCATTCGATGCAACAACAGTGCTTCCAACTAACGCATTAGGACAGCATTATATTCTCCAAGATTTCAACTACTCAAGTGTTTCATCATATCAACCAGATGTATACGATGGTGCCGAGCTGTGCATCGTAGGTACTGAAAACAATACGACTGTTGATATCAAGTTCAATTCGGCAGTTCAGATAGACACCTTCCAATTCTCGACAGCTGCTTATACAGCATTGAACACCAACAACTATAGTGCAGGGACCCACTTCAGGACTATCACCCTAAACCCAGGGCAGTATTTCCAATTGATTTCCCCCAAACGAGGGTCTTTTACTGGTGCAGAAATAACCTCCGACAAGCCTGTGGCTGTGTTTATGGGAAGAAAGCGGTGCACCATCCCTCATGCATGGAAACCCAACAATACAACATCAACATACGGCTATGCCGATCATCTCTATGAGCAGGCAATACCAACAGACAAGTGGGGGAGAGATTTTCTAATTGTTCCAGACCATCGATCTGGTTCTGGTTACGATTACATTAATATTGTTTCCAGGGAGAACGACTGTCAAGTGTCGTTCTCGTATATTGATCCGGCACAGGGTTATTCACCATTAACACTCTCGGCTGGACAACATTATCTGGTGAATATGCCGACAGACCGTACCCCTTTGCGTGTTACTGCCACAAAACCGATATCCGTGTGTTTGTACATGTCAAGTTACACGTTCCGTGGCAACGATGGTGACCCTTCTTCGGTTATTATTCCTCCAATTGAACAAGCCACCAATTATTCGGTATTCAATGCGTACAATACAGCATCAAGCAATACTCATCGTGCCAATGTGGTGGTTCCGACTTCGGATGTCTCAGGCATGGAACTTGACTGCTCTGACATATCAGCGCAGTTTACTTCTTTTGGCTCTACAGAATTCAGTTATGCCAATATTTCTCTCACACCGGGTTCTCATGCTTTAAGTAATACACAAGGTAGGTTCAATGCATGGTTCTATGGCATAGGAGGAGCTGAAAGTTATGCCTACACCGCCGCCATGTCCATGCATAACCTTACCTACACCCTTGTGGTCGACGGCGACCGAAGCCATCATTGGTGTGACACCATCGGTACATGTCAAGGCAACTCCCACCACTTCAAGATTGAGACAGAAGGTGATATTGACACACGCTGGTTAGTGGACGGAGTGTTGCAGACCTCTACCGACACCACGCTTGACTACACATTTGGAACTGCAGGATACCATGAAGTCAAGGTGCTTCAGCGTGGAGATTGTTTCTCACCTGACTTCTGTGACACACTCCGGATAGTGGTCAATGTAAACCCTGTCTATTCTGAAACAGACCCACAGACAGCCTGCGACAGTTACACATGGATTGACGGCAATACTTATACAGAATCCAACAGCACCGCCACGCATACATTAACTACTGCTGCTGGTTGCGACAGCACTATAACCCTTAACCTGACCATCAACCATAGCAGTGACAGCAGCATCACCGTCTTGGCTTTTGCCAGCGAGTTGCCACTGACGGTGGAAGGCTCATTATACACGGATTTTGGCTTCTACCCGCAGCATTTCATCAACGCCGTTGGTTGCGACAGTACATTGAATATCTCCATTATCCCGTATCCTGACAACGTGGACAGCGCAGAGTGTGTCCTTGATATCGTGGCTAACCCATGGGATGCCCACATTATCAATTATTCTGCTAACAACATTCACAACTATTACTGTCCAATAGCAGGCGACATAGACGGAGATGGCATTGTGGAAATTATCACTGCCCTAAACACAGGAGACGGATACCTTTCTAACAAGATTCGTATTTTCCGGGGAACCGATTTACAGGCAATTAGCACTATAAACATCACACAAGAGATGTATAGTGCAGACAGGGGGCCTTATGCCATTGTTCGTTACCCTGACGGCAACGGAGGATTGCAGGGAGCAATCATCGTACACTGTCACGATAGTAAACTACGTTCATATACCATCAATGGGACCCTTCTGTCAACCTCTAATACCACAACTCCAGCCTCCTATGGGGCAATTTCAATAGCTGACTTCAACCACGATGGATGGCCTGAAGTCATATTTGGGAATGCCATCTATGACGCTGCCAGTCTTCAGTTGCTTTGCACAGGCCCGCCAACGGGGAATATGGGCCTGTATGGAAGTGTGTCTATTCCTCATGCTGCCAACGTATTGGGTGACGAAAACCTGGAATTGATCTGTGGCAACACCATTTATAGTATTACCATCGCAAGTCGTACTGACCCATCACAGAACAGCGTTAGCATAATCAAAACAATTACGCCGCCTACAGGTTACCCGCAGGATGGATTTACTCTCGCCGCCGACTTCAACCTCGACGGAAGTCTGGACATTATGGTGGTACGGATGTCTAACAACATCAACTATTTCTATGCCTACACCCCTCTGACAGAAGAGATTATTTTTTACTATCAAAGGAGTTGTACGGCCGTAGGTTTTCCTATGGTGGGCGACATTGACGGTGACGGGAATCTCGAGTTTGTCTTCATTGATAGACAAGATAATGTTGCTAATGCCCGTGTAAATGCTATAAAATACACTCCCGGAATTGGTCTTTCGACTTTGTTTCAAGCAACTCATACTGACCGTTCCGGTCAAACCGCAATGACACTGTTTGACTTCAACCAGGACGGTATTATGGAAATCGTATATCGGGACGAAAGCCTGTTACGCATCATCAACGGTAGCGGGAAAAGTCACCGTACGGGCAATGATACAATCAGTTTTTATAACCTCTATTCCACAAAAATGATTTGTGGTACTGGTTATGAATATCCAATAATAGCCGATATCAATGGAGATGGCGCGGCAGAGGTTATTACCTGTGGACGTACGAGTGGAAATGCATCCACAGCCTTAACGCAGGTGGAACAGGCCACCGGGCGACTGGTTGTCATTGGAGGCATCCATCCTTGGGCGCCGGCTCGACCAGTCTGGAACCAGTTCGCATACAATGTCACCAATATCAACGAGGACCTAACAGTTCCTCAATACCAGTTAGACAACGCCACAGCCTTCACAGACTCCAACGGCAGCGTGCGTCGTCCATATAATAATTTCCTCCAGCAAGCCACCACCCTTGACCGCTATGGTCGCCCCTTCATGCCTTCCCCCAATGCCATTGCGATATCGGCTACAGGAGCCACCAGCGGTGATGACTTCAATATCACCCTTGATGTATCCAACACTGGTGACAACACACTCACCGCCCCCTACGGCATCACATTATATAAGGACAACTACCGTGGAGAAGTGTTGCATACCCATACAGTCACTCAAGCATTAGCGCAATCAGACAATCAAACTGTCATCATCACCCTGCCCCGTAGCACCGTCTGCGCCCTCACCACCGTCGACAGCCTCGTCATCGCCGTCAACGATGCCGGCGCTGGCATCGCCCAGCACGGAGGGCAGCAACCAGAGTGCGACACGTTGAACAACACCATCAAAATAGCCGTGCCGCACAACAGCACTGTCACTGACATGCAGACGGCCTGCGACAGTTTTTTGTGGATTGACGGCAACACTTATACCGATAACAATAGTACAGCCACCCATACATTAACCAACATTGCCGGCTGCGGCTCCACCGTCACCCTCAACCTCACCGTCAATCATAGCACCGACAGCGCCATCACCTTTCTGTCCTTTGCAAACGAGCTGCCGCTGCCAGTGAATGGTACATCATACACAGCCTTCGGCTACTACCAGCAACACCTCACCAATGCCGCCGGCTGTGACAGCACACTTAACATCAGCATTATCCCATCTCTCGACAATGTAAATACCGCCAACTGCACCGTTTCCCCAGCAACCAACGCCTTCGAGATGGTGGAACTATTCCATACCGCATACGACGAGGTTGCATCAATGTCAACGCCGTTGGTGGCCGACGTTGACGGTGACGGATTGCCCGAAATAATAGCATGCCGCTATTATAATTCAAGCAACACTAGTTATAATCAGTTTTTTTCTAACGGTATCAGTATATATAATGGCCAGAACGGTACACTGAAACACACTTTTACTGTTTCTCGGGATTACAGTCTGTCAGGGCAGGGAATAGCCATTGCCGATGTAGATAATGACGGAAAAGCCGAGATATTCATTCTCACGTCTGACCGATATATCCTCTGTTATAGTTATAGTTCCTCTGACAACAACTGGACACAGAAATGGATGTCCTCACAGATAGATTTCAATTATCTCCCCACCATTGTTGACCTTATGGCTGACGGAAACAAGCAAGTGGTATGCGGCCCGTGGATTTTCAATGCTCAAAACGGAGCACTGCTGCTACATGGCACGATGGAATCTGACGGCAAGGGCTTTTTCCAATTAGTCCATCCATCCAACCTTGGATACACACCATATCTTTGTGCGTTGGGTGACATTGATGGTGACAACCATCAGGAAATATGTGCCGGTCGTGCCGTTTACAAACCCACCCTAACCAACTATAGTGGTACAGCAGGTAATACATGGTCGCTGTTACGTAAAGCCGCATCCAACCCCAATATTGTCAATTACGACGGTGAAACTTTCTTGTTAGACTTTGATGGTGACGGCGACCTCGACATTTGTGTGGTAGGTACTCCTGCCATTCCTTATTCTGCGACGTCAACACGCTTTGACACCTACGTTTGGGAGGGACAGAACACTTCGGTAGTGGCTAACGCCAGTTACACAATGGTCACTCGCTATGGTCCCACTATTGCCTATTGTGGCGACCTCGACGGCAACGGGACACCCGAAATAGTATATGCTCTTGACAATACAAACGGGAACGCCTCAGAAGGCGGTATGATGGCCTACACCTACGACCCTGCCGTTACGGGCAATATGCGTCTCATGCACCGCCATGTACCTTTCAGCGAAACCGCAGGATTTACAGTCTTCGACTTTAACCAAGACGGCAGCAATGAGATAGTCTATCAGGGAATCCAAAACCTTTACATAGTCGATGGAACAACACTAAATCAGCTTTGCACTCCTCTCACTTCATATAATCCTACCCACCGCGAATACCCTATCGTTGCTGATGTCAACGGTGATGGGCATGCAGAAATTGTCCTCGTCAGAAGTCAATATGATTACTACTATGACTACTATAACTATACAGACTCGCGGAAATATCGTGGTGCCAAAGGATTTGTTTCAATTTACGGTAGTTCCATCCCTGGTGCATGGAGCTCAGCCCGCAAGGTGTGGAACCAATGGGTGTTCAATGGTCTGAACATCAACGAAGATTTGACGGTGCCACAGCACCCTATAAGCCCTGCCACGCGTTTTCCCAACGGCACCAAGCCCTATAACAAGTTCCTCGGACAGGTGCCCTATATCAATCGGCATGGTGATATGTTCAACCTTGCGGCAGACGCTGTTGCCGTATCGGCCTCTGCCGCCATCAGCGGCGATAACTTCACCATCACCATAGAAGTTTCCAACTCCGGTGACAACACACTTACTGCTCCATACGGTATAACAATATACAAAGACAACTACCATAGCGAGGTGCTGCACACGCACACCGTCAATAACGCATTGTCTCAATCAAGCGATCAGACGATCAACATTACCCTGCCTCGCAGCACCGTTTGCGCCCTCACCACCGTTGATAGCCTCGTTATTGCTATCAACGACACCAACACCGGCATCGCCCAGCACGGAGGGCAGCAACCTGAGTGCGACACATTGAACAACACCATCAAAATAGCCGTACCACACAACACCATTAGCAACACTACCGCCACCGCCTGCGACAGTTTCACGTGGTATGACAACACATATACAACATCGACAACAAGCCCAACCCATGTCTACACTAATGCCAATGGCTGCGACAGCACCATAACACTCAATCTAACAGTTAACCACAGCAACACAGGTACTGATGTGCAGACCGCCTGCGACAGTTACACCTGGATTGACGGCAACACCTACACTTCAACCAATAGCACCGCAACATATACACTCACCAACACCGCTGGGTGTGACAGCGTGGTGACGCTCAACCTCACAGTCAACTCCTCTGTCACAAGCAACAACGAAGCTGTTGTACACGACACTATAACGGCGCTTGACCTGCCCTACACCTATCATGGTATTGTCTTCGACACCCCTGTGGAAGATGTGATAGCAAACGCAGTGAACGTTGCAGGATGTGATAGTTTGATACATTATTACCTGCATGTCAGGAATGCCGTATGTATCGACACCACCGTGGCTTATGGCTATGAAGACTGCATCCATGCACCGTTATATGGCATGCATGGCGACTACCAGCAGCGTGTACAATCGCTCTACCAGCCCTATCTGCTGACACATCTTGTAGGGCGAACAATAGACTCACTCCACTACGACCTTGCATATTCGGCAACCAGCGCTTGGTGCAACCAAACATGGGTTGTCAGCGTTGGAACATCCACAAGAAACAATCTATATTCTTCATTCGACAATGATGCCGTATTAACAGAGGTGTACAGAGGTCCGCTTACAGCAAATGCAAGTCAGGGAATGGGAATAAAGTTGGACACCACCTTCACTTATACTGGAGGCAAACTGCTAATCCAATTTACAAACACCTCAACAGTAGGCGGTTATGCATCCACCTTGTTTAACGGTGTCACTCCTGACTATGTCGGTGCCACCCGTTGGGCGACGACATACAATGGTGGCGATATCACGACCCTTTCGGGAACGCGTGAGGACCAATTGCCCATGGTGACGTTCCACTATTGCAGAATTGATACCACATTCCTCAGACCCCCCATTAGCCGATTCGGTGACACAACTATAGTTGCTTGCGACAGTCTCCTATGGAACAACAAGATTCTCACCTCCTCCGGTACATATCTTGACACCGTCCGCACCACAGACAATCACGACAGCCTTGTAACCCTTCATCTTACGATAAACCATAGCAGTACCTTCAGCACAGAAGGAGCCATCAACTCATACTTCTCAGTAGACTCGACACATGTTGTCGAATTCAGCAAAGGTAACCTGCAATACCAGGCCTCGACCAATACCTGGCGTTTTGCTGAGCACCAATATGACATTATCGGAAACAACAACAGGTACATATCATCAACATACAGTGACTGGATAGACCTCTTTGGCTGGGGATGTAGCGGGTGGAACAGCGGGGCAAACGCCTATCAACCGTACAGCACCAGCACTACAGCCTCCGACTATTACTCTGACGGCGTCAACATCAATAGCCTCACTGATGAGAATGCAGAAGCCGACTGGGCATGGCATAACGCCATATCTAACGGTGGCAACCAGCCGCATTTATGGCGCACACCCACCCATAGCGAATGGCAATATGTCTTCAACGAGCGCACAACCGTCACAAACCTCCCAACCCCCAATGCGCGCTTCGCAAAAGCGAAAGTCAACAACATCTACGGCGTTATCCTTTTCCCCGACAAATATACTCATCCTACCGATGTCGCCACTCCTGTGGGCATCAATGCAACCGATAACACCGGTATGTACGGCAACATTTATAATATGACAGCATGGAACAAGATGGAACAAGCTGGTGCTGTCTTCCTGCCTGTACCAGGATATCGCAGCGGAACCTCCATCTCCTTACTCAACCAACGCGCGAGCTACTATGCTTCTTCCATCGGTTCCTCCTCTAACTTCGCCGATGGTATTGCTTTCTATTTCCCAGGAACAATAGATTTGAATGTCGGTCTGTCTCCCTACTGCGGTAATCCCGTTCGACCAATAAAATATCTGACAAAGGTAAAAGACACCATCATCACCGCCTGCAATAATTACATTTGGCATGGAAGCGATTATCATGTAACGGGCGAATACTTCGACACCCTTACTAATGTGCAAGGGTGCGACAGTATCTTTTCTTTGAACCTAACCCTTTATCATTCCTACTCAGAAGACTCTACGCTCACCGTATGCGATCATGTTACGTGGTATGGAAACACCGTCACCCAGAGTGGAGATTTTCCCCACACCATTTACTCCTCACCCCTATATGATTGCGACAGCATTGTCACACTGCATCTTACCGTCAACCACAGCAGTGGCACCCTCGCCGAGGGGGCTTCCCCTGCTCCTTTCTCTGTGAGCGAAGATGTCGAGGTGTATTTTAGTCCCGGCAACCTACAGTACCGTGCCAGCACCGGACAGTGGCGTTTCGCTGAACATCAGTATGATTACATAGGTGGTGGCAATCTTCAGGCCTCATCCTCCTACGACGGATGGATAGACCTCTTCGGATGGGGATGCAGCGGTTGGAGCAATGGTAGCACTACCTATTACCCATATAACACCAGCACCACATACTCTACCTATTATCAAGGAGACAGCCTCAGGGGGCCGGGCTCCGAAGCCGACTGGGCGTGGCATAATGCCATCCAGGGAGGTGGAGATAAAAATCATACTTGGCGAGCTTTGTCGCATGCCGAATGGCTTTATTTGATAAACAACCGCACCACAACGACCAACCTCCCAACACCCAACGCCAGGTACGCCAAGGCTATGGTTAACGGAACCTATGGTGTCATTATTTTCCCTGACACATATACCCATCCCCACGTAATACCATCTCCCATAGGTATCAATCAAACAGGCGACTCCGGTTGGAACGGGAATAACTATACGACCTCCCAATGGGATGAAATGGAATCTGCCGGAGCAATCTTTCTCCCCGCTGCAGGCCGTCGTAACGGATCATCATTAACCAATGTCAATGAACAGGGGAGATACTGGACTACCGATAGAAATAGTAATACAGGTAAGTTCATTTACTTTACCAGTACTTCGTTCAGGCTTAACGACGGAATAAGCGTCTTCAACGGGCAGTCCGTAAGACCTGTCACTACGCGCATCAAATACATTGACACAACCATTGATGCCTGCAACAGCTATCAATTTGGCACGAATATCTACACATCGTCAGGTGTTTATACAGACTCTCTGCAAAACGCTGTCGGATGCGACAGCATTATCAGACTAAACCTCATAGTCAACCTCCCCACCCACGCCTCCGAGACACTGACTGCTTGCGACTCTCTGATATGGAATAACACCAAGTATACAACCAGTGGTAACTACACTTATGCACACACCGATGTCAATGGATGTACTCAGGTAGATACCCTGCACCTCACCATTAATCACAGCAACAGGGGCGATACCACGGTGACTGCTTGCGACAATTTCACCTGGTATGGAAATACGTATACATCATCAACAAATCCGACTCATATTTACACCAACGCTGCCGGATGTGACAGCACGGTCACACTTATTCTAACCATTAATCATAGCAACACAGGAACAGAAGTAGTGACTACTTGCGACTCCTACACTTGGCACGAAAATACCTATACCTCCTCCAACAGCACAGATACCTTCACCGAAACCAACGCTTCTGGCTGTGACAGCACTGTGACTCTCAACCTCACCGTCAACTACAGCAACACCGGCGTTGAAAACATCACGGCCTGCGACATCTACACCTGGCACGGAACCGCCTATACCACATCCAACAGCACAGCCACCTTTACCGAGACCAACGCAACCAATTGCGACAGTATTGTAACACTTAACCTCACCGTCAACTACAGCAACACCGGCACCGACATACAGAGCGCCTGTGACTCATACACTTGGATTGATGGCCAGACATACACAGCCAGCAATAACACAGCACTATATACACTAACCAACGCTGACAACTGCGATAGCATAGTCTCACTCAACCTGACCGTCAACTATAGCAATAATGGCACTGATAACCAAACGGCCTGCGACAGCTACACTTGGCATGGTATAACTTATTCCTCTGACAATAATACAGCCACCTTCACCGAGACCAACGTCTACGGTTGCGACAGTACGGTTTCACTTAACTTGACCATCAACCACAATAACACAGGTACTGATGTACAGATAGTTTGCGACACCTATACCTGGATTGACGGACAAACATATACCTCCAGCAACAACACAGTTCAATACACGCTGACCAATGCCAACAACTGCGACAGCGTGGTGACACTCAACCTCGCCGTCAATTACAGTAATGCAGGCACAGATATACAAACCGCATGCGACAGTTACACTTGGATTGATGGCAACACCTACACCGAAAGCAATACTACCGCGACTCAAACCCTCACCAACGTTGTCGGATGTGATAGCACGATAACCCTCAATCTCACCATTAACCACAACAACACCGGCACCGAAACTGTTACCGCATGCGACAGTTACACATGGCACGGTACGGAATACACCGCCTCGAACAGCACCGCCACCTATACGGAGACCAACGTCGCTGGGTGCGACTCGGTAGTGACGCTGAACCTGACGGTGAACCACAGCAACACCGGCACAGAAACTGTCACCGCCTGCGACAGTTACACATGGCACGGTACGGAATACACCGCCTCGAACAGCACCGCCACTTATACGGAGACCAACGCCGCAGGGTGCGACTCGGTAGTGACGCTGAACCTCACCGTCAATTACAGCAACACGGGGACAGATGTACAAACCGCTTGTGACAGCTACACCTGGCATGGAACAACTTACACCGCTTCCAACAACACAGATACCTTTACTGAAACCAATCTCAATAGTTGCGACAGCACAGTAACGCTCAACCTTACCATCAACTACAGCAACACGGGTATCGAGACCGTAACCGCCTGCAACAGTTATGTTTGGCACAGTACCGAATACACAGAAAGCACCTCTACTCCGACTTTCACCAGTACCAACGTGGCCGGCTGTGACTCTATCACCACGCTGAACCTCACCATAAACCACTGTTCCACCACGACTCTCACCACCTGTGACTCCTACGTATGGAACGGAACAACTTATACTGAAAGCGGCACCTATACTGCAGAAAACGACACATTGATTCTCACCGTCAACCACAGCAATACCGGCGTTGCAAACATCACCGCTTGCGACACCTACACCTGGCACGGAACCACCTATACCACATCCGACAACACTGCCACCTTCACCGAAACCAACACTGCTGGCTGCGATAGTGTAATAACCCTAAACCTCACCATCAACTACAGCAACACCAGCGTTGAAAACATCACGGCCTGCGACAGCTACACCTGGCACGGAACCGCCTATACCATATCCAACAACACAGACACCTATACCGAGACCAACGCCTCCGGTTGTGACAGTGTGGTAACACTCAACCTCACTATCAACTACAGTAACACCGGCACAGATGCGCAAACCGCCTGCGACAGTTACTCATGGCATGGGACAACCTATTCCTCTAACAACAATACTGCCACTTATACCGAAACCAATACTGTCGGCTGCGATAGTGTGGTAACATTAAACCTCACAATCAATTATAGCAACACCGGCACAGAAACTGTTACCGCATGTGACAGTTACGCATGGCATGGGGCAACTTATACTACCTCCAACAACACAGACACCTTTACTGAGACCAACACCTCCGGTTGTGATAGCGTAGTAACACTCAACCTCACCATCAATTACAGCAACACCGGCACAGAAACTGTCACCGCATGTGACAGTTACACATGGCATGGAACATCTTATTATGCTTCCAACAACACAGACACCTTCACTGAGACCAACGCCTACGGTTGCGACAGTGTGGTAACACTCAAGCTCACTATCAATTACAGCAACACGGGGACAGATGTACAAACCGCTTGTGACAGCTACACCTGGCATGGAACGGAATACACCGCCTCCAACAACACAGCCACCTTTACTGAGACTAACGCCGACAACTGCGACAGCACAGTAACGCTCAATCTAACCGTAAACTACAGCAACACCGGTATCGAAACAATCACATCGTGCAACAGTTACATCTGGCACGGTACTGAATATACAGAAAGTACCTCTACTCCGACTTTCACCAGTACCAACGTGGCCGGCTGTGACTCTATCACCACGCTGAACCTCACCATAAACCACTGTTCCACCACGACTCTCACCACCTGTGACTCCTACGTATGGAACGGAACGACTTATACTGAAAGCGGCACCTATACTGCAGAAAACGACACACTAATTCTCACCGTCAACCACAGCAATACCGGCGTTGCAAACATCACTGTCTGCGACACCTACACCTGGCACGGAACCACCTATACCACATCCGACAACACTGCCACCTTCACCGAAACCAACACTGCTGGCTGCGATAGTGTAATAACACTAAACCTCACCGTCAACTACAGCAACACCGGCACCGATGTGCAGACCGCTTGCGACACCTACACCTGGATTGATGGTAACAATTATACTTCGAGCAACAACACAGCCACCTCAACCATGATCAACACAGCCGGTTGCGATAGCGTAGTGGCACTCAACCTCACCGTCAACTACAGCAACACAGGCGTTGAAACCATCACGGCATGCGACAGCTATGTTTGGAAAGGAGGGATATATACCACTTCCAACGATTCTGACACATTCACCGAAACCAATGCAAACAACTGCGACTCGGTAGTTACTCTACACCTGACAATCAACTACAGCAATACAAGCACCGACACACAGACTGCCTGCGATAGTTTCTCATGGATTGACGGCAACACCTATACTGCCAGCAACAACACGGCGCAGTACACTTTGACCAATGCCGCCAATTGCGACAGCCTTATTACTCTCAACCTCACTATCAACTACAGCAACACAGGCACAGAAACCATTACTGCATGCAATAGTTATATTTGGCACGGAACTGAATACTCAGAAAACACATCAACACCCACTTTCACCACCATAAACGATGCCGGTTGCGACTCAGTCACAACTTTAAACCTAACCATCAACCATTGCTCTACCACCACTATTACCGCCTGTAACTCCTACGAATGGAACGGCTCCACCTATACCGAGGGTGGAACATATACTACGGACAACGACACCTTAATCCTGACAATCAACTACAGCAATACAGGTGCAGAGGTGGTGGAGGCTTGTGATAGTTACATCTGGCACGGAACAACGTATACCACCAGCAATAGCACAGCCACATTTACTGAGACGAACGCGGCCAATTGCGACAGCATTGTAACACTCAACCTCACAGTCAACTACAGCAACACCGGCGTTGAGAATGTTATTGCATGCGACAATTATACTTGGCATGAGACGACATACACCACCAGCAACAGCACAGCCACTTTTATTGAGACCAACACCGCTGATTGTGACTCAGTAGTGACACTCAACCTTACCGTCAACTACAGCAACACCGGCATTGAAAACGTCACCGCCTGCGATAACTACACATGGCACGAAATAACATACACCGCCTCCAACAATACAGCCACCTTCACTGAAACCAACATCGCCGGCTGTGATAGCGTAATTAACCTTAATCTGACCATCAACTATAGCAACACAGGCACTGAAAACATTACCGCCTGCAACAGTTACATTTGGCACGGTACAGAATATACCGAAAGCACCTCCACACCGACTTTCACCAGCACCAATATGGCAGGGTGCGACTCTGTCACCACGCTTAATCTCACCATCAACCAGTGTTCCTACACAATCCTCACCACATGCGACTCCTATTTATGGAACGGTACAACTTATACTGAGAGTGGTACCTACTCTGTTGGCAATGACACCTTAATCCTCACTGTTAATTATAGCAATACAGGGTCGGAAATAGTGACAGCTTGCGACACCTACACCTGGCACGGGACAACCTACACCGCCTCCAACAACACAGCCACCTTCACTGAAACCAACACCTCCAATTGCGACAGCGTGGTAACACTCAACCTAACCGTCAATCACAGCAACACCGGTATTGAAAACATCACTGCCTGCGACACCTACACCTGGCACGGGACCACCTATACCATTTCCAACAACACAGACACTTTCACTGAAACCAACGCTGAAGGCTGTGACAGTGTGGTGACACTCAACCTTACTGTCAATTACAGTAACTCGAGCCTTGATATACAGACAGCCTGCGACACGTATACTTGGATGAACAACCAAACATATACTGCCAGCAACAACACGGCACAATACACGCTAACCAACACCGACAACTGCGACAGCGTGATAACACTCAACCTTACCGTCAACTACAGCAACACTTATACGGAAAACGCCACAGCCTGCGACTCCTACACTTGGCACGGAACCACCTACACCTCTTCCAACAACACAGACACCTTTACTGAGGCCAACGCGGCCGGCTGTGATAGTGTAATCAACCTCAATCTGACAATCAACTATAGCAACACAGGCACCGAGAATATAACTGCCTGCAACAGTTATATATGGCACGGTACTGAGTATATAGAAAGCACCACCACACCGACATTCACCGGCACCAACGTGGCTGGCTGTGACTCTGTCACCACTCTGAACCTCACCATCAATAACTGTTCTTCCACACCCATCACCACCTGTGACTCCTACTTGTGGAATGGAACGACTTATACTGAGAGTGGCATCTATACTGTCGGAAACGATACCTTGATCCTCACCGTCAACTACAGCAACACCGGCGTTGAAAACATCACAGCCTGCGACAGCTACACCTGGCACGGAACCACCTATACCACATCCAACAACACAGACACATTCATTGAGACCAATGTCGCCAACTGTGACAGCGTCGTAACACTCAATCTGGTCATTAACTACAGCAACACAGGCATCGATGTACAGACAGCTTGCGACACTTACACCTGGATTGACGGACAAACATATACCTCCGACAACAACACAGCACAATACACGCTCATCAATGCCGCCAACTGCGACAGCTTGGTAACACTCAACCTCACCGCCAACTACAGCAACACCGGCACCGATGTGCAAACCGCCTGCGACACCTACACTTGGCACGGAACGACTTACATTACTTCCAACAACACAGCCACTTTCACAGAGACAAATACAGCTGGCTGCGACAGCATCGTCACACTCAACCTCACAATCAACTATAGTAGCACGGAAACCGATATACAAACCGCCTGCGACACCTATACATGGATTGACGGAAACACCTACACCACAAACAACAACACAGCCACCGTCACCGAAACCAATGCCTACGGATGCGACAGCATGGTGACTCTCAACCTGACCATCGGACATAGCACTACCGGCGAAGACTCTGCAAGAGGGTGCAACAGCTACACTTGGAACGACAGCACCTATACCACCTCGGGCGACTATATTCAGACACTGACATCTGCCCTTCCGGGGCACTGCGACAGCACCGTCACCCTGCACCTTACCATCCTCGAGCAAATCTTCGTCGAAAGCATAGATACATTCTGCTACTCCTCACAATACCATTGGCGTGGACAAACCATCGGTGACAATAACTACCTTGAAGAGCATCACTTCACTCTCACCGACACCCTCATCTCCGCCCAATCCTGTGACACCATTCTCACCCTGCAACTTGTACAACTCAAACGTCCTGAACTCAACATTACCGACAGTGTCGACTGTAACCTCCGACAGCACATCCTTACAATGCACACCGATGTCCCCTACCATTGGTGGAGCACCTCCGACGGATCGCCCATACAACCCTCCCCCGATGCGCTCCGGATCATAGCGACCCCACCACATCCCACCATCTATTATGCCACCGTCGACTACAGCGAGTCTCGCACCTGTCCCTTCACATCGGAGATTGCCCTGCAACCGCTCAATTCTTCATCTACACCTCAAATAAAGACCATCCCTGAGCGACTCACCTCAGACAACCTCCACTTCCAGGCCATTGACATCTCCCACAGCCACCTTGTTCACCAGTGGTACATCGACGGACAGTTGCAGAACGAGACCAGCAGCACACTCAAAGGAGAGGCTACCGAGGGAGAAGACAGCGTGGTGGTGACTCTTGAAATCCTTTCCGGAGAATGTAGCGATGTGGCGGTTGCCGTCATCCCCATCATGCAGATAGCCATCTTTGCGCCCAATGTCTTCACCCCTCAGGAGGCGGAGAACAACAGGTTCGTAATCTACACAAAGGGTGTCATAGACGGCGAATTGACCATCTACAACCGAGAGGGCCTGCGCGTATACCACACCACCGACCTGCAGCAAGGTTGGAACGGTAACTCAACCAATGGTTCCCTATGTCCCCAGGGAGCATACGTGTGGCACCTGCGCTACCGTGCCGTCGACTATCCCGAAACCTATCGCACCGAAGTAGGTACCATCACTTTGCTGAAATAGTACTTAAAAAAAAGAAAAAAGGGGCCGAAAACCATTTAAAAGTGGCTTTCGGCTCTTCTCATTTTCAGCATTGTACAGTACCATGTCTTACTCATGTCTTACTCATCTCCTAATCTTCGCTATACTTAATATTGCTTTTGTAGGCAATAAATAGGAGATGATTACGTTATAGATAATATTTAGGGAGTGTTTTGTGGGGAGTGTTTTGTGGGGAGTGAGAGTGGAGTGAGAGGGACGATAGTGGATAATTACAAATACTAAGATATTATGGCAAAGCAGATTGACGGTTACCTCGGAGGGTTCCGGGGGAAGTTGGGGCCCGCGGTGGGCTATGTGTGGAACGGCGTGTGGTGCCTGCGCAGCCGTCCCGGCAGGATACGCAACCCGCGCACGGAGGCGCAGCAGCAGCACCGCGAGTTGTTCAAGCAGGAGGTGCAGCTGGCGGCGACGATGGGGCAGGCCCTGAACAAGGGGCTCGGCAAGGTGGCGCGGTCGATGCACATGACGCCGCAGAACCTCTTCGTGAAGGCCAGCCAGGAGGCGTTCTCGCTGGAGGACAACAGGTTGGCGGTGGATTACTCGCAGTTGGTGCTGAGCGCCGGCCCTGTGGCGCCGGTGGCCTTCGGCGCGCCGGAGGTGAGGGAGGGCAATGTGCTGAGCATCAGCTTCGAGAAGAACCCGCTGCATCTGCGGGCCGATTGGTGCGACAGCGTGTATCTGTTTGTCTACTGCCCCGAGTTCGGCGGGGGCTACCTGACGGCGCCCGTCTACCGCAAGGAACAGAGGATCAGTGTGGTGCTGCCCGGCAACTTCGCGGGCAAGGAGGTGCAGCTGTATGGTTTTGTGCAGGACGCGAAGGGTCGCAGCTCGGAGACGATATATATCGGCTATGGGCCGCTGGAAGAGGGGAATGGAAGCGAGATTGAGGGGAGTGAATGGGGAGTGAATGGGAGTGAGGGGGGAGTGAATGGGACAATAGATACTGTTGTCAATACAGAGAACTCTGCTGACAACCAAGAGTATCGTCCAAATGACTCCCAAATCAATCCTCCCTCACTCCCTTCTCACTCCCCATCATAATAAAATATACATTAATAAATAATAAAACAGAAGAAAGCGCGTTGTAGGTAGATTGAGATGAAAATGCTCTGGAAAATAGTGTGGCGCGTGTTGCTGGGGCTGCTGCTGACGGTGTATGTGGCGGTGGCGCTGGTGAACTATTCGGTGGTGCAGTCGTATCTGGGTGCCGCCGCGAGCCGCCATTTCTCGGAGCAGTGGGGCGGCGAGGTACACATCGGGTCGCTGCACGCGATGCCGTGGGACCACCTGATACTGAGAAACGTGCGTCTGGTGCCGCCCGACGGGGACACCATTCTGGACGTGGAGTCGCTTCGGGTGAGCTTCCGCAAGTTCCCCTTCCAGGGTGACCGCCTGGCGGTGGAGCGCGTGTTCTTGCGCAACGGCTACTACTATTTCCGCTCGGATTACGACTCGGTGCAGGAGGTGTACACCACCAACCTGCAATACATCATCGACCACTACACCCAGGGACAGCCGCCGAAGAATCCCGAGGGGGTGTTCACGGTGGACGTGAAGTCGCTCACGCTGAGCAATGTGCACTACAAGATGGACCTGCCCGACGTGCGGCCGGTGGTGTATGACGTGGGTGTGGAGATACCGCACATGGAGTTCTATAACATCAGCGGGCGGGTGAAGAACATCCACGTGGTGAACGACGACGTGACCTGCAAGCTGCTGCACCTGAAGACGGTGGAGCGGAGCGGTTTCACGGTGGACGACCTCAAGGGCAACGTGCATGTGGGGCCGCACGACATCACGGTGACGGACTTCGAGGCGCGGATGCCGCTGAGCACCATCGTGGCCGACGTGCGCATGACCTACGACGGGTGGGAGGAGATGATGGATTATGTGAACACGGTGAACCACGAGGTGACCCTGCACGAGGGCACCAGCGTGGCGCTGAGCGACATAGCCTATTGGGCGCCGGTGCTGTGGGGCGCCGAGACGCAGATTGAGGCACACGGCACCGCCAACGGCACCATCAACCGCATGGTGGCCGACCTGGACATCGGCTGGGGCGAACGCTCGCAGCTGCTGCTCACGGGCAAGCTGAAAGACATCACGGCCATTGACTCGGCGAGCGTGGACATCGACATCGAGCGCCTGCGCACCGACCACGAGGACCTGCAGCCGCTGCTCGTGCTCCTCAAGGCCGACCAGCACCTGCAGCAAGTGGTGCGCGAAGTGGAATACGTCGACCTGGGCCTGCGCCTGCGCGGAGGCCTGAAGGAAGCCTCCACGGCCAACCTGAACCTGAGCAGCGGCTTGGGCGACCTGCGAGCCGACGCGAGCCTGCGCCCCGTGGGAGACGGCATGGCCTTCGACCTGGAGGCCGGCAGCAACAGCCTGGGGCTGCGGCTGCTGCGCAGCGATTGGCTGAGCCGCACAGGCTTCGCGGCCAGCGTGACGGGCAGCTGGGCCGACCTCAAGAACCCCAAGACCCTGCGCGGCAAACTGCAGGGCGAGCTGATGAACAGCGTGGTGCGCGGCCAGCGCATTGCGCCGGTGAGCATCGAAGGCGAGCTGAAGGACGGCAACGGTGAGGTGGAGGTGGTGTCGACCGACAGCCTGGCGCAGATGACCCTGAAGGCGCAGTTGGCGCAGCAGGACAGCACGAAACACATCCATACCCGCCTCGACATCGGGCACCTCGACGCGGTGGCCTTCAAACTGCTGCCCGAAAAATACGGCGACGTGAAGACCCACGCCGAGCTGACCCTCGACGGCAAAGACCTCGACGAGATGCAGGGGCAGCTGACGATGACGCACACAGAGATGGGCAGCCTCGCGGTGGACAACATAGACGTGACGGTGTCGGCCCACCAAAGAACCAAGATAATACAACTGACGAGCGACCCCGTGGAGGCAAAGGTGAGCGGCGGCTTCCGATATGAAGACCTGCCGCTGATGGTGCGCCACATGGGCCGCGAGGTGCTGCCGGAAGACCTCTTCAAGGTTGAGCCCCTGAGCGACGAGGAGCTGGCGCAGATTGCAGACAACCAGATCTACATGCAACTGCAGTGGAAGGACGACGGCCGCTTCCTGCAAGGCGTCAGCGACGGGTTGCGGGTGTCGGCAGGCACGCGCATCGAAGGCAAATACAGCAACTCGGAGCTGCTGAAGATGGTGCTGCGCAGCGACTCGATGCGCTTCGGCGAGGTGGTGCTGGACAACATAGGCCTGAGCAGTCACGCCACCCCAACGGGATACGTGGTGGAGATGGAGGCCCAGGAGGTCAATACGGGCGCTATGGAGCTGCTGAAACGAGCCAATATCACCCTCAACAGCAACCGCCACCGAGCCATTGCCGACCTGACGTGGGGCACCGAAGGGGCCAAGACGACGGGCGACCTGCGGCTGCGGCTGCGCGAGGGGCTGGTCAGCGTGTTGAAGCCCGACTTCACCATTGGCAGCACCGCCTGGAGGCTGCAAACCGACAGCGTGAGGATCAGCAACGACGGCCGTCTGCGCGTGAGCGGTGAACGCATTGCGCTGCACGGCGACAACCAATCGCTCACGGCGCGGC
This sequence comes from Bacteroidales bacterium, assembly GCA_017645585.1. Classification (GTDB taxonomy): domain Bacteria; phylum Bacteroidota; class Bacteroidia; order Bacteroidales; family P3; genus Colimorpha. Next base: position 21,672 of record JAGCOF010000002.1, read on the forward strand.
TGAGCCTGCTGGGAGAGGACAACGACTGTGTGGAGCTGGCCTTCGACGACTTCAGCCTCAAGGGAGTGGCCGACCTGCTGCTGCAGGAGAGCCCCGTGAACGTGGCCGGCGACATCAAAGGCCGCTTCTCGCTGTATGGGTTGAACCAGACGCCCTACTTCAACGCCAACCTGCGTGTGGACAGCTGTGTGGTGAACCGTCAGCCGCTGGGCGATGTGAAGCTGCGCAGCAATTGGAACGCCGAACTCAATATGCTCAACCTCGACCTGGCGGGCGACCAGATTGACGCCACCGGATGGGTGGAGCTGGGCAAGAAAGAGCCCGAAATCAACTTCAACGTGGGCTTCGACCACTTCGAGCTGGGCCTGATAGCGCCGCTGCTGAGCGAGTTTGCCAGCCGCGTGGAGGGCCGTCTGCACGGCGACCTGGACATCACGGGCACCACGTCGCAGCCGCTGGTGGTGGGCGAGGCATACGTGGAGGACGGCGTGCTGGGCCTCGGCATTACGGGCGTCACCTACTACCTCGACGACAGCATCAGCTTTGCCAACCACCTCATCAAGCTCAACAACTTTGCCATCCGCGACCCGCGCAACAACATAGCCACCCTGGACGGCGAGATAAGATACAACGACCTGAACGACATCAACCTCGACCTGCGTGTGAACACCGACAACCTGCTGCTGCTCGACCGCAAGCAAGGCGAGGAGTTCTACGGCACCCTGCTGGCTTCGGCCTCGGGGACGGTGAAGGGCAAAACCGACAGCCTGATGGTGTATGTCAGAGCCCGCACCAACCCGGGCAGCCGCCTGACAGTGCCGGTGAGCGACCAGCGGCAGGTGAAGGCGCACAACTACATCGTCTTCGTCAGCGACCAGCCCGAAGCCAGCGAGAAGAAGAACGTGAAGCGGCAAGATGCGCGGCTGAACCTGGAGCTCGACCTGGCCGTTACGCCCGATGTGCAGCTGACCCTGCCGATGGACTTCAACGAGGTGAACGCCAAGGTGACCGCCACAGGCATGGGCGACCTACACCTGACCCTTACGGGCGAGGAGGAGCCCGAGGTGCTGGGCAGCTACGAGATTACTTCGGGCACCATGAAACTCGGATTGCTGTCGCTGATTGAGAAAAACTTCGCCATCGAGAGCGGCAGCAGCCTCGGCTTCCAGGGGAGCCTGCCGAGTGCACGCTTCGACCTGAGGGCCGTCTACTCGCAGCGCGTCAACCTGTCGACCCTGACGGGCAGCATGACCGATGTGGGCAGTGCGCAGAAATACATACAGGTGGAGGACGTGATAGCCATTACGGGCACCCTGCAGGAGCCCACTCTGGGCTTCGACATCAGGCTGCCCAACGCCGACGCCAGCGTAGAGGAGGAGGTGTTTGCCTATATCGACCGCAGCAACGAGCGCGACATGCTGAACCAGACGGTGTCGCTGCTGGTGCTGGGACAGTTCTACAACGCCAACACGGCGGCCCTGAACGGCAACATAGCCACCTCGGGCGGCATCGGGGCCCTGTCGGGCCTGCTGACCGACCTGGTGGGCGTGGTGGACATCAACGTGGACTACAAAGCCGCCAACGAAGTGACCAAGGAGCAGTTGGACGTGAACATCAGCAAGGATTGGGGTCGCTGGTATCTGGAGAGCACCCTCGGCTACGGCGGTGAGAGCCGTGAGCTGGAGACCGGCGGCAACAGCGCCGTCATCGACGCATTGATAGGCTACCGACTGAGTCCGCTGGTGCACCTCTTCGCCTACAACCGCACCAACACCAACGACTACACGCGCATGGACCTGCCCTACAAACAGGGCGTGGGCCTGAAGCTCACCAAGGACTTCGATCGCTGGAGCGAGCTATTCACACATCAAAAGAGGAAGAAAAAGAAATAGACCATGAGGATACCCAAGACCATATACTCCATCAAAAGCACCATCATGTTCGTGGCAGGGCTGGTGCTGTTCACCCTGTTTTTCGCCATCATCTACACTCCCAACTACGGCCTCTCGGAGGAGCTCACCAGCCTGAGCGACCTGGGGGAAGGTGAGCAGGCAGTGGCACAATGGTACCAGAACGAGAACATGTGTCTCTCCATCACTTGCGCCATCATTCTGGCGGTGACCGCGCTGTCGAGGGTCATCCTGCTGTTCTTCACCCGCACGTCCCGCCTCCGCGAGTGGGAATACCTGCTGTGGCAATTTGGCGAGGTGGTCGCCACCGCCCTCTTCGCCGACCTCTTCCTCTCGCTCTACCTGCACCTGGGCTACTTCCCCAACCTGCCGCGGGTGCTGCTGATCTACATCTCCGTAGCCATTTTCCCCTACACCTTCTATTGGCTGCTGGCCGAGCGCATCGACCGCGACCTGCGCATTGCCGAAGCACAGCGCACCATCCTGCGCCTGCGCAAAGGCGAGGAACGCGAAGAGAAAGGTATGATGCGCTTTGTGGACGACAAGGGCAACATGAAGCTGGTGGTCAGTTCGGAGCACATCATCAGCATCGAGGCAGCGGGCAACTACGTCACCATCCTGCATATCAGCGGCGGCCGCTTGATGCGCTACAGCCTGCGCAACACGCTGAAAGGCATCGAAGAGCTGTGTGCCGGCAGCCCGTTGGTGCGTTGTCACCGCAGCTATTACATCAACCTGAGCAAAGTGAAGCTGCTCCGCAAGACCCCCGAGGGCATCTTCGCCGAGATAGACTATGAGGGCGTGGGCGACATCCCCGTGTCGAAAAGCTACGCCACGGAGGTAATGGCCCGTTTCTCGGAACACAAATAAAGACCCTATGCTTAGACGCCTGACACTCCTCCTGACCGCGCTGCTGCTCTGCCCCACCCTGCTGAGGGCGCAGGTCAACTACTCCAATGACTCGCTGCGGGTGGTCAATGCAGAATGGAGTGTCGACACGCTGGAAGGGTTCTACCTCAAGCGCTACCAATTCGGCGAAGGCGCCTTGTTCTGCTCGGCGCAGTACCTGTGCATCCTCGAGATACCGGCCCGCTCGCACCGTCGGCTGGCCTTCACCTGCGACACCACGCTGACCGAGCTCTCCACCCTGGCGCTACGCAGCAACGCCTATGCCGCCATCAATGGCTCGTTCTTCGACATGAAGCAGGGCAATCCCACTTGCTACCTGAAAATTGACGGCGAGGCGTTGGGCGAAAACACCCCTGCACAGGTGGATTCTGTACACAGAAAGTACTTCCAATACGCCACCCTGCTGCTCAACGGCGGGCGGCCGGCGCTGGCAGTGCCCGACAGCAGCCGCGTGTGGGAAGAAACGCTGAAAGACAGCAACATCATGACTGCCGGGCCTATGCTGCTGAAAGATGGTAAGGATGTGCCGCAACGTGGCGACCGTTCGTTTGTGACCCACCGCCACAACCGCACGGCCCTCGGCATACGTCCCGACGGCACCACGCTGCTGCTGGTGGCCGACGGACGTTTCAAGCATCAGGCTGAGGGGTTATCGCTGCCGGAACTGCAACGCATCATGCGCTGGCTGGGTTGCACCGAGGCCATCAACCTCGACGGAGGCGGCAGCACGACCATGTATGTGCACGACCATCCCCACAACGGCGTGGTCAATCACCCCTCCGACAACTACTTCTACGACCACGAAGGCCAGCGTCCCGTGTCGAACGCTATTCTTGTGCTGTAGACTTTACTTGGCGATGTCCTCAGGGTTTACCGTACCCCGCTCTTCACTTTCCAGACAGCCACGGTTCTCTCTGCCAAGTGAGCTACACGGCGTGTCAGGATGGACATAGAGCACCGTCTCGTTCACCTGGGTAGTCGAGACTCGCTCATAGCAATAGCAAGCCTTGTCGTCGCACGAGGCAAAAACTGCACAAACCAATAAGGCTATCGGTATCAAAACTTTCTTTTTCATATTCACAATATAACTATTTCATCTGCAAAAATCCAGGCCTGCTCGCCAGCACTGATGTGCCAATCGGGCAACGTGCCATAGTTCTCGACTGTAAGTTTGAAATACTTGGCACGGACCTGTTTGACCACGGCGAAGAGCTGCGTTGTGCTCTTTTCCTGTTTGCTCTGCGGATTTTCACCGGGGGCATCCTTCACCTCCAGCATGTCGCCATAGGGCAACCAATTCTCGCCGTCGAGGCTGTATTCCACCTTGAGGCTCTTGGGGTAGAAGATCCATGAACGCATGTTTTCCAGGCAGTTCACACCCACCATACTTACCTTCTGTTCATTGTCGAGCTCCACCACAGCCACCATGTCGCCCTGCCAGCCCTGCCAGCCGCCAATGCGGTAGTTGGTGTTGCCGTAGATATTGTCCACCATACCCTCGGGGCCGTTCTCGGTGTATTGCGGGGCAGGCTGCGTGAGGTAGGTGACGTGCTTGTCGGTGGAGGTGCGTACCAAATGTTGTTTTACAACCTGTGACATCAAACGACCATCAATCTGGGCGGCGAACTCCACATCAACTTCTTTTGCACCTGGCATAATGGCAAATGGACTCACATTACGCCTCTCTTCAAGACAATTCAGAACTGGATACAACTTACCGCTTTTGTCAGACGGGGAAAAGAATTGTACCTCCTTATCGGTGTAGACCATAGCCTCTCCCTGCTTCTCTTCACCCATCTGCATCCGCCAGTCGTCAAAGACCGGGCAGGGGGTGATGCGGAGAGAGTCTGGGCAATCGTAAAACATATTGACAGTAAGAGGAGCACGCTTGAAGCCATCCACATTAAAGATAGGCTTTGTTTCCACCCAAATATCACTGCCGGGACAGACTTTATACATACCGAGGGAGGCCAGCACATACCAGGCGCTCATCTGACCGCAGTCCTCGTTGCCACAAAGTCCGTCGGGTTGGCTGGAGTAGAATTCGTCGAGTATCTTGTGCACATACTTCTCTGTCTTCTCCGGTTGTCCAAGGAGGGAGTATAGCCAGGCGGCATGATGGCTCGGTTCATTGCCATGAGCATACATACCGATAAGGCCAGTGACGTCGACCTGGTCACGTCCACCCATGGCGTTGTGACCCTCGAAGAGGCTGTCAAGAAAGGCGACGGCATTATTCTTGCCACCGATATGTTCCACCCAAGCGGCGATATCGTGCGGCACGTAAGTGCTGTACTGCCAGCTGTTGGCCTCGGTGAAGTGGTTGTTGACCTCGGTGGGGTCGAAGGGGGTGACCCAGCCACCGTTGCGCTTGGCATGGGCAAAGCCGTTGCTGTCAATCACATTCTGCCAACTTTGGCTGCGAATCCAATACTCGCGAGCAACGGCAGTGTCGCCAGCGAAGTCTGCCATCTGAGCAATACACCAGTCATCATAGGCATATTCCAGCGTCTTGCTGACGCTTTCGTTGTCAACCTCCGACGAAAGGTAGCCCTGTGCAGCATAGGCACGCTGTTCTGGTGTGCGATTGCTGGTGGCCACCATTGCGGCAAGCAACTGATTGGGTGAATAACCAGCAATAGTGCCGTCGGGTTCAGCCAAGTGGATATATGCTTCCAGCATCATAGGCACAGCGTGATAGCCTATCATACAGTGGGTCTCATAGCTGGCCAGCTCCCACATAGGTAGCTCGCCACCCTGCTCGAAGTTCTTCATGGCGGTGTAGACGAAGTCGACAGTGCGCTCAGGCTCAATCTGCGTCAGCAGGGGGTGCAGGGCACGGTAGGTGTCCCACAGCGAGAAGACGGTATACACTTCCCTACCCTCGTCAGCGACATGTATCTTATTGTCGGTGCCACGGTAGCGGCCGTCGGCGTCGCTCCACAGGTAGGGCGAGGTCATGCAGTGATAGAGGGCCGTGTAGAAGCAACGGCGCTGCTCCTTGGAGCCACCCTCCACCTTCAGCTTGCCGAGAGCCTCCTCCCATGTGCGGTCGGCAGCGCGACGGGCACTCTCGAAGTCGTTGTGCTTGGCGGTGATGAGGTTGCCAATGGCACCGTCGATGTCCACACCGCTGATGGCCACCTGCAGCTCAATGCGCTTGGTGCCGTCAGGCAGTTTCACAACGGCCTGCGTGGAGTCCTCGTTGAAGGTAATATCCGACAGGTCGACATCGCCGCGGATGGCGAAATGCAAGTGCTGGTCGGGGTTCCATGCACTACTTTCGCGCCAGCCCACAATCATGCCGTCACGCAGCATAATCTTGCCGCTGATCAGCACATCGCGGTGGTTCAGCTCAATGACGAAGGCGTTGTTGCGGTCATCGGCATAGGTATAGGCGTGATAGGCCACACGGCGGTCGGCGGTGAGCTCGACGATGGTCTTCGGACCGTCGAGCAGCACCTTGTAGTAGCCCGCGCGGGCTGTCTCGTTCTTGTGCGAGAAATGGCTCTTGTAGTCACCCGACCACTGACCACAGACAGGCATCAGCAGCAGGTCGCCGTAGTCGGAGCAGCCGGTGCCGCTGAGGTGGGTGTGGCTGAAGCCATAAATGGTGTCGTCACTGTAGTGGTAGCCGCTGCAGCCGTCCCAGCCTTCGAGGCGTGTGTCGGGCGAGGACTGTATCTGGCCGAACGGCACGATGGCTCCCGGAAAGGTATGGCCATGTCCGTCGGTGCCCACCAAGGGGTTGACATAGGAGGTCAGCGATTTATTGCCGCAAGCAACAAAAATTAAGAATGAAAAACTAATAATTAAAAATTGGCTGACGCGTTTCATTATCATGAATTATTAATTTTATATCTTAATTCTTCATTTTCAGCAGTGCGGCAGCGCCGAGGATGGCCACCTCATTGGCTTTCAGTTCGCTCATGCGGATGGAGCAGGTGCCACTGAATATATTGAGCAGGTACTTCTCAAAGGCTGCGCGCAGGGGCTTCAGCAGGGGCTCACCCACCTGGGCAGGACCACCCATGAGGAAGATGGCCTCGGGAGCCGAGAAGGTGACGCTGTTGGCCATTGCCAGACCCAGCTGGTCGCCCACGGTTTCCCATGTCTTCAGAGCCACGGGGTCACCCTGATGGGCCAGCTCGCCAATCATCTTGCTGGTGATGTCGGGGGTCACCTCACAGCCCTTCAACTCGCAGTAGGTCTGCACGATACCGCGTGCCGAGGTATAGGTCTCGAGGCAACCCTCGCGGCCACAGGAGCACTTGCGACCATGCTGGTAGAGGATGGCGTGGCCCAACTCGCCGGCGGCGCCGGTGGAGCCATGCACCAATTTGCCGTCCACCACGATACCGCTGCCCACACCGGTACCTAAAGTAAACATAATGAAGTGTTTCATACCCTTGGCACCGCCATATACATACTCGCCGTAAGCGGCGGCATTGGCGTCGTTGCTGAGCACCACGGGCACATCGCGATACTTGTGTATCTCCTTCTCGAAGTTCAGCACCCCTTTGATAGTCAGGTTGGGAGCGTTGTCCACACAGCCGGTATAGAAGTTGCCGTTGGGGGCGCCGATACCGATGCCCTCGAGCTGCGCCGCAATGCCGTCGACTGCCGACTGTGCGGCCATCATAGTCTCGATTTCGCGCATCATGTCACGCACATAGGGTTCCAGCTCGGTATAGGCGTTGGTCGGCAAGTTGCGACGCTGGACGATGTTACCGTTTTCGGTCACCAGCCCAATGTCGGTGTTGGTGCCACCCATATCAACTCCAATAGAATACTTCATTGTTTTATGTTTTAAATAAATTGCAAAATTACACACTTTTTCCCACATGGCAAAAAAAAAGTTGCACTCGAAACGAGCACAACTTTTTATTGGTTCTAAATTGCAATTTAGATAATGCCGCCGAAGAGGGGCTGGGGGAAGGTGGCGGGGTCGAGGAGCCAGATAATGCCCTCGATGAGGCCAATGACGCCGGGAACGCCGGTCCAGAAGAACACCAGGTGCAGGATGCCGTGCTTGGTGTCACCGGTGTAGAAGTGATGGATGCCGAAGTCGCCAAGGAAGATGGCGAGGATGGCGCCAACGATGGGGTCACCACCGTTCTGGACATTGTCCAACTTGACCATACCGGTCTCAGTGGAGAAGGAGAGGTCTTTCAGCTGATCGAAATCAATGTTCTCAACCTCCTGCAGGTCGGCGAAGTAGTTGCCAATGGTGGCTTCCTGCTGGTTCTGCAGCTTGTCAAAATTCAGCTCGGTCTGAGCCATCGTCATGGTGCTCATCGCAAAGACGGCCGCGATTGCTAATACGATTTTCTTCATGATGTGTTGTTTTTTAAGTTGTTATGTTTTAGAATTACTTTATTTTACTTCAATCAATCAAGTGCAAAGATAAGTTAATTTTTCCAAACTGCAAAGGAAAATTTATTTTTTAACATTTGGCGGTCTCATTCACACCTCCGGCACCGTCCCGCTTTCCGGCGGCCACGTCCACTATCAGCCACTGATATATCCCTACTGTACTTTTTATCATCTCCTACCCTTCTCTTACTCAGGTAAGGGATCTGTTAGCGATAGGTAGGAGAAGAGTAAGAGTTGAGTAAGAGATGGTCCTGTATCATGCTGGCCTCAAAGGGGTTGCAAAAGGACTTTTCAGGGCATTTTCGAGAGTTTGATCACTTTTTGTGCAAAAACGATAACAGGGGGTCGCGGGGCCATTATTATAAATACTTGCAGACAATTGAAAAAAAATGTGTAATTTTGCAGTCGATTATGACTACTATTTTAGCTATAGAATCCAGCTGCGACGACACGTCGGCAGCGGTGCTCCGCGACGACCGGCTGCTGTCGAATGTCATTGCAAGCCAGAAGGTTCACGAACAATACGGAGGCGTGGTGCCCGAGTTGGCCAGCCGCGCCCACCAGCAGAATATCATCCCCGTGGTCGACGCCGCCATCCGCCAAGCGGGCATCAGCAAGGAGGAAATCGACGCCGTGGGCTTCACCCGTGGCCCGGGATTGCTCGGCTCGCTGCTCGTCGGCGTCAGCTTCGCCAAGAGTTTTGCCACCGCCCTCGGCAAACCCCTCATCGAGGTCAATCATCTGCAGGCCCATGTGCTGAGCCACTTCATCGATCGTGGCGACCCCAAGCCTCAGTTCCCATTCATCTGCCTATTGGTCAGCGGCGGACACACCCAGATATTGCTGCTGCGCGACTACTTCGACATCGAGTGCCTGGGCACCACCATTGACGATGCGGCCGGCGAAGCCATCGACAAGGCGGCCAAAATCATGGACCTTGGCTATCCGGGTGGCCCCGTCATCGACCGATTGGCCAAAGAGGGCAACCCCGACGCATACAAGTTCGCCACCCCCCATATCGAGGGCTACAACTACTCATTCTCAGGTATCAAAACCTCGTTCCTCTACTTCCTGCGCGACCGTCTGAAGGAGGAGCCCAACTTTATCGAAGAGCACAAGGCCGACCTATGCGCCTCGATACAGAAGACCATCGTCAGCTTCCTGTTGAAGAAGGTGGAGCGCGCCGCCATCGACCACAAGGTCAGACAGGTGGCCATTGCCGGTGGCGTCAGTGCCAACTCGTTTCTGCGCAGCGAATTGCAACGCATCTGTGACAAGCACCATTGGCGAGCATTCATACCCCCCTTCCAATTCTGCACCGACAACGCCGCCATGGTGGGCATCGCCGCCTACTTCAAGTATCTGAAGGGCGACTTTGCCGACATCAGCCTGCCCCCCTACACCAGATAATAGTGAATAGTGAAACGAAAATAAAACGAACAACCTGTCGACTATCGTTTTACGTTGGTCTGGTTTTCACTTTTCATTTTTCACTTTTCACTTGCGCTGAGGCACAGGACATCCATTTCTCGATGATGGACCTCGACCCGCTGCTGTTCAACCCCGCTTATGCGGGCTTCTTCGACGGCACAGGTCGCTTCGGGGCCGTCTACCGCAACCAATGGGCCTCCGTCAGCACCCCCTTCCAGACACTAACCACCACCGCCGAGTTCAGCCTCATGCGCAGCGCTCGCAACCGCAACGGACTGAACGGCAGCCTGTGGGTCTCGGGCGACCGCGCCGGCACCCTCGGCTACGGCTCCACCACCGCCAGCGCCATTGCCTCCTACTTCCAGGCCATCGGCAACGGCGACAACCTAATCTCCGTCGGCCTCGAGGCGGGCGTGGGGCAGTCAGGATTCAGCACCGAAGGCATCGAGATGACCGACGGCACCCAGAGCTTCCGCCGCACCCATGCCGCCTACCTCACCCTGGGTGCCGGCGCATCGTGGTTTTGCCAATGGAGTGAGACCTTATACACCAAGACAGGCTTCTCCATGCGCAACATCAACGAACCGGACATCAGCTACCTGGGCGTTTCCGACTCACGGCTGGCACGCAAGTGGAACCTCTACACCCGTGCCGAATGGCGCGGCTGGCCGCAGTGCAGCCTCTTGCCGGTGGTAGGCTTCCAGCACCAAGGCCAATTCAGCGAGTTGGTTTACGGCTGCGACGTGCGCTGGTATGTCAACGAGCGTCCACGCGACTACCTGGCCTTCAGCGCCGGCCTGCTGGCACGCCACGCCGATGCCGCCGCCATCAGCCTCGCCGTGCTCTGGCACGAGTGGACCTTCGCCTTCTGCTACGACGCCAACATCTCGCGTCTGGCCGAAGCCAGCCACACCCTTGGCGCCTTTGAGATTGGCATCCTCTACATGATCAGCAAGAAAGACAAGAAACACAGCGCCATACCGTGCCCCATCATTTGAAAGTGAAAAGTAAAAAATGAAAAGTAAAAGCCTCATACAGCTATTTCTCCGGCAGCCGATGCTCTACTGCCTGCTTTTTGCTTTTCACCTCTCACTTTCCTCATCCCCTGCCCTGGCGCAGTACAATGTAACCCACATGGGGAAGCCCTACAACACAGCCGGCAGCGAGACAGGGGCCATCCGCGTAGGCGACACCATCCTCTCATTCGCCTCCATGCCTCCTTCGTCGGACGGCGGCGTCTTCGGTTTCAACAACACCATCATGCAGCTCTACCAAGCCCGCATCTCGCGCGACGGCAAAGTGGCGCGCCCCAAACCCAACCGTTGGAACCTCAACAGCAAGAAAGACCACACCGGCAACCTGGCCGTCGACCCCGTAAGCAATGACCTCTACTTCACCCGCGGAGACGTGGAGACGCTGCGATGCGACATCTGGTTTGCCCAAAAGAAGAAGAAACGCGGCTGGGAAAAGCCCGTGCGGCTGCCCGGCGCGGTCAACCACAAACAATACACCGCCACACACCCCACCGTAGGCCGCCTGAACGACAGCACGGTGCTGCTCTACTTCGTCAGCGACCGTTCGGGCGGCTATGGCGGCATGGACATCTGGTACAGCATCATACGCAACGGCATGGCCGAAGAGCCTGTCAACCTGGGGCCGATGGTCAACAGCAGTGCCGACGAGTACACCCCTTTCTACGACCAGCGCAACGGCATCCTCTATTTCAGCAGCGACCGTGCCGGTGGCAAAGGCGGCTTTGACATCTACTGTGCCGTGGGCAGCCGCAACACCTGGCAGAAGGCCGAACCTGCGTGCGGGTGCCTCAACAGCGAGCAGAACGATCTCTACTTCACCATCACCGACTATGAGCCTGCCAGCGGCTTCCCCATCGGAGGCTACCTCAGTTCCAACCGCAAGGACAGCTACTTCCTCAGCGACTCCATGTGCTGCAACGACCTATATCGGTGGTCTATAGACAGCAGTATGTTGTCAGTAAATAAAGACACCTTGCCTGATACCTCTCACCTCTCACCTTTTCACATTCCCCCTCGCACTCTTTTTCCACAACGACGAGCCCGACCCGCGCAGCCGCGACAGCGTGACCACAGCCGACTATGCCGACTGCCAGCTGCGCTATGCCCTGCTGCGCAGCGAGTATCTGGCGCACCAGCACACTGCCGAGGACTCCGCACGGATGCAGCAGTTCTTTGACTCGTGCGTGGTGGGCAACTTCGAACAAGTGCAACAACTGTTCGACCACATCGAGACACAGCTCGACGACAACAAACGGGTGGTGCTCACAGTCAGCGGCTATGCCAGCCCCCTGTTCACCGACGACTACAACCACATCCTTTCGGCCCGCCGAATCGGCAGCTTTATTAATATGATACGCGCGTGGCGTGACGGTCTTTTAGGCGATGCCATCAACGACGGACGTCTCCGCATCGTGCAGCAACCCAAAGGTGTCGACCACTTCTCACCTCTCACCTCTCACCTTTCACCTTCACAAGACCCCGTCTACGGTCTTCCGGCCGCACAGTCGCGCCGCATTGAAATACTTTCCTGCGAAATATTTTAGTTTTTTTGTAAGATTTGAGGAAGTTTTGCGTCATATAGGTGTAAACGTCTGACGAAAATGAACTGCGAACGCTTCCTCAACACCTTTCTGCCCCTGCAGCCCGCCATGCAGCTTGTGGCCGAGCGCCTGCTGCACTCCGCCGACGACGCGGAAGACATGGTGCAGGAAGCCTTCGTCGAACTTTGGGAAAACCGCGAAAAACTGCGACACATCGTCAACCTCGAAGGCTACGCCATGCAAACCGTCAAGAACCGCTGCCTCACGCTGCTGCGCAAACAGAAAGACTACACAAGCGACGACATCGACCGCCTGGGCGACATCAGCGACGAAGAAGCCACCGCCGAGGCCGCACTCAACGAGGAGCGCTCTGTACTACTCGACCACATGATGCAGCGCCTGCCCGAAGTGCAGCGCCGAGCCGTGCAGATGCGCTACATCGACCAGCTGAGCCACGAGGAGATGCAACGCCAATTGGGCATGAGCAGCGCCAACGTCTACACCACCCTTTCACGCGCCGTCAGCGCATTAAAAGCAATGAGCCATGAATGACAAGGAATTAGAACAACTATTTGAAGCCAAGCGCACCACCAAGGCCAACCGCCGCCGACAGGAAGAGCTGGCCCGGATGATCAACGCCAAAGCGAAGCACTCGCGCCCCCTGTGGCCTGTATGGGCTAGCGCTGTGGCGGCAGGCGTAGCCGTACTGCTGCTCACGCTGCCCACCCTGTTCCGCAGCGAGACGGTCGCCCCCGTGCAGGTGGCCCAGACCGAGGCTCCTGAAATAACCATCCTACCCGAGCCTACCCCAGAGGAAGTCCCTGCACCCCGCCCCATGCAGAAGGCAACCCAAAGGGCAGAGACAATAGAAACCATAGAGGAATTAGAGACTATAGAAACAATAGAGGAAATAGAAACTATAGAATCTATAGAGTCTATAAACTCTATTGAAACTATCCATCCTGCCGAGCCCGCGCCCGTCGCTCCTCGCGTGCACCGCCGCAGCAGCACCATCCTGGCCTGCACCGAAGGCTGCAACATCATCACCGTTCCTGAAGACTCGCAGACCCAAAGCACCGACCTGCAGCAACTGCTGGCCGAAGCCTTCGGCTCCAAAAACAACGAACCCCTTACCTTGAAAACATTTGAATTAAAATAAAACACCCGTCACCATGAAACGCACAATCCATATCCTCAAAGACGCCACCAGTCTCCTCGGCACCGCCCTCATCCTCGGCCTCGCCCTCTTCATGACCTGCCGCGCCTCGGCACAGGACATCTACGAGATAGAACAGACCTTCGACCAGCCGTTCAACAATCTCGAAATTGACAAAGGCTGGGACGCACGCCTCATCCAGGCACCCAAAGGAAGCCCCACCACCGTGGTGCTCCAGACCCGCTGCGCCGACTTCTTCGAGGAGGGCAACGAGCCCAACATTATCGAAGCCAAGCATCTGGGACCCGTTGGCCACCTATGGCTGAAAGAAAACACGACAATGCCCAAGTCAACCGTTGTCGAGATACACACCGCACAACCAATAAAATACCTAAAACTGTATAAGGGCGCCCGTCTCACCATCGAGCAGTACGACTTCGACTCGGTGGACCTCGACATCAGCGCCGACACCGGTGCCCTGCTCGTTATCGACACCATGAGCAACCTCGGCAATACCCACATCAGCTTGTACAACGCCACCCTCGACCTGGGCCGTGGCCACATCAAGGTCCTCAACATCTGGGCACATGGCAACAGCGTTGTCAAAAAAGGCAAACTATGGGCCGTCAACCAACGACTGTACCTAAGCAACGATGCCGTGAGCAACGTCACCGCCTCCGACTCGGCCACCCACCTCTATGTCGACCGCAAGCGCTGGCTCAACAAGACAGACAAATTAAGAAGCCTCAGTCTCACTTTCGGCCTGGATTTCTCGATGCCGATTACCGGCACCGACAATGCCCGCTACGGCTCACCCTATAATACCAACCTTGACTTCGGGGCTTTCTGGCAGTTCACCACCAATGCCATCCCCCTCGGCGGTCGCTGGAGCCTGACCCCCGGCATCCAATTCGGGTATCACGCCTATCAGTTGGACAACATAGTGAAAGCCGAGGGCAACCACCTGGTGCTCGACGACAGCTATGGCACGAACGCCCCGCGACAGATGTTCGACTGTTTCGTCATCGGCCTCCCCGTCTCGGTCAACTACTCGTTCAGCAAGGCTTGGCACGCTTTTTCCCAAGGCTTCTTCTTCAAACTCACACCCATGCTCAACTCCAAACAGATACTATACACCCAAAGCCTCAACGAGCACAACCATTGGACAAGAAGAGAGGACAAAGGGCTCGACGTGCTCAACCGCTTCAACCTGCGCGCCGCCGTGGGCTTGCACACAGGCCTGCTGGGTATCCGCAACATCGAGTTCTTCATCGACCTGCTGCCCTCCTACAAGGCCTCGGCCGGTGCGCCGCAGACACGTATGATGGGTCTGGTCTACCACTTCTGACCACACGACTCACTGACACCCACTGTTCGACGCTTGTTCTTCGATCGTTCTTTGGCCATTCTTTGGAAAAAGCAAAGAACGACCACAGAACGACCGAAGAACGTTCAAAGAAAGGCAGTAGTCATGGAGGGGCCTCTTCAGCCCTGGAAGTGGGCCTTCAGGGCGTCGAGTTTGCGCTGCTTGCGGCGGTTCCAGATTTCGGTGATGAGTTTCTTAGTGCTGAGCGGGAAGTCGCTCTTCATCATCCAATCATAGTAGGAGGGCTCCTGTTCGAAGACCTGTTCGACGGGCTCGCCCTTGTGCTTGCCGAAGTTGAACACCTCGCGGTGCTTGGCGTCGTAGCCTATGTGGCCCACCAGGTCGGCCCATTGGCTGTTGGAGGTGAAGCGGCTGAGGGCGGCAATGTCGTTGACCACAGGCTGGCTGACCTTGCCCGTGCGGTCCTTGTAGTCCACGCCCTGGTAGCGGTCGAGCTGCGCCTTGAGCACCTCGTAGGTGGCAATGGTGTCGGCAGCGGCGCTGTGGGCATTCTCCAGGTCTTTCTGGCAATAGAACTTATAGGCGGCCACGAGGGTGCGCTGCTCCATCTGGTGGAAGATGTTCTGCACGTCGACCAGGCGACGCTGCTTGAGGTCGAAGTCGATGCCGGCACGCAGGAACTCCTCGACCAGCAGCGGCACGTCGAATTTGTTGCTGTTGTAACCCGCCAGGTCGGCGTCACCGATGTATTCAAGCAAGCTGGGCGCCAGCTCGCGGAAGGTTGGCTTGTCGGCCACGTCGGCGTCGGTGATGCCGTGCACGGCGGTGGTCACCTCGGGGATGTGGATGGTCTGGCCGTTCTCGTCGGCAGGGCGCACGCGCTCCACACGGGTGTCGGTAGTGCCGTCGGGCATCACCTTGTGGAGGCAAATCTCCACGATATGGTCGTGACCCACCTGTACGCCGGTGGTCTCGAGGTCAAAGAAAATGATAGGTTTGGTGAGATTGAGTTCCATAGGCTCTTTGATAGCATGTCTATTGTCACGAGAACAATTAGAACCACTAAAGTTTGATGATTGTCTGTCTGATGACCACAAGGCGCTCCAGCAGGCCCTCGGCAAGGTCGAGGCGCAGCATGTTGGCGCCGTCGCTCTTGGCACAGGCGGGGTCGGGATGCGTCTCCATGAAGAGGCCGTCGGCACCCACGGCGATGGCGGCGCGGGCGATGGTTTCAATCATGTCGGGCCGTCCGCCGGTGACGCCGCTGCCCTGATTGGGCTGCTGCAACGAGTGGGTGATGTCCACCACCACAGGCACACCGTTGCGCTGCATGGTGGGCACTCCGCGGAAGTCAACCACCAGGTCCTGATAGCCGAAGGTGGTGCCGCGCTCGGTGAGCATAAAGTTCTGGCACCCGAAAGCGCGCATTTTGTCGGCCACTTGCGTCATGGCCTCGGGCGAAAGGAACTGCCCTTTCTTGACGTTGACATAGCGGCCTGTCGCGGCAGCAGCGCGCAAAAGCTCGGTCTGCCGGCAGAGAAAAGCGGGTATCTGCAGCACGTCAACATAGTCGGCGGCCAGGGCAGCCTCCTCGTTGGTGTGGATGTCGGTCACCACGGGCACGCCGTAGCGCTCGCCCACCTCGCGCAGAAGGCGCAGGGCTTCCACGTCGCCGATGCCGGTAAAGGAGTTGATGCTCGAGCGGTTGGCCTTGCGGTAGCTGGCCTTGAAAGCAAAGGGGATATGCAGCCTGTCACAGATTGCCACAAGCCGCTCACAGACCACAAAGGGGTTCTCGTGGTCCTCGACAACACATGGGCCGGCGATGAGGAAGAAGTTGCCCGAGTCGGTGTAGCGCAGTTTAGGAAGTGTAGGGGTCATCAATAGCTCATTTCATCGTTTGCGTAGGGGTCTGCCTCGCCATCGGCTTCGTCGTCGCCACGCTGCATGCGGCGCTCGGCCGAACGCTGCAGGCTGATGATGAGGGCGCCGAGCATGCGGGTCATCTCCATCAGATACTCGCGCGACTGCTCAAACTGCCCGTCGCCGAACACGCCGAGGTTGTGGGCCACTTCGGTGTAGACCACACACTCGCGGATGGCTGTCTTGGCAATCTTCAGGTAGTGGTCGAACTGCGACTTGCTGCGGCTCGAGCCTTCGGCGATGTTGAGGGCAATGTCGTATGCCGAATGGCAGAACGATTTCACCAGCGCCTTCTCTGCATCGTTGCGGGGGCTGCTCAGTTGAGTCATCACCCAGCTTGCATAGTCGGTGGCTTTGCCGTAAATGCGTAAGTCCTCGAAACGAAAGAAACTTACTACCTTCTCTTCTTGTTGTTCCATAATATGTGTGTTTAATGGGTTTATGTTCTTTAAACGATCTCGGCGAAATACTTCATGAACTGCGTGCGCATAGCGATAGAAGCCTTTTCGGCGGGAGCGACGGCCAGCTTGCCACGGAACTTGTCGATGTTGTCGTAGCCCTTCTTCTCCATCCAGGCCTGCAGACCGCTGTTGAGTTCACGCAGGGTATCGATGCCATTCTTGTAGAGGCAACTGACCACCTGCACGGTGGTGGCACCGCCCAGAAGCATCTTCACCACATCGTCGGCAGTGTAAACGCCGGTGGAGGCACTGATGTCGCAGCGCATCTTGCGGCAAAGCAAGGCCACCCAGCGCAGGGTGTTATACATCTCCTCATGCGTGGAGAGGAACGAAGCGTTCTTCAGCGTCTCGTTCTCAATGTCGATATCGACCTGGACGCTCTTGTTGAACATCGTCACACCCTGTATACCCATCCAACTGAGCTGCTGCATCTGCTTGGCCATGTCGGTGAAATAGGGGCCCACCTTGATGCTGATGGGGATGTTGATAGACTTGCGCAGCGTATTGATAATCTGTGTGAACGTGCGCTCCACATCGTCGGCCGACGTGGAAGTCTCATACGGCAGAATGGCCATATTGAGTTCCAATGCATCGCAGCCGGTATCTTGGAACTTCTTGGCATAGGTAAGCCAATTCTCATAAGAGAAGCAGTTGATGCTGCCAATCACGGGGATAGTAAGGCGGCGCTTGGCCTCGCGAATCATGGAGAAGTGCTTCTCCAGCGAGTCATCGGCCACATGCTGGGCAATGTATTCATAGCTGTCGCCATAGTTCTCCGTGGGAGCCACCATGTGTGTATTGCGCTTGATGTCGTGGATGATCTGTTCCTCGAAGACCGACTTCACCACCACGGCACCGGCACCGGCGGCCTCCATCTGTACCATTTTCTCCACATCGGCGGTCAGACCACAGCTGCCCACCACGATCGGGCTGTTTAATTCAAGCCCTAAATATTTGGTTTTTGTATTCATAAAATACTATTTTTTCACCTGTTAATAATCTTTGCAAAAATATGTAAAATATATTTATAAAAAAAATTTTTCTGCAAAAAATATATAAAACCGCATACATCAAGCTGATTATCAACAACAATAAAATTAGACTAAAATATTAAAAACAGGTCTTGTTCATCACTTTTTTCATTTTCAAACGCTCAATTCATAAAAAAGTTGTATTTTTGCACCCGATTTTTCAGCGACAGAAAACTAAAAAGTATACAACAATAATGGAAAAGCAAATCGAAGAGAAAAACACCGAGATGGGTAGCGTCATCACCCGTTCGGAAGAGTTTATCCAGAAGAACCAAAAGACCTTGATTATCATCGTGGCGGCCATTCTTGTGGTCGTCCTCGCTATCTTTGGCCTGCGCAAGTGGGTCTTCCAGCCCCGCGAAGTGCGCGCCGCCGAGGAGATGTTTGCCGCCGAGCAGTGGTTCGCCCAGGGCGACTTTGAGAAAGCCCTCAACGGCGACGACACCTTCCGTGGCTTCCTCAGCGTCATCGACAGCTACAAGTGCACCAAGGCCGGCAAGCTGGCCAAATACTATGCCGGTGCCTCCTACCTGCACATGGGCAACTACGAAGAGGCCATCCATTGGCTGAAGAAATACAAAGGCGACGACACCTTCACCGGTTCGCTGGCCGAGATGATGCTGGGCGACGCCCTCATCGAGCAAGGCAGCACCAAAGAGGCCGTCAACCACTACAAGAAGGCTGCCGCAATGAACAGCAACTACATCACCTCCCCCACTGCCCTTTTCAAATCCGGCATGGCCTATCTGATGCTCGACGACAACGCCAATGCCCTCGACTGCTTCCAGCAGGTGAAGAAAGACTATCCCGAGAGCACCGAGTGGACCGAGATTGACAAATACATCGCCCTCGCCGAGGCTGGTAAATAAGTCAATACTCCCTTATAAAGAGGGCGGCAACACAGCTGTGTTGCCGCCCTCTTTTTTGTTTTGTAACAATTTCGTCACAATTTCTTAACCAAAACTTAACCATTTCGAAACAATTTTGAAACAACTTGTTTGTAATTTTGCAGCAGAAAACAAATTAGGTAAAAACCATGAAAGCAACAGAAATTCTATTGATTATCATCAATTTCACCGGGTCGCTGGCGGTATTTCTCTTCGCAATGAAACTGATGAGCGAAGGTCTTCAAAAGGCGGCAGGCAGCAAGATGCGTGCCGTGCTGGGCAAGATGACAGGTCGCCCGCTGAACGGTATTTTGACAGGCATGGGTGTAACGGCGGCCATACAGTCGTCGTCAGCCACCACTGTTATGGTGGTTAGTTTCGTCAATGCAGGCCTGCTCTCGTTAGGCGGCGCAGTGGCGGTAATCATGGGTGCCAACATCGGCACGACGGTGACGGCATGGATTATCACCTTGCTTGGCCTCGGCGAAGGATCGGGATATTTCAACCTACCGCTTATCATCGCTGCCGTGAGCCTTGTATTCATGTTTACCAAGCGCGACAAAATGAGGTCTGTGGGACAGACCATAATCGGACTTTCCCTGCTGCTTGTCGGCATGTCGTTGTTGAAAGCTGCCATGCCTGACTTGAGCGAGTACCCGTCAATGCTTCAGGGGCTAGCCTCGTTGAGTGGCTACGGATTCTGGTCGGTGCTTCTCTTCGTGGCCATCGGCGCTGTGTTGACCTGTATGGTGCAAGCTTCGGCGGCCACAATGGCCATCACGCTGCTTATGCTCCACAACGGATGGATAGGCCTTGACGTAGCCATTGCGCTGGTGATGGGCGAGAACATCGGCACCACCGTCACAGCCAACATCGCCGCCATAGTGGCGGGCATCGCCGGCAAACGTGCCGCAAGAGCGCACCTTGTATTTAACGTATTAGGTGTCACGCTAACGCTCATCCTTTTCCGTCCCATTCTCTCGGTAGTGCAGTTGGTTTTCCCCAACGACGCCCCAATGGCGCTGTCACTCTTCCATACGATGTTCAACGTAATGAACGTCAGCATTCAGTCGTGGTTCATACCACAGATTGTGTGGATTGTCACACGCATGGTGCCGGAGAAGAAAAAGAAGAACGAAAGCGACGACTATCGACTCACCTACATCAGCCGCGGACCCGTAGGCACCGCCGAGCTCAACCTGCAGAGTGCAAAGAAAGAACTGCAACTTTTCTCGAAGCAAGTGCTGCGGATGTACGCCCTGCTTCCAGAATTGCGGACGGTACGTAATGCCAAGGAAATGGACGCCGCTGTCGAACGCATTGCCCGCTATGAGCGGCTGACCGACCGCATGGATATGGAACTGACCAAGTTCCTCACCACCGTCGGTAGCGGCGGCATCAGCGCACACGGTTCTGAGCGTATCAGTGCCATGCTGCGCGTCAGCGACAACCTGGAGAGTATCGGCGACAGCATCTACCAGATTGCCCTCACTCGGAAGAACAAATTCTCCGACGCCGTGCATTTTAGCGAAAAGCTGAACGCCAACCTCGCCGAGATGAGTGCCCTGGTAGAGAATGCCCTGCTGGTGATGGACGGCAACCTTGTCGACTACGACCGTGCCGACCTCCGTGCCGCCGAAGAGGCCGAACGCGAAGTCAACGCCTGCCGCGACCGACTGCGTAACGCACACCTCGAAGCCCTCAAACACAACCAATACGGCTATGAAGTAGGCAACGCCTACAGCAGCCTCTATGCACAATACGAAAAACTCGCCGACTTTATCATCAACGTCAGCGAGTCTCTCAATCCTTCATTCAAAAGACACTAACCCAGCATCTGCTCGAGGGCGGCGACGAGGTTCTCGGCGCCGGCGAATATCTCGCTGATGCGGGTAGCGGCCATGTAGGCCGGGGTGGTGAGCACTTTGTGCTCGGTGTCGACGCATACGTCGGTGGGGCCGCAGGCCTTCACCTTGCAGCCAAAGCCTTTGGCGACGCCCGAGGCCTGATTGTCGTCGGGACCCAGCGTCAGTTCCACCTCGTAGCGACCCAGCATCTTGGCCACCACCATGGGGGCGATGCACATGGCCAGCACAGGCTTGTGGGCGCGGTAGGTCTCGAGGATGGCGTCGGCCACGCTGTCGACCACCGTCATACGGGGCCCGTCGAAGGCGAAGGTGCTCAGGTTGCGAGCGGCACCCATGCCACCCGGGAGGGCCAGAGCATCGTAATCCTCAGGGCTGTACTGCTCGAGCGGCAGCAGGTTGCCTCGGGCGATGCGGGCGCTCTCGACAAAGATGTCGCGCTGCTCGGTATCGAGTATCGTGCCTTCCTCCTCGTCGTCTACGACTTCCACATGCGGCACCACCTCAAAGTAGCCTTCGGGGGCGAAGCATTGGTACTGCCAACCGCGCCGGTCGATAGCGAGCAGGAGAGACAAACTCTCCTGCAACTCGCTACCGTCACGGTTACCGCAGCCACTTAATATAACTGCTATTTTCTTCATAATTACTTGCGGCTCTCGTCAACCGACTCCTTGATGAGCTGGAAGGTAGCCTCGATGTCGTTGTCGAGACCCATGCTGAAGCGGATGAGGCCTTCGCTCATACCCATCTCCTTCTGGATGTCCTCGGGCACCTCAGAGCTGGTGCTCTTGCCGCTGTTGCTGAAGAGGGTCTTGAAGTAACCCAGGCTGACGGCCAGATAGCCGACGCCCTTCTCCTGCATGATTTCCATAATCTTGCTGGCGCTCTCGGCAGTGCCCATGTCGATGCTGATCATGCCACCGAAGCCGTAGCCCTCGTTCATCATGCTGCAGAACAGCTCGTAGTCGGGATGCTCGGGGAGGCCGGGGTAGTTGTATTTGAAGCCCACCTCTTTGAAGCGCTTGGCCAGATACATGGCGTTCTCGCCGTGCTTCTTCATGCGGATATGCAGGGTGTGGAGGTTCTTGTTGATGGAGGCGCTGCGCATGGGGTCGAGCACAGGACCGAGAAGCATGCAGGTGCCGTCGTTCACATCAATCAAGCTGCCGATGTATTCGGCGCTGCCGCAGATGGCACCGGCCACGCAGTCGTTGGTACCGTTGATGTACTTGGTCATCGAGTAGACGGTGACGTCGGCACCCAGACGGCAGGGGCTGAAAATCATGGGGGTGAAGGTGTTGTCCACAATCAGCTTGGCACCGGCGGCGTGGGCCATCTTGCTCAGCTCGGGGATGTTGGCGATGCGGAGCAGGGGGTTGTTCATGGTCTCGGTGTAGACGACCTTGGTGTTGGGGTGCTCGGCGAGGGCTTTCTTCACAGCGTCGAGGTTCTGCATGTTCACGAAGGTGGTGTTCACGTTGAACTTCTTCAGGTAGTTGGCCATGAAGGCGAAGGTGCCGCCGTAGGTGGTCATGCTGGCCACGATGTGGTCGCCGGCGTTGACTTCGTGCAGCAGGGCGCTGGTGATGGCGGCCAAACCGGAACCGGTGACCCAGGCCATCTCGGTGCCTTCCATAGCGGCCAGGCGCTGGCAGAGGGCGAGGTTGGAGGGGTTCCAATGACGGCTGTAGAGGAAGTAGCCTTCGGTTTCACCGTGGAAGGTGTCGGTCATCAGGTGAGCCTTGGGGAAGGTAAAGGTGGCGCTGTCGCAGATTGCGGGGTTCACACCACGGTTGGCGTCGCGTCCGTCGACGCGCTGGATTGCGGTTGCGGGATCGAATTTGTTCATTGTTATCAATTGTTTATTAATATTATTGTTTCTGTTTGAGGGTGCAAAGATACGACTTTTTTCCAATATAGCGAAAAAAAGTTTACGCCCACGCGTCGTAGCGGCCGTCGTCGTCGGGTTCCTCGTCGGGTGCGAGGAGGCTGTCTTTGTCGTAGGAAGGCTCCAACACTGCCTGGAGGTAGAAATTGGTGTAGTCGCGACCGCCTTTGTCCAGATCCTTGCATTCGCCTGGCCACAGGCGCACCTCGGTGTTCTGGCCCACCCGCAGCGTGACCCAATTCTCGTTCACCTCCACTACCGTCAGCGGCGCCAGAACTCCACCCGGGTCTTTGTAATGAAGCACCTCGCCCTCGTGCAACTCCTCGGGGCCAAAGGCTGTAAGGACCGAGTTGTGATGCGCGATACCGGGGTCCATAGCCTCTATATAAACCCAGATTCTAAGTTCTTTCCATTCCATCGTGTTGAGGATTTGATTTACGTCCATAACGACTTCCCGCACACTTTTATTGTGCACCGCAGTAAAAAGGCTATGACTGCGCTTCTACTCCGATTGTTCGACCATAGTTCAACCATCGTTTAACCATCGTTTAACCATTAAAAATGGTAGAACTATGGTCGAACGATAGGCAAACAATGGTTTAAAAGACGTAGTCATAGTGGAGTCAGAACGGCATCATCGCATGGTGGATGCGGGGACATAAATTTTTTTTTGGCCATATCGGCAGAGTTTCGTATCTTTGCATTTTGAATTATATATCATTAAGCAATGAAAAGGTTCGCTATACTGCTCATATTCACAATACTGACCGCCCTCGGAGCCTCGGCCCAGAAGCCTGTCTACGAGAGTGCCATGAAGAGTTTCGGCTACAAAAACGACAACGGCTCGTGGCGCATCATGCCTCAGTATCAACGTGCCGGCGAGTTTGAAGGCAGCGTCCGCAAATGGGCTCCCGTGAAGCTCGACGGCCATTGGGGATGCATCGACATCGACGGCAACCTCATCTGCCGCAACCTCTTCCCCACCCAGGAAGTGGCACGCCAGGCGGGTCAGGAATGGGAAGCCATGAGCGAGCCCGGCAAGTGGGTCTACCCTGCCCGCAACCAGGCCGACGGCCGCTGGGGCTTTGTCGACTACTATGGCCGCTGGAAATACCAGCCCGTCTATGAGGCTGCCAACCCGCACCAGGGCAAGGACCCCAAGAGCTTCGCCTCTGTCAAGAAGGAAGGCCGCTGGGGCTGCATCGACGGCCGCGGCGTGCTGGTCATCAACAATATCTTCCACAGCGCCGAGCAGGCCGAAGAGGCTGGCGCACAATGGGCTATCGCACGCAACTACTACACTTGGCGCGTGCCTGTAACCAACCCCAAGACCGACCTCTGGGGCTTTGTCGACTACCTGGGTCGCTGGGCCGTGCAACCGCTCTACCAGGACCAGCGCCCCTTCGGCGACGACAACAACTACCAATACACCCAGGTGAAGCAGGAAGGCCGCTGGGCCAATATCGACCGTAACGGCAACATAATCAGCACCGCCATCTTCTTCACCGCCGAGGATGCCGCCTACGCGCTGCGTCAGTTCGAGCACGGCCGCACCCTCGAGGGCTGGCGCCTGCCCGTCAGCAACCCCGCCAGCGGCAAATGGGGCTGGGTGGATTGGAGCGGCGAATGGCGCATCAAACCCATCTACGAGGACGCCACACACTTTGCCAACGACACAGGCCTCTTCGCCACCGCCAAGCTCGACGGCTTCTGGATGGCCATCAGCGACACCGGCGACGACCTGAGCCGCAATGTATTCACCCTCAGCAGCGAAGCCTGGCTGGCCGGCAACGAGTGGGATACCGGCCAGGAACTCGGCCATTGGCTCTACCCCGTCATGGACCAAGGCACACAGGCCTGGGGCTATGTGGATTACAAAGGCGAGTGGGTTATCAAGCCCACCCTTGAGGATGCCAAACTGTTCACCTATGTGTGGAACGACCGCGTGGCGCCCGCCAAGATGGACGGCAAATGGGGTTGCATCGACCACACCGGTCAATTCGTCGTGGCCAACATCTACAACACCTCGGCCGAAGCCCAGATTGCAGGCCGCCGCTGGGCCGAAGGAAGGAAATTTTAGTGGAAAGTGGAAAGATGAAAGTGGAAAACTATGGATAGTCCACTTCAACAGAAGAGTTTTATATTTGCTCTGCAGATTATTAAACTCTCCCGATACATTAAAGAAACATTTTCCGAATTCGACATAAGCCGACAAATCCTTAAAAGCGGCACAAGCATTGGAGCCAACATACGGGAAGCGAAGAATGCACAAAGCCCTTCTGATTTCATTAGCAAACTTTCTATCGCACTGAAAGAAGCTGACGAGACCCAGTATTGGTTAGACTTGATTCATGGTTCGGAGATGATGTCCTCCGAGGATTATACCACAGCCTGTAATGATTTAAAAGAGATCATCGCCATGCTTGTTTCTTCCATCAAAACAACCAAAACCAAGATATGAAGACCTTAATCCACAACGCAACCATAGTTAACGAAGGACGTATATTTAAAGGCTCCGTTATTATCAATGGAGATTCTATTGAAGACATTGTAGAAGGCGACACTTTCAACTTTCCACTTTCCACTTTCCACTTACAAGAGGCCGAAGGCCTCTTGCTTTTGCCGGGAGTGATTGACACCCATGTGCATTTCCGCGATGGCGGCAACTCCGAGAACCCCGCAGGCACCTTCTACAGTGAGAGCCGTGCGGCACGTGCAGGCGGCGTCACCTCCGTCATTGACATGCCCAATACCAAGCCGCAGACCGTCACCCTCGAGGCGTTGGAGGCCAAAGAAGCCCTTGCCGCACGCGACAGCGCCGTCAACTACGGATTCATGCTCGGCGCCACCAACGACAACATCGATGACCTGCTGGCCATCAATCCCATGCGCTACGCGGCCATCAAGCTCTTCCTCGGCTCCAGCACAGGCAACATGCTGGTCAACAACCCCGAGCAACTCGACCACCTCTTCCGCGACAGCCGCAAACTCATCGTAGCCCACTGTGAGCAAGAGGAGGTCATACAGGCCAACCTACTCAATGCCAAGCGCGAATATCAAGGCACCGCGAACGAGACCGCAGCCCTGCATCCCAAGATACGCAACAGCGAGGCCTGCTTCCTCAGCACTTATCACGCCATCGAGCGCGCCCGAAAATACGGCACACGCTTCCATGTGGCCCATATCAGCACCGCCACCGAGCTTTCGCTGCTTTCCAATTTCGACCTCGAAAAGAAGCACATCACCGCCGAGGTGACGCCCAACCACCTGTGGTTCGACGACCGCGACTATGCCGAGTTGGGCAACCTCATCAAGTGCAACCCCGCCATCAAGAGCAACGAGGACCGCCTGGCCCTCTGGACAGCTCTCGAGGACGACCTCATCGACACCATCGCCACCGACCATGCCCCCCACCCGCTCGAAGCCAAGCAGAAGCCCTACTTCGACGCTCCCAGCGGCATCCCCAGCATACAGCACTCGCTGCAGATGATGCTGGAGGCCGCCATCGGCAACGACGAGTTGCTGACGATGACGGTGCAGAAGATGTGCCACAACCCCGCCCTGCTTTTCGGTATAAAAGAGCGCGGCTTCATACGTAAGGGTTACAAGGCCGACCTTGTGCTGGTGCGACCCCATGTGGAAGAGACCGTCACGCGCGAATCATTACTATATAAGTGCGGTTGGAGCCCCCTCGAAGGCCAGACCTTCCACACCCGCATCGAGCACGTCTGGGTCAACGGCGATGATGGAGTCCGTGTCGGCTCGGCCGACAACGGCACTCCAAGCGGAGGCGCCCAACCACTGCAGTTCAGCAAATAAAAAAGAAGGATGCCTTGTGGGCATCCTTCTTTTGTTTTAACTTAGAAGGTGTAACCTACACCCACAAAAAGTAGATTAAAGTTCCATCGGAGAACCTCGCCGTTTTTATCCTTACTTCTAGTCCGTTCCAGCAGACCCATGTTATAGCCTGCTTCTAAACGGATATGCTTGTACTGTACACCCAAACCCACCATAGCGCCCACATCAAAGCGCGTAAAACCGGCACCTCCACCTTCAAACGGCTCATACAATTCAAGTTTCCCATGATGAGTCCCATTCATAAATCGCCTCGGATGACCAGATGTTTTAATGGTTTGCGTTGTCAGTGCGGAAATACCGACTTGAATGTTTGGGCCTGCAAAGGCAAATAGACCCAAGTCGTCACTGATGCAATACTTGTAGTTAAACAATATAGGAAGATTAATATCTTTCATGGTGGTGTCTTCCTTCACTTCATATAAAACACCAGAAGAGCTCTCCGAAGACCCTTCCCGTATCTTTTTGCTGTATGTGTAATACAGGCCTGCAGACACCCCCATCTCCTTCGAAAGAGCGTAGTTGTAGGTAAAACCTGCATAAAACCCATTCCCCAGAGGCATGATTGCTTCATCGGCTGGGACTTTACTGTTGCTGCGATAATAATGGGAATTCATTGTCCTGTTGGCGTAACCAACATTTACACTTAATTGTGCAAAGGACTGTGTGGCAAACAGTAGTGTAACAATAAAAAAGATGAATGTATATGTTTTTCTCATAATTAAATGGTTATTGTTTCCTGTCTATTTAATTAATGCGGCCCCGCATGCGGGGCCGCATTAACTTTTCTTTATCAGAATCTTTTTTAGAGAGCATAACCTATACCGACGAAGAGATTGTTACCCTTCATTGTGGTTTTGTCTTCCTTGCTGAGGTTCATCATACCCATATTGAAGCCACCAAAGAGACGGAAGCCTTTGTAGTCGAAGTTCAAGCCCAAGGTGAAGCTCACATCAAGCGGACTCATATTGCCTTCGTCAGCATTGTACCAATTAATTTCATCGGTGCTGCTGCCCGAAAGGAACAGGACATTTCCAGAGGAGGTCACCGTAGTCTTGCCACTGAGAGCGTAGCTGATGGTCGGGCCTGCAAAGACCGAAAGTTTAAGGTCATCGGTCAAGTTAAAGCCATAGTTGACGAGGATAGGCACATCGATAAGCATCTGCTCATCGTTCCTTTTCACCTTGCCATTGGCGAGGCCATATATCGTGCCACTCGCTGAGTCACTGTAGGTGTTGTAGCGTAACTGCAGACCCACGAAGAGATTGATGTCACCCGTCAGGTTGAGGTTATAGTTACCACCGACAAAGAAACCCGACATCATGATTGTGTCGTTGTAGTTTGTGTTACCATTCGTGTAGGTAGAATAGTAGTTCTGCGTGGCATAACCTGCATTAATACCAATCTGGGCGTTGGCAATGCCAGCAAACAGCACAATAGCGGCTGCAAATGCAAATACTTTTTTCATCTTTTTTAATTTATTTAGTTAAACAATAAGGTGTTTTATTTTTCCAAACGGATGCGGGCGTCAACGGCGGTGACGTAGCGCGGGTTGCCCAGCAGCGGGTTGAGGTCCATCTCGGCAATCTCGGGAGCGGCCTGCACGAGGGCGCTCACACGAGCCACCTGCTCGGCATAGAGGTCAATCTTAACACCCTCCTGGCCACGCACGCCTTCGAGAATCTTGTAGCCCTTGAGCTGCTTGAGCATCTCCTTGGCCTCGGCGGCGGTGATGGGGGCAAGGGCGCTCTGCACGTCCTTCAACACCTCGATGAAGATGCCACCCAGGCCGAAGAATATCTGATGGCCGAACTTCTCGTCGCGGATAGCGCCGATGTAGACATCCAGACCGTCAAGCATGGGATACATCTCCACAGCGTAGGTCTCAGGAATGACGATCAAGCGGTCGAACTCCTTGGCCACCGTGTCGAGGTCCTTCACGCCAAGAGTCACGCCACCCACATCGCTCTTGTGCAACGGGCCGACGACCTTCATCACGAGGGGCACATCCTTCGAGCAGCCCACCTCCTTGGCGAAGGCCAGGGCATCCTCTTTCTTGCTCACCTCGACGCTCTTCTTGCGGCTGATACCGGCAGCATCGAGCAACTCGTTGTAGTCGCTGATTTCCATGTAGCCGTTCTTGCAGCGGTCGACGGTGGCGCGGATGCGGGCCACGTCGATGGCGGGCTGCTCCACCTTCTCAGGCTGCGGCTTGGGGGTATGGTAGACCTTCACCAAAGCATTGCCGAGCACACACTCCTCGGGGAAGTTGATACGGCCCTTGGCAATGAAGTCATTGATTTCGTCCTTCACATTGATAATCGACGGCAGCACGGGGAAGATGGGTTTCTTGCAGGTCTTCATCTTCTCATCCAGCAGGTCGTAGACCTCCTTGTTGCTGAACAATCCGGGCGAGCCGAAGATAACGACGGAGAAGTCAATCTCGTCGAAGTCGTTCTCCACAGCGTCGAGGATGTAACCCAGCTGCTCGGCGGTGCCGGTGGCCAGGAAGTCGATGGGGTTGCCCACCGAGGAACCTCCGAAGAGCTTGGACAGCAGTTCGGGAGCCTTGGGATGCTCCTTGAGCGAAGGCACCTCCATGCCGCCGTTGCTCAGCACGTCGGTGAGCATCACGGCAGGTCCGCCGGCGTGGGTGACCACGGCGCAGCGTTTGCCCTTCAGTTCGGGGTGCATGAAGACGGCGCAGACGGTGGTCAGTTCCTGACGGTTCTGGCAACGCACGATGCCGGCCTTGCGGAAGAGGGCGTCGACAGCGGCGTCGTTGGTGGCGAGGGCACCGGTGTGCGAAGAAGCGGCACGCGAGCCGGCGGCAGAGCCACCGCTCTTGATGGCAGCGATATGGCAACCCTTGTTGATGAGGCTGCGGCTGTGCTTGAGGAGGCGCTGCGGGTCACCGATCTTCTCCATATAAAGCATGATGACGTGGCTCGACTTCTCGGGGTCGAAGGTGGTGTCGAGGTGTTCCAGCACGTCCTCAATACCCAGCTGGGCGCTGTTACCCACAGCCCACACACTGTTGAACTTGAGGCCATTGCTCATGCCATACTCCTTGATGAACACGGCGGTGGCACCCGAGCCGGTGATGAAGTCCACACCCTTGGGATCCAGCGGAGGAATGGGGGTGTCGAAGCAGCCGGCGTAGTTCACGTTGAGGAAGCCTGTGCAGTTGGGGCCGATGAGCGAACCACCCACGCTGTTGATGGTGTCCACGATGTGCTTCTCAATCTCAGCACCCTCATGGCTCTCCTCCGAGAAGCCGGCACTGACGATGATGAAGCCCTTGCAGCCTTTCTCTTTGGCCAGCACGTCGACCGTCTGGGCGCAGAACTTGGCGGCGATGCAGAGGATGGCGCAGTCGACCTGCGGCAGGTCCTCGACCTTGGCATAGCACTTCACACCCTGCACTTCGGTCTCCTTGGGGTTCACGGCGTAGACCTGACCCTTGAAGGGGCTCTCCAAGAGGTTCTTCAGCGACTTGCCGCCGGGTTTATGAACATCGGACGAAGCACCGCACACCACGATGCTACGGGGATTGAGTAACTCTTTTGCTATCATATCTGTTATGTTTTATTGTTTTATTTACGCTTTGGCAATACGGATGACGGTATTCTGGCCATCGAGGAGTTCGATGGGGGTACCTTCCTTCACCTCGGGCACGAGGGTAAGGCTGGTGCAGAGAGTCTCGGTGCAGATGTAGTCGCGGTGACGCTCGATGGCGCTGTTCCACTCGCCGCTCTGCAACTCGACCACAATGCGGTCGGTGACGTCGAACTGCTCCTTGCGGATGTTCTGTATGCGGTTGACCAACTCGCGGGCGATGCCTTCGTCAACAAGCTCGGGAGTGAGCTGGATGTCGAGGGCCACCGTGAGCGTGCCGTCGTTGGCCACCACCCAACCGGGGATGTCCTGTGTGGCAATCTCCACATCGGTAAGCAGCACCTCGCAGTCGGTACCGTCGACACTGACCACACAGCGGCCGTCGGCCTCAAGGGCATTGATCTGCTGCTGGCTGAAGGCCATAATGGCAGCACCAAGGGCCTTCATCACCTTGCCGTAACGCGGGCCAAGGGTCTTGAAGTTGGGCTTGATTTTCTTCACCAGCAGGTCGTTGTCGGCCGCAAGGAACTCCACCTCCTTTACGTTGAGCTCGGAGCAGATAAGATGCTGCACCTTCTCAATCTGCGCCTTCATGGCCTCGTCGCGCACGGGGATGACAATCTTCTGCAGCGGCTGACGCACACGCAGGTTGCTCTTCTTGCGCAGGCCCAGCACCATCGAGCAGACCTTCTGAGCCAGCTGCATGCGCTCCTCGAGGGCCTTGTCAATCATCTCCTCATGCACCTCGGGGAAGCCCAGGTGGTGCACACTTTCAACAGAATAACGTTTAGTAACAGCGTTGAGGTCGAGGAACATACGCTCGCTGAAGAAGGGGGCGATGGGAGCCATCAGGCGGCTGAGGGTCTCAAGGCAGGTGTAGAGTGTCTGGTAGGCGCTTTTCTTATCGTCGGTAATCTCACCACGCCAGAAACGGCGGCGGCAGAGGCGGACATACCAATTGCTGAGGTAGGCATCCACGAAGGTGCCGATGGCACGACCGGCGCGGGTAGGCTCATAGTCCTCCATAGCGTCACCAACGGTCTTCACCAGCGTATTGAGCTCCGAGAGTATCCAACGGTCAATCTCGGGACGTTCGGCAATGGGCAGGTCTTTCTGCGAATAGTCGAAGCCGTCGAGGTTGGCATACAATGCAAAGAAGCTATAGGTGTTATAGAGTGTGCCGAAGAGTTTGCGGCGCACCTCATCGACACCCTCCACATCGAACTTCAGGTTGTCCCAAGGCTGGCTGTTGGTAATCATATACCAGCGGGTGGCATCGGGGCCGTATTTGGCGAGGGTCTCGAAGGGGTCGACGGCGTTGCCGAGACGCTTGCTCATCTTGTTGCCGTTCTTGTCGAGCACCAAGCCGTTGCTGATAACGTTCTTGAAAGCCACACTGTCGAAGCACATAGTGCCGATGGCGTGCAGCGTATAGAACCAGCCACGTGTCTGGTCGACGCCCTCGGCGATGAAGTCGGCCGGGAACTCGGTGGGCTTCAACTCGCCACCCATGTAGTGAATCTGGGCGTAAGGCATAGCTCCACTGTCGAACCACACATCAATCAGGTCGGGCTCGCGGCGCATGGGCTTGCCACTGTCGCTCACGAGCACCACATTGTCGATATAAGGTCTATGCAGGTCGAAGTCTTTGTAGTCACCAGCATAGGGGTTCTCTTTCATCAGGCCGGCAGCAACGGCTTTCTCAATCTCGGCGCTCAGCTCCTTCACACTGCCGATGCACTTCTCCTCCTTGCCGTCCTCGGTGCGCCAGATGGGCAGCGGGGTGCCCCAATAGCGGCTGCGGCTGAGGTTCCAATCCACGATGTTCTCCAGCCAATTGCCGAAACGACCGCTGCCGGTGGCCTCGGGCTTCCAATTGATGGTCTTGTTGAGCTCGATCATGCGCTCCTTCAAGGCCGTAGTGCGGATAAACCAGCTGTCCAACGGGTAGTAGAGCACCGGCTTGTCGGTACGCCAGCAGTGGGGATAGCTGTGCGTGTGCTTCTCGCTCTTGAAGAGTTTCTTCTCTTCCTTGAGCATGATGACCAGCTCCACATCGAGGCTCATGTCCTTCTCGCCCTTGGTGGGGTCGTAGGCGTTCTTGACGAACTTGCCGGCATACTTCGAGTAAAGCTCCACATTGACGTTCTCCTTCACCCACTCGGGGTCGAGGTCCTCCAATCGGGCGAAGCGGCCCTGCTTGTCGACCATCGGCATCTGCTTGCCGTCGCGGTCAAACATCAGCAGGTCGCCAATGCCGGCCTTCTTGGCCACACGGGCGTCGTCAGCACCGAAAGTAGGAGCGATATGCACGATACCGGTACCATCCTCGGTGGTGACATAGTCGCCCAGGATGATGCGGAAGCTGCCCTTATCTGAAACCTCGGTGGGTTTCACCCAGGGGATCAGCTGCTCATAGTGCAAGCCTTCCAGTGCGGTACCCTTGCACTCAGCAACAATCTTGTACTCAGGCGACTTGCCCTCGGGGAACATCGAGCCCACCAGCGCTTTGGCCATAATGATACGGCAGGGCTGCTCGGTGTAGGGATGGGTGGTCTCAAGGGTCACATAGTCGATATTCGGTCCCACGCAGAGGGCGGTGTTCGAAGGCAGGGTCCAGGGGGTGGTGGTCCAGGCGATGGCGTAGGTGTTTTCCTGTTCGCAAAGCTTGAACATGGCGACACAAGTAGTATCTTTCACATCGCGGTAACAGCCAGGCATATTCAGCTCGTGGCTCGAGAGGCCGGTGCCGGCAGCAGGGCTGTAGGGCTGGATGGTGTAGCCCTTATAAAGCAGGCCCTTATCGTAGAGCTTCTTCAGCAGGAACCACAAGCTCTCGATATACTCGTTGTTGAAGGTGATATAGGGGTTCTTGAGGTCGACCCAATAACCCATCACGCGGGTCAGCTCGTCCCATAGCTCCTTGTACTTCATCACCTCCTCGCGGCAGGCGCGGTTGTAGTCGTCCACACTTATCTTCTTGCCGATGTCCTCCTTGGTGATGCCCAGGTTCTTCTCCACGCCAAGCTCCACCGGCAGGCCGTGGGTGTCCCAACCGGCCTTGCGGTCGACGAAGTAGCCCTTCTGGGCCTTGTAGCGGCAGAAGACATCCTTGATGGTGCGGGCCATCACGTGATGGATGCCCGGCTTGCCGTTGGCACTCGGGGGACCGTCATAGAACACATAGGCAGGATGCCCCTCGCTCAGTTTCTGTCCTTTCTCGAAAGTCTCGTTCTCCTCCCAATAGCGGCGCACATCTTCGCCAATCTGGGTCAAATTAAGTTGCTTATACTCGTTATATTTCATATACTATATTATAATACAATCACTTGACGGCAACCACCGACAAGGAAACCAACAGCAAAGATACAAAAAATTAATTAAACCACAAAACAAAAAAAACACACCCTCTCACCTCGGGTTAACCTGCTATTAACCTGCTATTGACCTGCTATTAACCTGCTATTGACCTGCTGTTGACCTGCTATTAACCTTGGGTTACAAAGTCAGTTTGGCACCGACAAAGAGGGTGCGGGGTTGCGAAGGGCCATAGACATACTGCGAGTCGCGCTCGGGACCTACCTCGAGGTCCTGCTGGTAGCTATTGAAGAGGTTCTGCACACCGGCGCTGAGCTCCAACGCCGCCCGCCGTCCGAAGGGGATGCTGTAGGCAGCCTTGAGCGAGAGGTCGAGGAACGAAGGAGTGACAACCTGCTCCACGCCGTCGCCGACATTGTGGTAAACCAGCATGGGGCCCGTGAAGGTGCCGCTG
The DNA here is from genome assembly GCA_017645585.1 of Bacteroidales bacterium. Lineage (GTDB taxonomy): Bacteria > Bacteroidota > Bacteroidia > Bacteroidales > P3 > Colimorpha. The sequence continues at coordinate 55,656 of JAGCOF010000002.1, forward strand.
GCGGTCAGCTGCAGGCGCTTGGTAGGGCTGTAGAGACCTGTTAGGTAGGCATAGAGGTCGGGCGTGCGTTCCATACGCTGCTCGAAGCATCCTTCGCTCCACTCCTGCCCCACTCCTGTGTAGCGGCTGCTCTGCCAGGTGCCGCCCAGCTGCAGCTGCAGGGTGCGGTGGGGCGTGAGGCGCAACTCAGCATTGAGACCCTTCACCTCGGCACCGTCGGCGTTGCGCCGCTCATAGTGGCGGTAGCCGCTGAGGGTGTCGTCGAAGAGCAACTCATTGACAAACGCATCGTTGATGCGGGTAAAGAAAGCCTCCAACAGCAGGTCGGCCTCCACTGCGCCGAGGTGGAAGCAGAGGTCGGCCGACGCGGTGAGCGAGTGCGAGGTCTCCATGCGCAGGTCAGTGGCGTTGGTAATCTTGTACAACTCACCGTTGACGGCACCGACATGCAGGTCCTCGTCGTAAACCTGCGGCGCACGGAAGCCCGATGAGTAGCCGGCCCTCAGCACCAGGTGCTCGCTCGGAGCGTAACGCACATTCACACGAGGGCTGACAACAGGCTGTTCCACAAGCGTGTGCTTGTCGGCTCGAGCGCCCAGGAGGAGGCTCCAACGGTAGCTCTTCCACTCGTTCTGCAGATAGGCGCTGAGCACCCCCACCTGCTGCCGCAGGGTGTCGTTGCTGTTGAGGTTGCGGTCGCTGAGCTTGTCGAGGGTATGCTCCACACCAGCCGTCAGGTCGGCGGGCATAAACCACAGGCGGTCGTAGTGACGGCTGTAAAGCGCACCATAGTTGAGCGTCAGGTCGGTGGTGTAGCCATAGGCGGTGCCGTAGGGGTCGCCGTCTTCGCGTTCACCGTAGTAGCTCTGGCGGTTCACATGCTGAGCCGACGCGAAGAGCGAAGCGTGGCGCAAGCCGCTGGACGAGAACCAATCCCACTTCAAGCTGCCGCTATGGATGTCGTGCTCTCCGCCCTCGGAGATATGAGCCATCGGCGACGGCAGGTCGAAGCGGTCACCACCGCGACGGAACTCGTTGAGGTTGTGATACTCTATATTCAATTTGGTATAGTCGCTCGGCCTCACATAGCCGCGAAAGCCCACCATGCGGGCCTTCAGCAAGCCCAACTCGGAGTAGCCGTCGCCGTTGTGGTCGTAGGGGTCACGCTGACGGTTGTGGCCAAAGACGAAGAGGCCCGCCTTGCGGTTGTCGCTGACCACCGAGGCGTTGAACGAGTTGCTCCAATCGGCGGTGCGCATCCCCTCCAGGTGTGTCGTGTTGCCCACCGACGCCGTGTTGCCCACCGGCTCGCGGGTGATGACATTGATAACGCCAGCAATGGCATTGCTACCGTAGAGCGACGAGCCGCCACCGCGCAGCACCTCCACCCGCTCGATCATCGTCGTGGGCAGCTGCTCCAGCAGGTAGACGCCGGCAAGGGCACTGTTGATGGGTCGACTGTCGATGAGCACCTGCGAATAGGCGCCACCCAAGCCGTTGATACGCACCTCGTTGGCGCCACAGTTCTGACAGGTGTTCTCCACCCGCACGCCCGTCTCAAAGCGCAACCCCTCAGCGAGGTTGACGGCGCTGACGGCATCCAGCCTCTCGTGGCTCACCACACCCACCACAGCGGGCACCTCGGTGCGCGTAGAAGCATGCTGTGTGGCGGTGACCACCACCTGGTTAAGGTCGATAGTATCGGTGTGTTTCTGCCCCCACACCACAAAGGGCATAAGCATCACAAGGATGCCCAAAATCTTTTTCATGAAAATACTGATTGTGTTGGTGATACATTCATTGACAGCCGCCCCTCCGGACGGCACGAGTGAAGATCAGCAACACGGGGGAGCCCTGAGGCCAGGAAGGCCGACCCGACCGGCCACAACGGCCGACGGCAGGCCCATGCTGCCGGCAAGACACACCGGCAGCAGCACAGCGACCAAGAGGGCCGCACTGCCCAGATAGTAGAAGGACATCAGGTGGCAGAAGACGCAGTCGTGCACCGACACGACGGGGACGCCCAGATGGGCGGGGTGCGCCTCATGCGCCACACACTGATGGCAGACCTCCGCCTCCGACGAAGGCAGACGGTGGGTATGGACCGACGACACGACCAGCAGTGGCAGGAAGGCTGCCAGCAGGACCCAGGCTGATATGCGTGTGCGACGGTTCATCTTCATTCTTCAAAAAAAACTTCCCCCACAAAGACTGCGGAGGAAGCCAAAACAAAAGCGTATGAAAAAAATTATCTTTTTTCGATTACTTCTTCTTCAGGTATTCCTGCACATTGTCGGAGGCGACGATTTCCTCTTTGAACATATAGGCGCCGGTCTTCTCGGAACGCACCATGCGGATCACCTTGGCGAAACTCTTACCTGTCGTGGTTTTGAGGGTAGCAACAACTTTCTTTGCCATAGTTCAATGTCTCCTATTTTATTTGATTTCCTTGTGAACAGTGACTTTCTTCAAGAAGGGGTTGTACTTCTTGAGCTCCAGACGCTCCGGAGTATTCTTTTTGTTCTTGGTGGTGATGTAACGGCTCATGCCGGCGACACCGCTGTTCTTCTGCTCGGTGCACTCGAGGATAACCTGCACGCGTGCGTCTTTATTTTTCTTTGCCATAACTGTTTTTGTTTCCTTACGTTAATCGTCTGACCGTCAAACAGAAAAGAGCATCAACAATTCATATTTGAGCAATCAAATCGGCTGCAAAAATACACACTTTTTTGAAACTGACAAAATTTTTCTTCTTTTTGAATAAAAATTACTTTTTAAGTTTTCCTCCAAAGGACCATCCAAGCCCGAATGTCATCGCCCTCAATTTTTCATTTTTTATATATTCAGTCACCGATATATAAATAGGACTATTGAACTTATACGACATCCCAACGACAATAAGATCATCGTCAATCACATAACCATAAGGATCATCATCCCTTGTCTCAAAAACTACTCCTGGAGAGAATCCCATCCGAAGAATAAAAGCATTATTGTTTTTCCAAGTATATTTCCACAACCCACCTCCTTGAATGATAGTATAGTGATTTGTTTGCATAGCTCCTACGAAAGGTCCAAATGACGACTTACTTTTGAGAGAAAAAGCCAAATCGCTAATAATATTGATAAGGAAATAGCGATCATCATCTGCCACCTCATAACTACCGACCCCAAGACTAATACCCCACCAAGGGGAACGTTTGTTACTTTGAGATGCTGACTGTGGTTGAACTTGTCTGCGTTGCAATACCCACTCTGTTTGTGTAGAATTTTGCGACTTTTCCACTACCATCTCGCCAGCCTTGTGTACGGTCATCAGATAGGTGACGGCGGCTTGCACAGGCTCGAACTGTACCGTCAAGGACTGATAGCCTTGGGCACTGATGGTGAAGCTGGTACTACCGGGCGAGAGCCACACCATCCACTCGCTGTTGAGGTACTTGCCGTGCTCCACACCGGAGAACTGCGCCTCGGGCAGCACCAAGCCAATGCGCACCAACGCACAGGTACGACCTTGGGAATCCAAGCGACTGTATTTGCTTGCGTCGGTCCTCGATTTGTCAACATGGAACGGCTCCACGGCGGTGAGCAGCAGTTTGGATGACGAGGGACTGATACGCACCTCATAAGTCTTGCCCGACTGCAGAGGCTTAAACTCCAAGTTAAGTGGGGTATAATTAGGTATTGTGATTGACAACCAACTTGCGCCCTGTATCATCCACACCCACCACTCGCCGTTGCCGCGATACTGCGTGGAGCGCACGTCGCCCTGGAAGTCCACATTGTCGTCGTCGAGATAAACCACCACCACGGCACAACGGTTGAGGTTGTAATCGTAGCGCTCATACTGCACAGCCTCCTGGCGCGAGGTGAGGCTGAGCGGTGCCGTCACCTCCAAGCCCTGCGCCGCCGCCACCGTTGGCAACAGCGCAAACAACACCCCGAAGAGGCATCCAAAGACAAGCAACCCACCGTTTTTCAATACGTTGCAGTTCATTCCACATACTATTAATAGATGCAAAGATAACAAAATAATCCGAATGGCACAAGTTTTTTTTGCCACCGTCCTATTGGCAAGGCACCAAAACCGATCTAACACCGACTGTTCTTTGGTCGTTCTTTGGAAAAAAGCAAAAAACGACCAAAGAACAACCACCGAACGGTCGGTGTTGACTCCTACTCTTCAACAACTGTTCATCGACAGTTCTTCAACAGTTCTTCAATTTTTTCTTGAAGAACTGTTGAAGAACTACTGAAAAACAATTGAAGAAATGGCGGAGTCAGGGCGGTGCTGTTGATAAATTAATATTAACTTTTATATATATGCGCGCGACGGATGGATTATTTTGTGTACTTTTGCAGTCGGAAAAAGTATCATTCTACTATGGAGAGAGAACACATTGAAATCGGGCCACGACACATCAATATCGAGAAGATACTGAGCGCAAAACGTGTAAAATTGCCACGTTGGGCGGTGAGCGGCTTGGAGCGACTGCTGCACGTGCCCGACCTGAACAAGGGCATCTATCTCGACCGCGAGTATTTCGGTCTTGACTTTGTGCACAAGTTCCTCGAGGGCAGCGACCCGCAGGACCTCAACATCACCATCCGCACGGTGGGCGAGGAGAATATCCCCCTCGGCGGCAACCCCTTGGTGGCGGGCAACCATCCGCTGGGCGGCCCCGACGGCTTGGCGCTGATGGCTGCCGTGGGCAGGGTGCGCAGCGACGTGCAGTTCCCCGTCAACGATTTCCTGCTCTACCTGCCCGGGTTGAAGGAGTTGTTTGTGCCCATCGACAAGGTGAACAAGAGCAAGGCGCTGGCGCAACTCGAAGACGCCTTCGCCGCCCAGAACGCGCTGCTCTACTTCCCGGCGGGCCTCTGCTCGCGCCTGCAGGGCGGCGAAATCAAGGACCTGGAGTGGAAGGCCACCTTCATCAAGAAGGCGGTGAGGTACCAGCGCGACGTGGTGCCCGTCTACACCGACGCGCGCAACCGCAAGCGCTTCTACCGCCTGGCCAACCTGCGCAAGGGCTTGGGCATCAAGTTCAACTTCGAGATGGCGCTGCTGCCGGCCGAGATGTACGCCCAGCGCGGCAAGACCTTCACCATCACCTTCGGCCGCCCCATTCCCTGGCAGACCTTCGACAAGCAGCACACCGCAGCCGAGTGGGCCCAGCTGGTGAAGGAGCACGTGTACAAACTGAGAGAGAACCCGAAGGCAGAGTTTATGGTTTAAGGTTTAAAGTTTAAGGTTTAAAGAAGATGGATTTAAGTTACATTGCACCGCCGGTGGACCGCGAACTGATCAAGAAGGAGCTCAAGCAGAAGCACTTCCTGCGCATGACCAACCGCGGCAACAAAGAGATATACATCACTACGGCGCACCTCTCGCCCAACATCATGCGCGAGATTGGGCGCCTGCGCGAGCTGAGCTTCGCCACCGACGGCGGCGGCACCGGCAAGGAGGTGGACATCGACGAGTATGACACCCTGCCCGACCCCTACTGCTGCAAACAGCTCTTTGTGTGGAACACCGAGGACGAACAGATTATGGGCGGCTACCGCTTCGTCCACGGCAGCACCATGCTGCGGCGGCCCGACGGGTCGATTGCCACACCGACGGCCGAGCACTACCAATTCAGCCAGGAGTTCATAGACAACTATCTGCCCTACACCGTCGAGCTGGGACGCGCCTTCGTGCAACCCGCCTACCAGCCCTCCATCAATATGCACAAAGGGCTCTACTCGCTCGACAACCTGTGGGACGGCTTGGGAGCATTGATTCTGGAGATGGCCGAGACGCGCTACTTCCTCGGCAAAATCACCATCTACGACTCGATGGACAGCGAGGCGCGCGACATGATGCTCTACTTCTACCAGAAATACTTCCCCGACCCCGACGGGTTGATGTGGCCCTTCCACCCCACCCGCATCGAGATGGATTACAACCGGCTGGTGAAGCTCTTCAACGGGCGCAACTACAAGGAAGACTATCAGATACTGCTGCACGCCGTGCGGTCGCGCGGCTGCACGGTGCCTCCGTTGGTGAATGCCTACATGAACCTCAGCTCTACAATGCGCTATTTCGGCACCTGTCCCGACCACGGCCTGCCCGGCACCAACGGCATCGGCATCCTCATCACCCTCAAGGACATCAACGCCGACAAGCGGGTGCGCCACATCGACAGCTACTCGGAGAAGAACATCAAACTCGACCGCAAGCGCTTGTTCCACATCAACATGAAGCGCCTCCCCTGGTGGCGCAAGACCAGCGACGAGGAGACCGAAACCCTGCTGGAGCTGAGCATCCTGAAGAGCCAGCAGCGGCAGCGGGCCGAGGAACAAGAGAGGCTGCGCAGCAGCAATCTGGACAAACCCAAGCGCAAACGTCGCAAAACCAAGAAGGACGACAAACATGATAATTAAAAGCGCCACCTTCGCCATCAGCAGCCCCAACTACCGCAAGTGCCCGCAGGATGGACGTCCCGAGTACGCCTTCATCGGACGCAGCAACGTAGGCAAGTCGTCGCTCATCAACATGCTTACCGGCGTCAAAGGATTGGCCAAGACCAGCGGCCGCCCAGGCAAGACGCAGTTGATAAATCACTTCCTCATCAACAACGAGTGGTATCTGGTGGACCTGCCGGGTTACGGCTATGCACGCACCAGCAAGTCGTCGCGCGCGCAGTGGAGCACCATGATGCGCGACTACTTCCTGCACCGCGAGCAGCTGACCAACACCTACGTGCTCGTCGACAGCCGCATACCGCCGCAGCGCATCGACCTCGAGTTCCTCGAGTTCCTCGGCAGTCACGGGGTGCCGCTGACCATCGTCTTCACCAAGAGCGACAAGGAGAAGCAACGCGAGGTGATGGGCAACATCAAGCTGATGAAACAGGCCCTGTCGGAGCAGTGGGAGCCGCTGCCGCCGATGGTGCTCACCTCGTCGCTCACCGGCTACGGCCGCGACACGCTGCTCGACCAGATAGAACAAATAAATGAAGAATTAAAAAATAAAAATCAAGAATTATGAATATTAAACCTCTTGGATTGCTACGGATGTTTCTTTGCGCAAGCATAATTCTTTATTCTTCATTTTTAATCCCCAATTCGCTTCAGGCTCAAAACAGCGCCGAATTGGACCGCCTGGTGAAGCAGGTGCAACAGGAGGAGTCGATGAAGCACGGCTCGCTGAGCGTGTGCGTGTACAACGTCACCACCGGCAAGCACCTCTACAGCTACAACGCCGAGCGTTCGATGGTGCCGGCATCGGTCGAAAAACTTTTCACCACGGGCGTGGGCTTCGCGCGGCTGGGCAGCGAGTTCCGCTTCACCACCAAGGTGGCCGTGCGTGGCGACATCGACCGCGACGGCATCCTGCACGGCAACATCTACCTCATCGGCGGCGGCGACCCCCTGCTGGGCTCCTACCGCTACCGCCAGACCTCGCCCGACTCGCTCTTCAACGGGTGGGCAAGCGCGCTGAAGAAGAAAGGCATCAAGCGAGTGGACGGCCGCGTGTGCTACAACGTCACCGTCTTCGACGAGCAGCCGCTGCACGACAGCTGGCAGTGGGGCGACATAGGCAACTACTATGGCGCCGGCGTCAGCGGCTTGAACTTCCACGAGAACATGTACTTCGTCTACTTCAACCCCGCCAAACGCATAGGACACCCCGCCTCGATGGTGCGCACACAACCCAAGAATATCGACATTCACGGCACCTGCGAAGTGACCACCGCAGCCGAGAACACAGGCGACCAGGTGATTATCTACGGCAGCCCTACTTCGAAGGAGCGCCTCTATCGCGGCACTGTGCCGATGGGCAAGAACGACTTCGCCGTGCGCGGAGCGCTGCCCAACCCCGCCCGCACCTGCGCCGACCTCTTCGCCTCGCATCTGCGCACAATGGGGGTGGGCATCTCGGCCGGCTCCATGCAGGTCTACTCCACCCCCGACAGCTTGCGCCCCGTGCTCGACTACTACAGCCCTCACTACTACACCATCGCGCAGTACACCAATCTCACCTCCAACAACATCTACGCCGAAAGCATCTTCAAATACCTGGGTTATGTCAAGTATGGCAGCGGCAGCTTCGAGAACGGCGCCAAAGCGGTGACCGACTACTTCCGCGAGCGTGGGCTCGACGCCTCGGGCGTGCGCATCGTCGACGGCAGCGGCCTCTCGCGCCTCAACCGCACCACCGCCGACTTCCTCTGCCGCTACCTCATGTTCCTCAGCCGCGAACAATTCCACGAGAAGTTCCTCAACTCGCTGGCCGTCGCAGGGCAAAACGGCACCGCCAAGAACCTGCTGCCGTCGCCGCCCAAAGACATCACCGTTCACGTCAAAACCGGCAGCATGGAGGGCGTGAAGTCCTATGCCGGCTACATCACCACGCGCAGCGGCGAGACGTTGGCCTTCGCCATCCTGGCCAACGACTTCACCTGTTCAGGCAAAGAGGCAGCCGACAAGCTGAACAAAATACTCTTAAAGGTAGCCACATCGTTTTAAGAATGTAGCAATAAAGAAAGGAGTGCAAGACAGTTGTTTTGCACTCCTTTCTTTTATTTCCAAACTCCTTATCGAATCAGGAAGGAGAACTTGTTGAAGTTCTTCAGGGCGATGCCGGTGCCACGGGCGACGGCGCGCAGGGGGTCGTCGGCGATGTGCACCTGCAGCTTGGTCTTGCTGCTGACGCGCTGGTCGAGGCCGCGCAGCAAAGCGCCACCACCGGCCAGGTAGATGCCGGTCTTGTAGATATCGGCGGCCAACTCGGGCGGCGTGGCGGCCAGGGTGTCGAGGATAGCCTGCTCAATGCTGGCAATACTCTTGTCGAGGGCGTGGGCAATCTCCTTGTAGTTGACACTAATCTCCTTGGGCAGACCGGTCAGCAGGTCGCGACCCGTGGTGCGGTAATCCTCGGGCGGGTCGGCCAACTCGCTGACGGCGGCGCCGACGGCTATCTTCACCTGCTCGGCGGTGCGCACGCCGATAATCATGTTGTGCTGACGCTTCATATAATCCACCACATTGTCGTTGAACACGTCGCCAGCCACGCGGATGGAGTTGTTGCAGACGATACCGCCCAGGGAGATGACGGCGATCTCTGCCGTACCGCCTCCGATGTCCACCACCATGTGGCCCTCGGGTTGCAGCACGTCGATGCCGATACCGATGGCGGCAGCCATAGGCTCATGAATCATGCGTATCTCCTTGGCGCCGGCCTGCTCGGCACTCTCGCGCACGGCACGCTCCTCCACGTTGGTGATGCCGCTGGGGATGCAGATGACCATACGCAGCGACGGCGGCAGGAACGAGCGGTTGACATTGGTCATGCCGATAAGTTCGCGAATAAGGTGCTGCGCCATCTCAAAGTCGGCGATGACACCTCCGCGCAGCGGGCGGATGGTCTCCACATTGCGGTCGGTCTTGCCGTCCATCAGCTGGGCGCGCTTGCCGACGGCGATAATCTTGTTGTTGTTGCGGTCAAAAGCCACGATAGAAGGCTCGTCGATGACCACCTGGTCGTTGTATATGACGATGGAGTTGGCGGTGCCGAGGTCCATTGCCACCTCGCGGTTGAAGAATGATAAAAGTCCCATAATCTTTTAGTTTTAAGTCTTAAGTTTTAAGTTTTAAGTGAGCTGGCGCGGCCGCGTAGCCACTTAAAACTCACAACTTAAAACTCACAGCTTATTGTTTTAATGTTTAAAATGTCTCTTGCCGGTGATGGCCATACCCATCTTGTTCTTCTCGCAGTAGTCGATGCTGTCCTGATCGTGGATGCTGCCGCCCGGATGAGCCACCGCCACGATGCCCGCCTCGTGGGCAATCTCCACACAGTCGGGGAAGGGGAAGAAGGCATCCGAAGCCATCACGGCACCGTTGAGGTCGAAGCCGAAGCTCTTGGCTTTGGCGATGGCCTGACGCAGGGCGTCGACGCGGCTCGTCTGACCCGTGCCGCTGGCGTAGAGCTGACGGCCCTTGGCCAGCACGATGGCGTTGCTCTTGGTGTGCTTCACGAGGATGGTGGCGAACGCCAGGTCCTCGGCCTGCTCGGCGGTGATGGCGGTGCTGGTGACGCTCTTCTGCATGTCGGCAGCGGTGGGCACCACATTGTCGCGCTCCTGCACCAACACGCCGTTCAGCACGGTGCGCATCATCGGGTCGGCCATCTTGAATTCCTTCCGACGCAGGATGATGCGGTTCTTCTTGCCTTTGAGTATCTCGAGGGCATCCTCGTCGTAGTCGGGGGCGATGCAAACCTCGAAGAATATCTTGTGCATCTCCTCGGCCACCTCACGGGTCACCTTCTGGTTGGTGATGAGCACACCGCCAAAGGCGCTGACGGGGTCGCCGGCCAAAGCATCCTTCCATGCATCCAGCAGGGTGCTGCGCACGGCCATACCGCAGGCGTTGTTGTGCTTCAGGATGGCGAAGGCTGTCTGACCCTCGAAGTCGTCGATGAGGGCGCAGGCGGCATCGATGTCGCCCAGGTTGTTATAGCTGATCTCCTTGCCGTTGAGTTTGTCGAAGCAACCCTCCAGGTCTCCGTAGAAGACGCCCTTCTGGTGGGGGTTCTCGCCGTAGCGCAAGGGATAGGTGCCGTTGAAGTGGTTGAAGATGGCGGTGTCGTAGTGGCTGCTCACCTTGAAGGCGTAGGAGGCGAAGCGGCGACGCTGCTCCAGCGTGGTGCAGCCATCCTGCTCCTTGTAGAGCTGCAGGAACTCCTGGTAGTAGTCGACGGCGGGCACGATGACCACGTCGTTGAAGTTCTTGGCGCCGGCACGGATAAGGCTGATGCCGCCAATGTCTATCTTCTCGATAATGTCCTCCTCGGGGGCGCCGCTGGCCACTGTCTGCTCGAAGGGGTAGAGGTCGACGATGACCAGGTCAATCTCGGGTATCTCATACTGCGCCAGCTGCTCGCCGTCGCTGAACATATCGCGGCGCGCCAGGATGCCGCCGAACACCTTGGGGTGCAACGTCTTCACGCGGCCGCCGAGGATGCTGGGATAGCCGGTGAGGCTCTCCACCGCCACGGGATTGATGCCGAGGTCCTGGATAAACTTCTGAGTGCCGCCGGTGCTGTAGATAGTGACGCCTTGCGCGTCGAGTGCTTTCACGATGTCCTCAAGGCCGTCCTTGTAGAAGACCGAGATGAGGGCTGATTTTATACGTTTAGGTTCCATATTGTTAATTTAACTATATACAATAACCATACAAGCCATTGACAATACGCCGCTTATGCGACACATTGTCCAATGCTCGCCAATTGCAAAGATACAACCTTTTTCCGTTTCCGCAAAAACTTTTTCTCCACAAATGTGAAAAAGATTACCCGCCCCAAACAGGGCTTGATTTTGCCGCTGCAACCGCCAAAGATGCGTCCGCCCCATAGTCATCCCAAGAGTATACCAAGAGTATACCAAGAGTTTCCCGAGAGCATCCGTTTAGGCAGAAACATCCTCCGCAAGAGCCCCTGATGCCAATTTTCCGGAAAGCACCTCTGCGCTCCAAGAAGGTGGGAAAGCATCGAAACGAGGGGGTCGAGATTGTTTTTAGGGCCTTTTAGAAAGAAAAAATGCATGAAATTGTCGCTTTTCGAGGGTTGTCATCTGGGGTGCCGACTGTTTTGTGATATCGTATTTCATTGTTTCTTTGCTTTTTAGAGAATTAGTGATTTCTGAAATCTGACAGTTGACAGTCTGACAATTGTTTTTTTTGAGGGGGACAATTCCCCTTATTCATTATCTATATATCTATATATTTAAGTAATTATACAATATAAAGAAAGGGTTATTGTTATCCATTTTTCAACTGTCAGAACTGTCATTTGTCAGACTCGGCATCTTGTTACATTACTTCTTCGAGTCTTTCTTCCCTACGCGGCCAGCGATCATGTGGTCCACTTTCTGGGCTATGGCCAGCGCCTGGTGCACCAGCCAATCGGACGACAGGTGACTATCCCCTGTTGCCTTAAAACAAATCACTTGTCACTTTTTCAAGAAGCCTAATTCATAAACCATTGGCCTCATTTTGTCTGCAAGTGCTTTGAATAATGAATTGAACTCGTCCAAATCGTTCCTACCATATTCTCTTGCCAATGCCTTAATCTGATACCAACCACAATCCCAATTCATAATCTGGTATTCGGGGTTGCTTCCGTTGAACAGCTCTCTAAATTTGAATGTCGACCGCACTATTGCGTTTGCCTTATCAAGAACTGCTTGCGTTTCCGTCGATAGGGTTGTTTCTTGTAATTTCCGATACACATACCGCTCTTTTGCTGTTCTTGCATCGTTGTAGCACTCATCATAATTGTTTTCACTTGCCAGCTGCATGATTTCTTCCTTTCCCATCCAGAAGAATTCATTATAAATGTTCCATTTCCTGTCTTTGTATTGAACTTGGCGAAGAGAGGATTGATTGGAGGAAGAATGAAACAACGAAAAAACCATAGAGTCATTTACAAATTCCTGAAATTGAGGATGCGTCTCATCTGGCGCAAGATATTCGTCTTTCGAGTTTACCCAAGTTTTCTCAATTAGCTTGCGTGCGGCAAACAATGCTGTACTCCGTAAAAAATTAGAATCAAGGATAGAAATTCCATGAGCATTTGCATACATACCACTTAACATTGCCACACCCGTCGTGTTATTATCAACATTGTTCCCTTTAAACATAGTATACCCCATTGCCCCATCAGCAATTTGGCCATATCCTTTTTCTGCAACCTTTAGAGCACTTGTAAGTTGAGGTGAATCTATAGTCGCTATTCCCTTCACACTCTCCTTCACCCAATCATTTCCTGTTGCATGATTGTCGACATTATAAACCGTTTTTTGATCTATAATTTTTATTTCGCCGTTAATTTCATCAATTAAGTCATAATTAAAGTTTTCTTTGTCTGTCGTTTCACCACTGCCCCATACGGAGAATGAGATACCCCAATTATCAGATACATCAGCAAAATGACTCGCTTTGAATTGGCAAGCTTTTATATAAGAAAAATCATGCAAAAACTTTTTTCTGAACTTCTTCCAACTTGGTCCTGTCAAGAAAAGAGCTGGCGAATATATTCCTATGAAACAATCAGTAAGCCCAAATACCTCTTTTAATTTCATTATTCTGTATAAGAACTGAGCGTAGAGGTTTTGACTGCAAGCTCCCATATCATCATTTTGCATCAATCTATTGATTTTGGTGCTTGCAATACCTTGTTTGCTTGTGCCTGTTGCACCCATGTTATTCGCTGTCCCATACGGAGGATTCAAAAGAAAAACAATAGGTTTTTTCTGCAACAAAGCATTATGTAAACCATGAGGTATTTTCGAGTCAAATTGTACCGTATCACTTGTTCCTGGAATAAACTCATTCAGAAAGTCAAATTGGAATTTAGTAGCCTCCCTGTTATAGTTTGCCCCCATATCCAATTCGCTTTGGAAAAGTGTTGAACAATATAACTCGTTAAAATGATAATCTCGCGTAAGATTTCCGCTACCCCAACAGTTGTCCCATACCACATATTTCTCTTTCCAATCTTCACCCAAAACGCTTTCCAACATTCGGTGGGCATAATCGACGAAAAGGGTCGGTGTCCAGAAATCGCCTTTCATACGTCTGTCGTAATCCTCAATCAAACGGTCGGCGATTGCTGTCATCCTTGTCTTTTCCTGTGGGGTGTAGTTTCGGTCAAAATAGCCGAAGAATGATTTGAAATTACTGCCGTCCATATTCACATTTCTGCCATTGCATACAAGTATGTTCGGCAACGTGGGATGAGGGTAATATTTGGTCGGATCATTCAGCACACCCATAAAGATGCCCACCACATCGTGCCCATTTAGGTGTGTAACACTTTTCAGCACATTTTTGCAGAAATAGTCGAAAATGTTGGATATGTTGTGTTCGGTAACACGCACATAGCGTTGGATATTACAAGCTAAGTCTTTAATCTTTTCGGCTACCTCCTTAAAACTGAAGTTCTCGTTAACATTAAAAACGAAAGGATTGATATCCTCATCATTTGCTATCTTGAAAACAACATCAGGATATTTGGCATGCGCTTCAGAAGGGGCGGTTTTCCAATCAACATCTTCATCAAGATACTTTAACAGAGGATTGGTTTGAAGTGCAAAACATTCGTTCTTATCACCCACCAGACAGACATTCGGAATAATTCTGCCGTCAATCTCAAACCGTTTTAGATACCAAACAACCTGTATCAGTACCTTTGCTTTCCCCGATTTATCATTCAACAATTCATCGAGTTTGTATTCTATAATCAACCTGAATTTCGTTCCGTTAACAACGGGTTCCATGTAGCCGTCACACTGAAACGGATAGGTGTAGTCGGTATTAGGGAAATACAAAGTAAGTCCATTTTTATATAGAGTTTCAACGCCTCTTTCATCAACAACATCTTTTATCAAATCGTAGAACTTGCTCCTGCTCATAAGTATCAGTCTTAGTGTCCCCAGCCTTTGCCTTTCCACGAAGCTCGTAAAAAAAGAACCGCGAACTTCTGTCAAACTCGAGGTCCTAGGAAAACCCTGTACTACGACAAGAAAGCTCACGGTATCCGTGAGCGCTTCCTTTTCTTTTGTAGTACAATCGAAATTTCCCAGGTTCCGAGTTTTATCAAAGAAAAGCAAAAACGCTTCTAAATTATGTATTTACAATTATTCTATCTGTCTATTATTTTCAGTTTTAGTTACTTTTTTTCATTTGGTTTTCCGACTGCAAAAGTACGGAAAATATTTCACATATTGTTGCTTCGTTATTTCAGCAGTTTTCGGTTATCCACTTCTTCCAGGACACTCATCTGCTTGATTGCTATCTGGTTCAGACGTTTCAGCCGCTCGCGCTGGGGGATGCCGTCACCGATGAATACGGCGTTGAGGTTCTCAAGATTGGAGAGGCAGATGAGCTGGTTGATGGTGGCATAGTCACGCATGTTGCCCTTCTTGCCGAGGTTGGCATCGCGCCACTCTTTAGCTGTTATCCCAAAGAGGGCGACATTGAGCACATCGGCCTCCTCGGCATAGATGAGCGAACTATGGTAGGCATCCACCTCGGCAGGGATAAGGTTGGCGCGGACGGCATCGGTATGGATATGGTAATTGATTTTCGACAGCTCACGTTTGGCACTCCAACCGATGACTTTCTGCTCTTCCTCCTTCAGGCGCTGGAATTCCTCGATTAGATACAACTTGAATGGTACGCTGATGGCTGAACCGAACTCAAATGCAATGTCTTTGTGGGCATAGGTACCGCCATAACGTCCTTTCTTGACCACAATACCCACAGAATTAGTTGCTTCTATCCATTCCGTAGCGCTGAGAGTAAAAGTTGGAAGACCCGCTTGACGTCTAAAGTGGTCAAATTCGACCACTTTAAAACCGGGGTTATGAATCATCTCCCACGTACCAAGAAACTCAACAGTGTAGCGATTACGCATCCAGTTCTTTATGATGTCGGCTGCACGACTGCCATCCTGTTTCGCACCAGCCATGTCGGTCAATGAAATATAGTCTTTGCTATCTTCCGAGATAACAGTAATAGGGGTCTCTTGTACAATTATCTTGTTTGCCATATATTATTCGCTTCTAAATCATGTATTTACAATTATTCCATCTGCCTATTATATTCAGTTTTAGTCGTTTATTAACATTTTGTTTTCATGGTGCAAAGATACGGATTTTTTCCGACATAACGGAAAAATTCGCTATAATTAAACGCCTAACGGCTCAATTTCATTATCTTTACGGGGCGGTCGCTTCCGAGTTGGAGTTGGCTGCAGTAGTTTATTTCGCCGGTGTCGCGGAAGCCGCATTTCTCCATCACACGACCCGAGGCGGGGTTGTCGGGGAAGTAGTCGCTCCAGAGTGTCTGGAAGCCCTTTTCGCGGAAGCAGTAGTCAATCAGCCGCCGCAGCGCCTCGCTGCAAATGCCCTGGTTCCAATAGGGTCGCGCCACCCAATAGCCGACCTCGGCATCGTTCTCACCTATATTGATATTGCTCTCCCCGTGGACAAAATAGCCCATGCAACCAATGGCTTCGCCCGTCTCTTTGAGTTCGATGGCCCACATGTGGTCGCCGCTGAAGAGGGTGCGGATAATCTCCAGGCTTTCCTCGACGCTTTTGTGGGGCGGCCAGCCGGCGCGAGGCCCCACCTCGGGGTCGGAGGCGTATTTGAAGAGCGTTTCGGCGTCGCTTTCGCGCCAAGGACGCAATAAAAGTCTATCTGTCTGTAATGTCATTGGGTCAATCCTTGTACAAAAGTATCTATCAACTTATTCACCGTTTCGGGTTTGTCGGTATTGGAGTTGTGTCCGGCTCCCTTGATCCACTCCAACGGGATGCCCGATATACGATGCCAGGCTTTGTTGTAGCGAACCGTTGAGCCGGCACGGTTTTTGTCGCCACAGACAAGCAACGCAGGGCAGGGCACTTCGTATGGCAGGTCGGCTTCCATTGCCTCTGCCAATATCCGGAACCCGTGGCCGGACAGCTTTGCATAACGCTCCTGGTCACCGTCATAAACCATCATGATGTCGTGCATGAGCCGCCGTCCGTAGTCGGTAGTGGCCACTCCCCACGTGCCATCCTTCAGCAGCCACTTCCACGGATAATGGCGATAGACGGGCTCCATCCGCTTCAGCAGCCAAAGCTCCATGCTCGTCACATACTGCCGCTGCAGCGGAGCCGAGTCGACGGAGACAAAGCCCCGCAACTTGTCCGGGAACAGCTGGGCATAGGCCTGTCCGACATAGCCACCCATTGACTGACCAATGATGACCGGCGCAGAAAAGCCTTCCTGCAGCAGGATTTCATCCAGCCAGCGCGCCTTGTCCATCAGGGAGAAGGTCAGCTCGAAAGGCCACGAGGAGGCGTGTCCCGGAGCATCCCACACAAAGACAAGATACTTACCTTCGAAGTATTCGATTTGCTTGTCGAACAGCCGATGGTCGGCCGTCAACCCGGGGAGAAAGACCAGCTGGGGTTTCTCTTGCTCTGCTACTCGATTTATCCAATAGTGGATAGGGCCGCAGGAGGTATGATAGATATGTTCGGTCATAACATTAAATTCACCATTCCGTAAATCAGGTGACACACAGCGAACCCCGCGGCAAACAGGCTCATTTCTTTTTCGGTTTCGGCGCGGGCAACTCGGCACAAGTGGCTCGCACCAGGGCCGCGAGGTAGTCGTGGTCGTCGACATCCTCGATGTAGAAGTAGGGCTTGGCGCCGTCGTAGGGTGGACGCATGTCCTCGCTGCGCAGCAGCTGGCGCCCCGCTTCGGTGGGCTTGAGATAAAACCCGTTGTCGCAGATGAGGCCAAAGACCTTGCCGTCGCAGTAGACGGCGTAGTCGCCGAACATCTTGCGGGTCACTATCATGCCGGCACCGCCGCACTGGTCGGCGATGTACTGCACAAAGTCGGGATTGCTGGCCATTGCTTAACGTATCACCTTGGTGAAGACCGGCGCCTGCCCATCGACGACGGTGACGAAGACCTGCAGCTCGCCGGCGGGGGGCATGTCGGGTTTGTCTTCACGGGGCAGGTCAACGGCGGTGAAAAGGTACTCGGTACCGTTGGGGAGGCTGCGTTTGGCGACGCCTGTGGCTTGGGCATGGAGCATGGGGTAGCCGTCGACGGCGGCATCAAAGATGGCAGTCTCGTCGGGGCTCACCACATCCAGTTCGGGGAACTCCTCCAGCTTGGTGTACTCACCTTCGAGGAATCCGTTGGCTTTGAGGAACTGGTCCACCTCGGCGGGCATGGCCTCCAGACGGGCGGCACGCACGCCATAGCCGTCGAGCACCACGGCATAGGGCTGGGCGTTCATCAGGTCCTTGACGCTCGACTCCAAGCCGCCGCTTCCAAAGGTACAGAAGGGCACTACCGTCTTGTCGCTAAGGTCGACGCCTTCCAACCATTTGGTCACCGGCGGCGCATAGGTGCCGAACCACACAGGGTAGCCAATGAAGATGACATCGTACTGCGACAGGTCAGCCTTCACGGGGTTAATCTCGGGCAGCACGCCGGCTTCGCGCTCCTGCAGGCTGCGGGCGATGCAGGCCTGGAAGTTGGTGTCGTAGGGGTCGACGCAGGTAATCTCCTCGATGTCGGCGGCCAGGTCGGCGGCTATCTCTTGAGCCACCAGCTGGGTGTTGCCGGTCAGCGAATAATAGAGCACCAAGGTCTTGGGCTCCTCTTTCTTGGTGCCGCAGCTGGCGGCGCACATGGCCACAACAGTCATGGCCAGCATCATTTTCGATATTTTCATTGTATTACGTATTTAATCATTCGTTTTTCGAGCACTCCATCATCTTGGCGTAGAAGTCGGGGAAACGTGTCGCCAGCGACACCGGACGGCCGTTTTCCATGAAGCAGTGGGTGCTGGTGCCGGTGCAAACGACGTGTCCACCGACGGTCATCGTGTAGCTGATAACCAACTTCAAGGCCGTTGTCTCGGCCACCGAGGGCATTATCTCGATAACATCTTTGAAGGTGGAGGGTTGCCTGTAGCGACATTCCACAGCGACCACGGGCGACACCACACCCTCGGCCTCCATGCGGTCGAAACCGAAGCCCAGCTGATCCATCCAATCGACACGCGCCTCTTCCATGAAACGGATGTAGTTTGAGTGGTGAGTGATGCCCATACGGTCACACTCGTAGTATTTCACCTCGTGGCGATAGGGTTTGATTTCCATAGTTTTCTCTCGTTTTTTTAGTCGCCGAACTCGATGCCTACGCCTTTGGCGGTATGTACGAGGCGGCTGTCGGGGGCCACCAGGTTCTGCTCGCGCACGGCCTCCTCGAGGGGGATGCCGACCACATCGGGGTGGTGATAGGCCACCATCTGGCCGAAGCGGCCTTCCATGACGAACTCCATGGCGCGCACACCGAACTCGGTGGCCAGCACACGGTCGAAGGCGATGGGGGTGCCGCCGCGCTGCAGGTGGCCGAGGATGGTGTAGCGGATGTCGTGCTCCACGCCCGCAGCCTTCAGGTCGGCCGCCAGCTGCTCGCCCACGCCGCCGAGCTTGATGTGCTGATAGCCCACTTCGCCCGAGACGGTGCCCGTCACCGAGCCACCCTTCGGCAGCGCTCCTTCGGCCACGACGATGATACAGTAGCCGCGCCGCTTGTTGTAGCGCTGCTCTATCTTGGCTTTCACCTTCTGGATGTCGTAGGGTATTTCGGGTATGAGACACACATCGGCGCCGCCGGCGATGGCGCTGTGCAGCGCAATCCAACCTGCGTCGCGCCCCATCACCTCAAGAATGAAGACACGGTTGTGCGAAGCGGCGGTGGTCACCAGCTTGTCGATGGCGTCGGTGCAAATCTGCACAGCCGTCTGGAAACCAAAGGTGTAGTCGGTGAGCGACAGGTCGTTGTCGATGGTTTTGGGCACGCCGACGATGTTCAGGCCTTTCTTGGCGAGGCCCAACGAGATGCGCTGGCTGCCGTCACCGCCGATATTGATGACAGCATCGACACCCATATACTGCAGCTTGCGCAGCATCTCGTCGCTGCGATCCACCGTGCTCCAGGTGCCGTCGTTGTTCTTGACGGGCCAGGCGAAGGGGCCGCCCTTGTTGGTGGTGCCAAGTATGGTGCCGCCCTGTATCTGAAGACCTTCCACCGTCTTCTCGGTGAGTTCAACGATCTCCGTCGGCTCGCGCAGCACGCCGTTGAACGACTCGATGCAGCCGATGACCTCCCAATCGGTGGCTTGGGCGGCACGCTTCACGATACCGCGTATCACCGCGTTGAGACCCGGGCAGTCGCCGCCGCCGGTCAAAACCATTACCCTTTTCAGTGCCATAGTACAATAGTATCAATTAATTATCAAACAAATACAAAATCCCTCAAACAATTTTAAGGTCTACAAATATACACTCTTTCCATCAATCGGCAAAATAATTTTTGCATACACCAACAAAAAACCGTACCAAGTCCGACATTTCGACGATAATTCTACAGTAGTTCTTCAACAGTTCTTCAAAAATTTTTTGAAGAACTGTTGAAGAACTACTGAAAAAATATTGAAGAAGAGGTGGAGTCATATAGCAGCGCACCCCGTTTTATGCAGAAAAATGAAAATATTTTTCCAATGTAAGTAAATTAGTTGTATATTTGCACCCACAATCCAAGTAAGTCGGATTGGCAAAATATTTGTAAATTAATCAATTTAATTGTTATGAAAAACAAATATTACGACCTGATTGACCAGACTTTCGACTTCCCGCAGGACGAATTCCGGACGGAAGACGGCGAGCTCTACTTCCACGACATACCGTTGATGGAAGTCATCAAACAGTATGGCACTCCACTGAAAATCACCTATCTACCAAAGATAAGCTCCCAAATACAGCGCGCCAAACGTATGTTCAACGTGGCCATTGCCAAGACCGACTACCGCGGCACATACAATTACTGCTACTGCACCAAGAGCAGCCACTTTTCATTCGTGCTGGAAGAGGCACTGAAGAACGACATCAACCTCGAAACATCATCCGCCTTCGACATCAATCTCATACAAGAGTTGCACGCCCAGGGACTCATCGAGAATGACAAAACCATCGTCTGCAATGGTTTTAAAAAGGAACAATACATTGATAATATAGTAGAACTCTTTGCAGATGGATTTACTAATGTGATACCCATCTTGGACAACAAGAACGAGTTCTGCCAGCTGGATCATGCGCTCCAAGAGAGCAACGAACCGATGCTTCTGGGCATCCGCATCGCCGCCGAGGAAGAGCCCAAGTTTGATTTCTACACCTCGCGTCTGGGCATCCGCTACCACGACATTGTCAGTTTCTACGAAGAGCAAATCAAGCCGAACCCCAAGTTCCGCTTCAAGATGCTGCACTTCTTCATCAACACGGGCATCCGCGACACCGCCTACTATTGGAACGAGCTCTCCAAGTGCGTCAACGTCTACTGCGACCTCAAGCGCGTCTGCCCCGACCTCGATAGCCTGAACATCGGCGGCGGCTTCCCGTCGAAGGTGAGCCTGGCGTCGAATTTCGACTACGAATACATGGCCGAGGAGATACTTGCCCAAATCAAGAACATCTGCACGCAACGCGGAGTGGAAGAGCCGAACATCTTCACCGAGTTCGGATCGTTCACCGTAGGCGAAAGCGGCGCCACCTTGTATAGCATTTTGGACCAGAAGCAGCAGAACGACCGCGAGTTGTGGTACATGATTGACTCGAGCTTCATCACCACCCTGCCCGACACATGGGGCATCAACCAGCGCTTCATCATGCTGCCCATCAACCATTGGGATTGCGAATACCAGCGCGTGTTCCTTGGTGGATTGACCTGCGACAGTGAGGACTACTACAACGCCGACAGTCACGCCAACGCCATCTTCCTGCCCAAGCTGCAGAAGGACGATCCGCTGTATATCGGCTTCTTCCACACGGGCGCCTACCAGGAGAGCATCGGCGGCTACGGCGGCATACAGCACTGCCTCATCCCCGCCCCGAAGCATGTCATCATCGACAAGGACGAGAACGGCGAATATACCACCAAGCTCTTCGCCAAGGAGCAGAGCTACAAATCGATGCTAAAGATACTCGGATACTGAAAAAGAAGCCCCGCAGATTTGCGGGGCTTTTTCATTTTACTTCACAACCAATTTCCTTACAACATTGCCGCTGCCGGTATCGAGTCGGAGCAAGTAGAGGCCTGCCTGCAAGCCGTTGAGGTCGAGGGTGCAGTTATCACCTTTGACATCGACAGATTGCAGCTGTTGGCCCATCACATTGAGCAGGGTCACATGGCGCAAACCCTCGGCCTTGACCATGCAACGGTCGTTGGCGGGGTTGGGGCTGACGGTCACCTCGGCGACCTCGGCTCCGTTGACACCCAGCGTGCTGCACTGCACCATAATGGGCTTGTAATTCTGGGCGCTGATGCTGACGAAACATTGGTCGAGGTTAGGAATGGCCTCGAAGCGCACATTCCCTTCGGTGCCGACGAAAGCGGCTGCCTGCAGGGCCAGCGAGTCGCCGGTGTTGCGCACCACAGCCACATAGGAGCCGGGGACGGCATAGACCTTCACGTCATTGCCATCCAGACGCAGGACCTGGTAGTTCATCGTATTGGCTTTGCCCAACCAGGGCATCAGCGACGGGTCGCCCATCAGCTCGTAGATTTCCCAATAGTACTGCTTCATCGCCGCTGACGAAGAAGAACCCTGCACGGCCATATTGCCCGTCACCACCATCTGACTGGCGGTGGTGGCCCAGAGGCTCTGCGCCTCGTTGTGGGTGTGGAACAGGCAGTCATACATACCCTTGTTGTTCGCGTTGTATTGCGGCGTCATGGTGTTGCTGATGTTGTTGCGCACACCGACACTCCAATAGAAGTCCTCATACCAATAGGTCGAGTTGGTGCCGCCGATGTAGCCGATGGCACCGGCACGGCTGCCCTTACGCAGCAACGCCTCGCCGAAACAAGTGGTTTTTTCGAACTTGTTGCTCAAGCAGCAGTTACCAATCATGAACGAAGGCATGCCATTGTTGGACATGATGTTCACCTGGCTCACCGTGAACGACGGGTCAGACCAGCTGTCCCAGTTGCCGTGGGCGGTATAGTTAATCCAACCGGCACCTGCATTGTAGCGGGCACGCAGGATGCTCGCCGCATTGCTGGCCTGGCTGCTGCCCGTAATGGTGATACCATTGGGAGCATAGCCGGTATTATTCTTATAATAATATACGTTCTGGAAGCCGTTGTCGACATTGACATAGAAGCTGGCCACATAATCCATGTTGGGGTCACCGAACGTGTAACCGTTGTCACCGGAATAGCCGCCGTCGACACCAGCAACGAGGATGCCGGTGGCCAGGTAATCGTCGTTGTCGAACTCATAGCGCTCATAGTAGATGGTCTTGTCGATAATGCCACGCAAGGTGTTGGTGTCGGTGGCGGAGAAACGGCCCCAATAGCAGTCAGGGATAATGTCACCATCGGTCCACGTAGCATAGTAGAGGTCGGTAATATGGTCATTGTCAGGGCCGGACCAACCGCTATTGGAGAGACGGCTGTTGTGGGCCTTCATCTGCGCCACATCGCCGATCAACAGCAGATAGGTGGGAGCCGGGGCCTCTTCGGTGGCGTCGGTGTAGTAGTTCTTAATCTGATTGGCGATAGAGGAGGCAGAGGTGCCGCTCTCTGTGTAGATTACATCGACCATCATGCCCTGGGTGCGCTTCCAATTGGCAAACTCGGTGATGGCATGACACTGCAGGGCGCGACCGGCGACGATAAGCATACGCACAGGAGCCTCGGTGCGCACCTCCTTGGGGGTGGCAAAGAGTTTATTGAAGGTGTTGCCCAACGAGAAGGCCGAAGTGTGGTAACGGCTGTAGACCTCCATCGTGCGCTCCACGTCGGCACCCACATAACGCACCGTAATATCAGCGCTGCGGCAGACAATCATCTTGCCGCTGACGGGGTTGACCGTGACGGGCGAGAAAGTGAGCAACGCATAGTTGCGGTCACGGCCGGTGCCGAGCATCTCGATTGAAGCCAACGGCCGACCATAGTAGGCGTCGGTGCTGTAAAGGAGCGTGTCCATCTGGAACTCAGGCTTGCTGCGGTCACTCTTGCTCTGCGACGGCTGGCGGGGCATCACAATACCCGCGGGAAGGTCGACTTGGTCGTAGACAGCGTTCTCCACCACCACTTCCATTCCATCGCAGAAAGGCACCGTCAGCATGGTGTTGAGCATCGGCAAAGCCGGCTTTCCCACCTCGCCACCAACAAGATAGCCATCGATGGTAAGGTTGATGTAGTCGCTTACCTTCACTCCTACCTCGGGGGTAACATACTGAACCTTGAGTTCATCAAAATTGTCTACCAGCAATTGCTGCGCCGACAACGGAGCGGCCATAAGCAGCAAAGCGTAAAGATTGATAATCAGTTTTTTCATATATTAAACATTTTACTTATTTCTTCATTGGGGGCAGTAATGGTCATCATCTCGTGGCGCACAGGGTGCTCGAAGGTGATGCTGTAGGCGTGGAGCGAGATACTGCCGTCGGGGTTGCTGCGCTCGGCGCCGTATTTGAGGTCGCCCTTGATGGGGCAGCCGATATTGGCCAGCTGGCAGCGTATCTGGTGATGGCGGCCGGTGTGCAGGTTGATGTCCAGCAAATGGTAGCCGCCCTTACTAACAGCAATCTCCCTATATTCCAGGCGTGCCAGCTTGGCATTGGGCCGCGCGGCACCAAAGACATAGCTCTTATTGCGCTCCTCGTTCTTGACCAGCCAATTCTCCAGCGCACCTGCCGGCTGCGGCGGGGCGTTTTTGACCACCGCCCAATAGTGCTTCTCGAAATCGCGCGTGCGCACCTTCTCCACCATACGGCTCAGGGCCTTGCTGGTTTTGGCCAGCAGCACCACGCCGCTGACGGGACGGTCAAGACGATGGATGACACCGCAATAGACCTGGCCGGGCTTGTTGTCGCGGACCTTGATATACTCCTTCACGAGGTCGGCCAGACAGGGGTCGCCCGTCTTGTCGCCCTGAGTGATTTGCCCAGGCAACTTATTGATGGCCAACAAGTGGTTATCCTCGTAGAGTATCTGGTCGGCAAGTGTCATAGTTGCACAAAGAGTGTTAGGTAAACAAATACAAATGGGGTAGCGATGAGCAGGCTGTCGAAGCGGTCGAGGAAACCGCCGTGACCAGGCATAATGCTGCCACTGTCCTTCATGCCCACGGAACGCTTGAGCATACTCTCCACAAGGTCGCCCAGCGTGTCTATCACACTGCAAATCAAGCCAAGCACCAACCAATGGTACCAGGCAATGGCAGGATTGAACAGCGGACCAATAAAGTAGGCCACCAGCAAGGTGATGAGCACTCCAATAATAGTGCCCTCCCAGGTTTTGCCCGGCGAGTGGCGCTGCCACATCTTGTGTTTACCCAGCAGCGAGCCACCCATATAGGCGCCGTTGTCGTTCATCCACACCATGATGAGCACCATCACCAACGCATTGTAGTTGAAGTGCAACCACGGCATCAGGCCCAACGGAATGGCCACATAGAGCATGGGCACCATCGTATAGGCCGCCTCGCGGAACGGTTGTTCGCTGTGGTTCCACAGCTGCACCATAGCCGACAGAGCGAAAAGCACAGGGAAGACCGTATAGACAATCCATGTGAGAGCGAAACCGTAGCGAGCATTCATCACCGGCACCAAGGCTATCATCAGCACAGCTACCACAGTAAGAGCATAGCCTAACGGACGGCAGGGGGTAGCCCCCTGCTTGGCCACGATACGGAAGAACTCAAAGGTGCATCCGCAAGCGACAAACAGCAGGAAAGCAGTCAAGATGACGCCGCCAAGCGTCGGGTTCTTCAGCAAGACACCGCTATAGATGCAGCCAAGGAACAGCACCACATATACTACGGCACTCGCCGCACGTATCCAAAAATTCTTCATACCTCTTCGAAGTCTTGGTTAGTGTTATCGTCGGCCTCTTCCTGAGTTTCCGTCTCCTCCGGAGTTTCCTGTGCTTCAGGGTTCTCCCATGGACGGGGACCATAGATGCGTTCCAAGTCCTCGCGGAAAAGCACCTCCTTGTCATAGAGTTGAGCAGCCAGCTCGTCCAGCTGGGCACGGTGGCTGAGTAGCAACTCTTTGGCTTTGGCATAGGCCTCTTCCACCATGCGACGCACCTCGCGGTCAATGGTCTCGGCGGTCTTCTCGCTGAAGGGCTTGGCGAAGCTGTATTCGCTCTGGCCGGTAGAGTCATAAAAACTGATATTGCCCACCTCGGGGCTCATGCCGTAGTAGGTCACCAGCGCCTGCGCCATCTTGGTGGCACGCTCAATATCATTCAAAGCACCGGTGCTTATCTTGCCATAGACAATCTCCTCAGACGCGCGACCTGCCATCAGCGAGGTCATCTCGTCGAACATCTGTTCATAGGTGGTAATCTGGCGTTCCTCGGGCAGATACCAAGCGGCACCGAGGGCTTTGCCGCGCGGTACGATGGTCACCTTCACCAGCGGGTTGGCCCAGCGCAGCAGCCAACTGACCGAAGCGTGGCCACTTTCGTGGTAGGCAATGGTGTGCTTCTCCTGGTCGGTGAGCACTTTGGAGCGCTTCTCCAAGCCGCCGACAATGCGGTCGACGGCATCCAGAAAGTCCTGCTTGTCAATCTGCTTCTTGTTCTTGCGGGCGGCACAGAGGGCAGCCTCATTGCACACATTGGCAATGTCGGCACCGCTGAAGCCCGGCGTCTGCTTGGCCAGGAAGGCGCGATCCACATACTCGTCGCTATTCTTGTCCTTGTTGAGCTTTAGCTTCCTCATGTGAACCGCAAAGATAGCCTTGCGCTCCTCGAGGTCAGGCAACTCCACATATATCTGTCGGTCAAAGCGGCCGGCACGCAGCAACGCTTTGTCGAGCACGTCGGCACGGTTGGTGGCGGCCATAACAATAATGTTGGTATTGCTCGAGAAGCCATCCATCTCGGTAAGCAGCTGGTTGAGCGTGCTCTCACGCTCGTCATTGCCACCCGTGATGGCCTTGCCGCGGGCACGTCCCACAGCATCAATTTCGTCAATGAAAACAATACAGGGTGCTTTCTTCTTGGCTTCGTCGAAGAGGCCGCGCACACGCGAGGCACCCACGCCGACAAACATCTCCACGAACTCGGAACCGCTCATCGAGAAGAAAGGCACACCCGCTTCGCCGGCCACTGCACGGGCCAGCAGCGTCTTACCGGTACCCGGAGGGCCTACCAACAGCACACCCTTGGGTATCTTGCCACCCAATTCGGTGTAGTGCTGCGGGTTCTTCAGGAAGTCGACCACCTCCATCACCTCCTCCTTGGCGCCAGCCAAGCCGGCCACATCCTTGAAGGTGACGTTGTTCTGCTTGGTGGCGTCATATTGCTTGGCGGTCGAGCGACCAATGCCGAACAGATTAAAACCGCCGCCGGCACCCCCATCGCCACCCATCTGGCGGCGACCGATAGCACCCATAATCCAGAAGAAAAAGATAAGCATCAGCAACGGGCCGAACCATATCAGCAGTTCGCGCCAGGTATTGCTATGGGTCTCAATCTTATAACTGATATGCTTACCCGTCTTCTCCTCCACAATGGAAAGCTCCTTGTCGAAGTGCTCGAGGTTGCCGATATTGTAGACATAATAGCCCAGAGGAGCCTGCGAGCCCGTGATGGTGCGACTGATAATGTCCCGATAGGTGATGGTGTCGCGACGGGCCACATCGCTCTTGATGCGTATCTCGGCCACCTCCTGGTTGACGACGGTAATACTCTCGTAGTGTTCCTTCTCAAGGATGGGTTCCAAGCGTTCCCACGTAATCTCGCGTTTGCCCGAGGAGCCACTCTTGCCGCCCACAAGCGACCACAAAAGGAGCACCATAATGACACCGTAGACAATATACATCGCACGTGAACCACGCGGACGCTTGTTGCGGTTGGGGTTAGGTTGTTGGTTGTTAGGTTGATTAGCCATTGTTTCTATTCTTTAGTCGATATAGGCAGTTCCTCGCCATCGCTCCACAACTCGTCGAGGCGGTAGAAGGCGCGCTTCTCCTTCTGGAAGATATGGATTACCACATCGAAATAATCCATCAATATCCATTCGGCGTTGTTGTAGCCCTCCACCTTGTGGGGGTTGAGGCCGGTGGCTTTCTTGACCACCTCGAAGACTGTGTCGCTCAGGGCGCTGACGTGCGACGGCACGTTGCCCGAGGCGATGACAAAGTACTCGGCCGGAGCACCGTGCACCTTGCGCAGGTCGAGGATGCGCACATCCTCGGCTTTCTTGCCGTCAAGGGCCTGGGCAGCCAAACGGGCAAGTACTTGCGATTCTTTCTCTTTATTGTTCATTATCTGTTATTTTCCTATCAGTTCGGCCGTCAATGTACGGCTCTCGTTCTCTTCAGTCATGGTGACGCGCACATAGCGGTCGGGCAGCAGTTCCTCCACCTTTTCGGTCCACTCGGTGAAGCAGTAGCAGCCGCTGTAGAAGTATTCTTCGTAGCCTATGTCATAGGCCTCTGCTAACGACTTCAGGCGGTAGAAGTCGAAGTGGAAGACCGACTCACCCTGCACCGTAGAGTACTCATTGACAATAGCGAAGGTGGGGCTGCACACATTGTCGACCACTTCCAGCACATCGCACATCTCCTTGATGAGTGTGGTCTTCCCCACCCCCATCTTGCCGAAGAAAGCAAAGAAGCGCTCCTCACGGAAGGTGGTCAGCAATTTGCGTGCCACCTCATGCAACTGCTCTATGCTATAATTCTCAATTTTCAATTTTCAACTTTCCATTTAACGTAATCTGTCGGCAGCGCGCACCTTCTCCTCGTCGCGCTTGATGGCGCGATGGGCGAGGACAAAAAGTACAATGGATACAATGGGCGCATAGGCACCGACGAACCACGCCACACACATGTTATCGGCTTCCAACGCCTGCATCACCACAGCGCCATACTTGTCCACCGCCCAGAAGAAGAGCAGGAAGACATACACCACATTGAGCAGGAAGGCCACCGCGACCACCCGCATCTGCAGCACCCTATTCTTGTAGAGGAAGATGCATACCAGCGCGAGGGCAGCCACCAGCAGGTTGACGACAATCAGAGGCCACGTCTGGAAGCCGCTGGCTTTCTGGCTGTAACCAACGACGGGCTCGAGGTTGAGCAGTTGGTTCATCATTTCGGGATTGTCCTTGGCCAACAGGTCGAGCTGCGCCTCGGCACGCTGGTGCGTGGTGGGCATCTCGTAGTAGTACTTCGCCACAGGGAACATGAAGCACAGCACCATGCAGCACAGGGCCAGCACCAACCAGAAAGATTGTATACGTTGTATCATAATCGCTTAGTTTTCAATTTTCAAACCACTTACTTTGCGGGTCTTGTCCACCACGGTGGCGTCCTTGATGAACATGAAGCCCGGGTTGCCGCGCATCATGGTCTCGATGGCGGTGGCGTCGGAGAAGAGGAAATCGAGGCCGTCCAGCTCATTCTCATACAGCCAGGCCTGCACCTCCTCGGGGAGGGCCGAGGTAAGCAGGATAATCTGCAAGCCATTTTCCTCGGCAATACGGGTGGCAAGGCGCACCTGACGCACGCCCTTGTCGTTCACTTTCTCGATGTGATGGATGGTGACAAGCATCAATCCATCCTCGGCAGGCAGGAGCTCGGTGGAGTGGTCGTTGCCCTCGAGGTCCATCATGGCGAAGCCGGGGGCCATAATCTCGAACGGGTCGTCGCTGGTGGAGCGCGTAATCTCCCACTTGCTATAGTCCTTATACTCCTCGGGCACCGTATTCCAGCCGCCGTTGGGGTAATCCACCGTCACCTCCTCGCCGGTCTCCAGGTTGCGCATATACAGGTGGTTCATCGCCTCGTGCTCCTCAATCATGCGGTTGCCCACCTTCCAGGGACGAAAGTCGATAACAGGCTCGTGATTAATGTTATACAACGCGAAGACCAACATCACGGCAATGCCTGAGATGAAGACGATGCCGTCGCGCTCGAAGCGGCGCTTGCGGCGCAGGTTGCGCGTGAGGAGAATCCACACGGTGGGCACATCGAGCACAATATTCTTCCAGAACGTCTGCCAATTGGTGAGCTTCACGGCGTCGCCAAAGCAGCCGCAGTCGGTCACCTTGTTGGTCAGCGCATCGATGAGCGTGGTGACGGTGAAGAAGAGCATCATCAGCGCCAAACCCCAAGCCGACAGGCGACGGTAGGCATTGAAAATCAACAGCACACCAATCACAAACTCGGCACAGATAAGCCCCACCGAAAGCAGATTGGCAAACGGCAAAGCCCACTCGAAGGTCATGTTGCCGATGCTCCAGGCAGTCATGTATTCCTGCACCTTGAAGGCGGTGCCCAGCGGGTCGACTCCCTTGGTGAAGGAGGAGAAGAGAAACACCAGGCCCACAAACCAACGGGCCACCACATTCAACGCGTAATTCAGTTTCGTGTCCTTTACTTTCATATCATTTTCCCATTTTATTCATTTCTCATTTTCAGCCTCTTCCGACAGGCGCACCAGACAGAAGAGCGAGTAGTTGATAATGTCCATATAGCCACCCTCAACACCTTCGCTGACAAGCGTATGACCCTCGTTGTCCTCAATCTGCTTGATGCGGCGGAGCTTCATCAGGATGAGGTCCACCATCGAGCTGACGCGCATCTGGCGCCAGGCCTCGCCGTAGTCGTGGTTCTTGTCGAGCATCAGCTCAAGCGTGCGGTTCAAATGCTTGTCGTAGAGCTCTGTGGCACGCTTCAAAGGCAACTCGCTGTCGTCGTCGGGTCCCAGCTCAATCTGCATCAAGGCCATCACAGCATAGTTGACCATAGCCACAAACTCGCCGCTCAGGTCGTCGCCCACACGGTTCTCGCCGCTCTCCTGCACGCTCCTGATTCTGTTGGCCTTAATAAATATCTGATCCGTCAGCGACGGCAGGCGCAGCACACGCCACGAGGTGCCGTAGTCGCGCGTCTTCTTCTCGAAAAGCGTGCGGCAGAGGGCAGCCTCCTGCCCTATCTCCTGCCGCGTATCGTTAGTATTGGCATTTTTAGTCATAATCTTTAGGAAACGTAAAAGCATATAATATATTGTATACAGATAAAATATTTTTTTCATCCGGCCACCGCCCGACGACTACAGACCACCGGCGACAGACCACCGACCACCCAACTTATGTCGTGCACGACATAATTGTATCAACACCGTAGATGCACCGTCTTTTCTCCGACCGCAGTCGGACTTCAGTCGGACTTGAGTCGGACTTGGGTCGGACCACTGTCGGAGGGGGTGCGGGGCGATATACCCGCTTAACATGTTTATAGCATGATTATTAGCGCCATCAATTGCCATCAATACCCGTTTTTGTCCAACAAGGGAGCTTTCTGGGGATGGTTTGAAGGTCGAACCGACCACCGATTACCGGCCACCGACCACCCATTTATATCGTGCACGACTTATTTTTGTCACCGCTTTTTTACCTCCCCGCCGTTGGCGGTAATCCTGTAAATCTTGTATTTTTTTTATCTAATTTTGTGGATTAGGCGCAGCATGAGAAACAAATTTTGCCACATTGAAAAATAAATGTATCTTTGCAGTTGAAATCATAAAACAAATATATTATGAAAAAACAATTATTTTTTTTGTTATTAATCAGTGTATGTGCATGTTTATATGCGCAAAGCAATGTTTTTTTCACCGCCACAATTCAGGAAGACCCTGTTTTGTTGGCAGAGAATGACCAACCGCCTATTGGTAATTGGACAAAAGATTATTCTGTTTCATTTGTCGAAAATCAAGAAAAAGATATCTTTTGTCTTATCGGTCATTCCGACTTCTTCAACATTTATACACCAAGTACGGTGACGGCTCCTGCGTGTAGTATATATCATGCTGTTGTAAACCTACCAGGCCATTTGGACTTTTTTCATGTAAACGATATCTATATCGCAGATGACTACGCTTTCTTCTGCGGCTCTATTTATGATACCATAAAGCATAAACCATACGTTTTATATGGTTACTTTGATTTGAATGACTTTTTCACTGACTCATTGAATATTTATCTTGACACCATTACAGATGGCACGACGACGGCACCTATCATTTTGGAGCGTTTGGTGGCATATAAACACAACGCAGTTTACAAAGTGGTCACCTATGGTTACGATGACAATCAGCAATACAAGATTTTAGAAATAGACAATGCTACGAATCCAGCTTCAACGTGTAGTGTTGCTGACATGTCATTCACCCCTGGGGGATCACCTCTTTCTATACAATTATCTGATATTTTTTTGGAGAAATCCCACGTTGTTTTAGTAGAATACAATGCGGCTGGTTATGCCGGTTATACCTACGGCTCCCGCTCGTCGGTTGTAAGTGACATTTGCAATAACAACCACTTCATTTCATCAAGTGATGAGACTAATGGCGTAGTAAAAGGGGTGGCATTAGAAGAAGACTTTTTTGCTTTCTCTTATGTACATGTGGATGCAACTACCGGTCAATTTTATACAAGATTGAGAGTGATTGACTTGAGAAACAATGTCAACGTCTTTTCGTATGAATTCAATAAGAAAGACAAGGAAGACCCCATTAAAATGATTTATCTTTCCGGTTTAGGAACAATAGAATTACTACAACCAATTTACGATTCGTCAGATTTCATTCGCTTAGAGCCATTCTCGGGAGTTAGTTATAACACAACCTTTCTTTCCCCAAATAGAAGGCAATATAACAACTTACAACACATTGGAGGCCTGTGCTACTTTTCGTTTCATAGAAAAAAATATTTCCTCTTGAACAGAACAGCGACTCCTCCATTCTCCACATTGACATGTCCTTCTTTTAAGACAATTAAAGTGCTGCCAATAACCAATGAGTCATTGATGGATATTTCTAATTCATGCGGCAACAATCTTATAGCACCTATACCCATTGTTAATACCATCAACGATAAGGTTCCATTGGATCCCCATTGTTATTCTTTTGAAGAAATAAATGCAAAATGATATGGCTATGAAAAAAG
Source organism: Bacteroidales bacterium (assembly GCA_017645585.1). Lineage (GTDB taxonomy): Bacteria > Bacteroidota > Bacteroidia > Bacteroidales > P3 > Colimorpha. Next base: position 88,266 of record JAGCOF010000002.1, read on the forward strand.
CATTTCTATTGTTAGGCGTATTGACTTTTTGTGTCAATATATATGCTCAAGTTGGAGATACCGTGTGCTACGGCGACCCGTGGTATGGGTTTAATCCGATAACTCATATTTATCCACCTGACGTTCCTTATTCATGGTGGCATGGAGGTATATATTACAACGAATCATTGGCTCCAATATTATTTGGCAACCATTGTGGAACAAACAACCTCGTGTTGTCGGACCTCTTTTTACAGGAGTATCAAGCTTATGCCAATAATAACTATACTATCTACGGCATTGCCCTGACGGCACATAACATTCCTGACTCGGAAATGATACCCGAACTATTGCTTGTGCATGGCATATTCTACCACTCTGTTGTCACACCCATACAGGGATCTGAAGGAGTGCCAGACCCTTCTTATATTCACATCGATTCCATTGGACAAATTGACACACTCAATATGTGGCAGGCTCCGGTGAAACGCTGTTATTTTGATTACCACTTCGGCTATGATTTCAGCACACACACATCATTAAAGGACGACAGTGTTTTCACCAGCAACTGCTATGAGTTTTTCTTCGACAATCCTATTTCTCTGAAATCCGGCCAAATTGGAGGCTCACCCGTTCCGTCCGGAATAGTGGACACTTTCTTTATTGGTGGACAGTATTGCTCTGAAGATTCCTCTTTTGGCAATGAGTTGCTTATGTGTGGATATGACTCCACACGGCAACAACCTTGGATGATGATGTTAAATCCCGAATACTCTACCTTTAACAATTACGGTTTCAATGCTGCTTTCTCAATACTTTCCCCTGATTATTATAACTTTTACACAAGTTCCAAATGGGCATGGGGCACAGTCTTTCCTATTATCAAACTGCGGTGCGTGGAGCCTCGGTTGAGGTTGGCGGAAAGAGGTGGTTTGTCGGCGACGTTGGCTTGGCTGCAGAACGATACGCCGGAGCAGTACCAACTCTCCATCACGCCCTGGGACATGGCGGGTACCGACCCTGACTCGGGCGCCATGTTCTACACCACCGACACCACCTTTACCTTCACCGACCTGCAGCCCGACACACGCTACTCGGTGTGGGTGCGCAAAGCCTGCCGATACACCACATCTGCCTACGACACCATTGTGTGGAGCGAGTGGAGCAACGAGATTGTTTTCATGGCTGTAGACATCGATGAGGTGGAGGCCGACGGGGTGCGCATCACCAGCCAGCACGGCAGCATCGTGGTGGAAGGGGCCGAGGGCCGCGAAGTGAGGGTATATGATATGCTGGGACGGGAATTGACACACTCCTCAGTCAGCGTAACCGCTGACAGCTCTCCTAACTTAGGAGAGCAGCGAAGAATAGCAGTGCCGACGGCGGGCATCTATATGGTGCGCGTGGGCAACCTGCCGACACGCAAAGTGGCGGTGCTGCGGTGAAGTATTTTATTAGCGGTATACAATATTGACGGAGGTCTCTCGTTATTAAAGACATGAAAAAACGAGACTTCTCCCCTTTTACCATCACCGTGCAGGGCCGGTTGGTGCAGTTTGACCGACCTGTCGTGATGGGCATACTGAACATTACCGACGATTCGTTCTTCGACGGCGGCCGGCACAACCATCCCGACACCATGCTGCAACACGCCCGCTGGCTGATTAGCGAAGGGGCTGATATTATTGACATTGGAGCCTCCTCCTCGCGCCCTGGCGCCATCCTGATACCGCCCGACGAGGAGGCCCGCCGACTGTCGGCCGCCGTGAAGCTCATCCGCACCGAATTCCCCTCCGCCATCCTCTCCATCGACACCTGCTACGCCCTCCCCGCACGCACCGCCATCGAGGCCGGCGCCGACATAGTGAACGACATCGGAGGCGGCCGCCTGGACAAGGAGATGTATCATACTATCAGCGACTTGCAGGTACCCTACATCCTGATGCACAGCCGCGGAGTGCCCTCCAATATGCAGCAACAGACAGGTTACGAGGATATTGTGGATGAATTGACCAAATTCTTCTCGGCCCGCCGAGATGAGTTATATACTCTTGGTATCAAAGACTTGTGGCTCGACCCAGGCTTCGGTTTCGCCAAGACGGTGGCGCAGAACCACGAGTTGCTGATGCGGCTCGACGAGCTGACCTCGCTCTTCGACGAGCCGATGCTGATTGGTCTTAGCCGCAAAAGCATGATATACAAGCCACTGAACATCACTCCGGAGGAAGCGCTGAGCGGCACCATCGCCCTCGACACCCTCGCCCTTGAGCGTGGCGCACGCATCCTGCGTGTGCACGACCCAAGGCCCGCATTGGAGACCATCAAACTTTTATACACCATAGAATCATGATGTTATATAGTATTTTAGGGTTGCCTACCCTGCGCGTCATCGATATTTTCGACATCGCCATCGTGGCGGTGCTCTTCTACTACGTCTACCGCATGGCTCGCGGCACCAATGTGATGCTCATTTTCTGGGCGCTCATCGTCATCCTGGTGGCTTGGCGGGTGGCCGACGCTCTTGGAATGAGGCTATTAGGAGCCATCCTAAGTGCCATTGTCAGCGTGGGCCTCATCGCCCTGGTGGTCATCTTCCAACCCGAGATACGCAAGTTCCTGCTCTTCCTCGGCACCAAGACGCAACTGAACGAGTCGCTATGGAAACGGCTGCAGTTCTGGCGCCGCAACATACAGAACAAGAGCACTGTAAGCTACGAAGCCTACGTCAACGCCTGCATGCACATGTCGCAGTCGAAGACGGGCGCGCTGATTGTTTTCAAGCGTCAGAATGAGGTGGAGGAGCTTATCGACACCGGCGAGCAAATCAACGCCCTTGCCTCCAGCGCCCTGATAGAAGCGCTGTTCTTCAAGAACTCACCCCTGCACGACGGTGCCGTTATAGCACATGGAAACAAGCTGTTAGCTGCCCGTTGCATCTTACCCGTCACCTCGCGTCTCGACATCGACCCCAACCTCGGCCTTCGTCACCGTAGCGCCATCGGAGTAACCGAACAGCTTGATGTGCTGAGCGTTATCGTCAGCGAAGAGACCGGTGCCATCAGCTACGCCATCGGCGGCACCATCCATCACGACGTCACTCCTGTGGAACTCCGACAAGCGTTGGAAAAGTATGTGAATTAACCAGATAAGGATGAAATACAAAATCAGCGTAGGATGCAGTTGGAAAACCAACGATATGGGAATTGCCAACAGTGGGACCTATGAGCGGCAAGTGCCGATGGAGAAGGTAGCTCCCGGGTACAACCTCTTTGAAGTCCTCTCGACCGACAAACCCGCCGAGGTGATTTCTTTCGAGAACGGAAAGTTGGCATTCCGCTTTCTCTGTGAGGAAGAGTCGGTTATGGCCGGCCACACCTGGCACTCACCCATGTTCCATGTTGACAACCCCTACATCTACGAGGCGGAAGGTTATTTAGTGACTGTGAAGGAGGTGCGCGAACAACTACCGGAAGAGAAAGCCGTAAAGCGGATTATCTCCCTCCTGAAAAAGATGCGCAAAAACGCAGCCGAGGAGTGGCATCCTGTGTGGAAGAACATCCCGCTGGCGAGAGAGATGTACGACCTGCTGCACAACTTCCTGCCCATCAACGGCCCCTATATGGACGCCTCCGAGATAATGTTCTGCTGCGACGCCATCTTCCTGGAAGATTTGCTCAGCAGCCGCGACGTCCCCCGCCTGTGTCTGGAGTTCCTGCAACTAAGGAAGTTAGCCCTGGAGGCACAGACGACTGACGATGCAAAGTTCAACAAAGACGCTGTCCTCGGTGTCCCCGAAGCCGATCGCATTCAGAACGAGCTCGACTTCTACATCGACCCGGAGGTGAGCATGGAGTGGTGGGTGGATTACGTCGGCGCACACCTCAAGTTCGACCCCGTGGAGCGAACACCCCGTTGGGAGGAGGTCATCTATGAGGTTGAGAAAGAGTGCGACAAGCGCCTAAAAAAGGAACCCCGTTGCATGGGCTTCTGTTTCGGCTATTGGTCGGTCAAACGCGCCGTTCTGGCCAAATACGGCATCGATTGGAAATCGCCCTCTATCATGAACCCGGGCGTCATGTTCGACTGAACAGCCGGCAAACAGGGCCGGTAAACAACTGTCTACATGCAGCATATAAATTAATTTTGGTACATCATAAAAAAGTAGTAATTTTGCATTTTCTTTCAGCAAGGAAAAGCAAAAAAAATTAAAAAAATTTTGTCAGTATCAAAAAATGTTATACATTTGCAGTGTACTAATTAACTAATACAGGTGATGAGGGGAGCGGGTATCTAACTAATTATCAACACAAACCACTCTAACAACTTCTGCGCTGCAACACAACAAAACCGAAATAAACAAACAAAATAACAACAAAAAACAGTAAAAAAATGAAAAAAACGATTTGGATTTTGCTGCTGACCGTCGTATTCAGTGGCATCTCCTTCGCCCAGCTCCCCGGTGGGAACAAGGAGAAAAAGAGTGACCTCACCTCCCAGGTGCCCCTCGACAAGAAAGTGATCTACGGCAAGCTTGACAACGGATTTACCTACTACATCCGCAACAACAAGAAGCCCGAGAACATGATTCAGTATCGTCTGGTCACCAACGCCGGTTCCATCATGGAGCGCGACGACCAGCAAGGCCTCGCCCACTTCTGCGAGCACATGGCCTTCAACGGCATCAAGGGCTATCCCCACAACAGCATGATTCAGAAGTTGCAGGAGCACGGTGTGGAGTTCGGTCGCGACATCAACGCCTACACCAGCTTCGACCAAACTGTCTACTATGTCAACATGCCCTCCAACGACCCCGAGATGGTGAAGATGGGTATGGAGATCCTCGACGGCTGGGCCGGCAACATCCTCTTCGACCAGAAAGAGATCGAGAGCGAGCGCGGTGTCATCCACGAGGAGTGGCGCGGTGGCGTCGGCCACGGCGACCGTCTGCGCAAGAAGACATGGCCCATCATGCTCAAAGGTTCCCGCTATGCCGACCGTCTGCCTATCGGTAAGGAAGAGGTCATCATGAACTTCGAGCGCCAGAGCATCGTCGACTTCTTCAACGATTGGTATCGTCCCGACCTGCAGGCCATCGTCATCGTTGGCGACATGGACAACTTCGAATACAACGGCATCAAGGGTGCCAAAGGTATGGAGCAGCAGGTGAAGGATGTCTTCAGCAGCCACCAATTCCTTGGCAAACAGAAACTCGCCCGCGAAAGCTATGAGATTCCCGACAACAAAGAGCCCCTTATCTGCATCGCCACCGACAAGGAGGCCACCTCGGTCGACCTTGAAATCTTCTGGAAACACAAAAAGACCCCCAACGGCACCGTCGGCGCCTACCGCCTGATGATTGTCCGTAACCTCATCAGCATGATGATCAACGAGCGCTTCAGCGAGATCTGCGAGAAGCCCTCCGCCCCCATGATGTATGCCGGTGGCGGTTACGGTGGCTTCCTCGGCCGTGAAATCGACGTCTTCGAGGTCAACGCCAGCCCCAAAGAGGGCCGCATCAACGAGACCGCCGAGCTGCTCCTCAAGGTGATGAAGCAGATTGACGACCACGGCTTCCTCCAGGCTGAACTCGACCGCCAGAAAGAGGACCTCCTTGCCCGCTACGCCAAGATGGCCAAAGAGGCCAACAAGACCCAAACCAACAGCCTCGCCAACGAGTACACCAACCACTACCTCGACAACGAGCCCTGCCCCGGTATCGTGCAGGAATGGAAATACGCCAAAGAGTTCGCCCCCGAAATCACCCTCGAGGAGTGCAACGCCCTGGTCAAGACCTGGATCACCGACGAGAACCTGATTTTCTACCTCACCGCTCCCGAGAAGGACGGCTTCGTGGTGCCCACCGAGAAAGAGGCACTCGACATTATCAATAACAGCAAGAAGGTCGTTACCGAGCCTTGGGTCGACAACTTCAAGGATGAGCCCCTCTTCAGCGAGGAAGTGGCCGACGTCACCCCCATCCAAACCGCCAGCAACAGCGTCCTCGGCTATACCGAGTACACCTGCCCCAACGGTGTGAAGTTTGTGGTTAAGAAGACCGAACTGAAGGCCGACGAAATCCTGATCAACTCCTACTCCTTCGGCGGCACATCGCTCTACGGCGACGCCGACTGCTACCAGGCCGAGAACGCCGACGGCTTCATCGATGCCGGCGGTATTGCCAACTTCAGCGCCACCCAGCTCAGCAAGAAGCTCAAAGGCATGAACCTCAGCATCAGCCCCAGCATCGGTGGCAACACCCAAGGCTTCACCGGCAACTGCTCGCCCAAGGACCTCGAGACCACCCTGCAGCTCATCAACCTCTACTACACTGCTCCCCGCAAGGACCAGGAAGCCTATGAGCGTCAGATTGAGAACACTGTCCAGCAGGTCAAATTCGTCCGTGAGAACCCGCAGGTGGCCTTCATCGAGACCTACTACAAGACCGCTTACCCCAACGACAAGCGTCAGGTGGTCATCCCCTCCGAGGAGAAGGTGCGCAGCCTCAACCTCGACCGCATGTATGAAATCTACAAGGAGCGCTTCGCCTTCGCCAACAACCAGATTTTCTTCTTCGTCGGCAACGTGAGTGACAACGATATCGCCCTCATCGCCAAGTATCTCAACCACCTGCCCACCATTCAGGCTGTCACCAAGGACTACTGCATCGACCGCAGCCCGAAGTTCGCCAACGGCATCGTCCACAACGAGGCTGTCAAAGGCATTGAGAAACAGGGTATGCTCCTCCTCTCCGGCCAGATGGATGTGCCCAATGAGGAACTCGACGCACAAACCCGCATAGCCCTCCAGCAGCTCGGCGACGCCCTCGGCATCACCACCCTGGAGATTATCCGCGAGAAGAACGGCGACGCCTACAGCCCCAGCGCCAGCGTCAACTGCAACATCTCGCTCACCGGCACCGGCAAAGTCGCTTGGCAGTTCTACATCGGCTGCGACCCCGAGAAGGCCAAGAAGATTGAGAAAGACTGCATCAAGATCCTCAAGCAGTACATCAAGAAGGGCTGCGACGAGAAGACCCTCGGCAAAGTGCAGGAGCAGATGATTGTCCAGCACGCCAAGAACGCCCAGAACAACAGCTTCTGGATGGGTCAGTTGCAGGGCTGCTACATGTACAACGAGAGCCGCGACTTCCACGTGAGCGACTACGACCAGATGGTCAAATCCGTCACCCCCGAGACGATTAAGGCCCTCGCCCAGAAGTACATCAACCTGAACAACTACGTCGTCGTCACCCTCCGTCCCGAGGATGGCGCCGTCGGAACCGCCGATTGATTATACTGATTGAGATGTGAGACGTAAGACGTGAGACAACAGCGCTCACTCTCACGTCTCACATCTTTTTTATAGTATCATGCGAAACCAAGAAACCACCAAACACGATTACGGTCACGCGTTGCTTGTGGCAGGCGCCTACAGCCGTATGGGGTGCGCCATCCTGTCGGCACGTGCGGCGCTGCGTAGCGGCTGCGGCCTGCTGACCGTCCATCTGCCGCAACGCTGTGTCGACCCCATGCAGGCAGCCTTCCCCGAAGCGATGGTCAGCGTCGACCCCTCGCCTACTCTCTTCACCACCGTTCCGGAGCACCTGGAACGCTACGCCGCCATTGCCGTAGGGCCCGGCATAGGCATCGACCCCGCCACCCGCGAGGCCCTGTTGCAGCTGCTGGCAATCCGGCCGGCCGAAATCCCTTTGGTGCTCGACGCCGATGCACTCAACCTTCTCTCCCCTCTCACCACCAACATTATACCTTCCAACACTATCCTCACGCCCCACGCCGGCGAATACCGCCGCCTCTTCGGCGACGCCGACCCCGCCGCGATGGCCGCCAAACACGGCTGCATCATCGTGCAGAAAGCTCACCACACACACGTCTATTCACCTGACGGACAGGTGTATGAGAATCACACCGGCAACGCTGGGATGGCCACCGCCGGTAGCGGCGACGTGCTGACCGGCATACTGCTCGGCATGCTGGCCTCCAACCACTTACACGCAAAACCCTACGACATTGTATGTCGTGCTGTCGAAATACACGGTCAATTGGGCGACCTCGCCATCGAAAAACAGTCGGAATCCAGCCTCATAGCTTCCGACCTGGTAGACAACCTTAGGTTTGTATCTACCGACATAACAAACGATTAGACAAACGACCGAAAAATATTTCAAAAAAAATTTGGTCAGTTTGTAAATTGTTTGTACTTTTGCACCCGCTTTCGAGAAAGATTCCTCCTTAGCTCAGTTGGTTAGAGCACCTGACTGTTAATCAGGGGGTCGAAGGTTCAAGTCCTTCAGGGGGAGCAAAGAAGAGGCGGCAATAAAGCCGCCTTTTTTGTTTGGCAATTTGATGAAAATACTTCTTATAGTACTCGGGGTAGCGGTGGCTGTGGTGGCGCTGATGATGCTGGGACTCGGCATCAAGATGCTCTTCCACAAGGAGAAGGAATTCCGCCGGCCTTGTGCCAACGCCGACCCCAAGACGGGCCGCTGCGCCAACTGCACCTGCAAGGACCGCCACTGAGTCCGTCCCTTCTTCTATTGTTTTTCAGTAGTTCTTCAACAGTTCTTCAAAAAAAAGTTGAAGAACTGTTGAAGAACTGTCATTAAACTGTCGTTGAAATGTGGGAGTCAAGCAGGAGTCACTACATTTATATCAAATATTTTTCGTATCTTTGCAGCATGATTGAAACGACTACGGAGAGGATTTTCTCGCTTGAAGAGATTGATTACGCGCGCTTTTGGGGTCAGAACGACCGCCTGCTGGAGTTTATCAAGCTGCTGTTTCCCAAGCTGAAGCTCATCGCCCGAGGCGACATGCTGAAGGCCATCGGCTCGGAGGAGGACATCGAATGGTTCGACGGCAAGCTGCAGGCCATGATGACCTATTACGACAAGTTCGGCCGCATCACGGAGAACGCCATCATGGGCATCATGGAAAACGGCGGCGGCAGTCCCGAGGCGGAGGTGAGCGACGAGGTGCTGGTGCACGGCCGCAACGGGCTGCTCATCAAGGCCCGCACGCCCAACCAGCAGCGGCTGGTACGCTCAGTATATGAGCACGATATGGTGTTCGCCATAGGTCCCGCCGGCACCGGCAAGACCTATACGGCAGTGGCTATGGCTGTGCGTGCGCTGAAGAACAAGGAGGTGCGCCGCATCATCCTGACGCGCCCCGCCGTGGAAGCCGGCGAAAACCTGGGCTTCCTGCCGGGCGACCTGCGTGACAAGCTGGACCCCTACCTGCAACCCCTCTACGACGCCCTGCGCGACATGATACCGCAGCAGAAGTTGCTCTCCTATTGGGAGGACAATACCATTGAGATAGCGCCGCTGGCCTTCATGCGTGGCCGCACGTTGGACAACGCCTTCGTCATCCTCGACGAGGCCCAGAACGCCACCTCGGCGCAGCTCAAGATGTTCCTCACCCGCATGGGCCGCAACGCCAAGTTCGTCATCACCGGCGACCTGACGCAGGTGGACCTGCCGCGTCACCAGCAGAGCGGCCTGCTGCAGGCGGTCAATATACTGAAGGAGGTGAAGGGCATCGACATCATCGAGTTGGACAACAGCGATGTCATTCGCCACCGCCTCGTTACCGATATCATCAAGGCCTATGATAACCTACCCAAACTGCAAGATTAACCTCGGCCTGTATGTAGTAGGCAAACGCCCCGATGGTTACCACGACCTGGAAACCATATTCCTACCGGTACATGAGATGCACGACGAGCTGGAAATCACCCCACTCACCACTCATCATTCATCACTCATCACTCAAGAGGGTATCACGCTCGACAACGCACCCGAGGACAACCTCTGCATGCGTGCCTGGCGGTTGCTGCACGACGAGTTCGACATCCCCGCCGTCAGTATCCGTTTGAAGAAGGGCATCCCCTTCGGCGCCGGCCTCGGTGGCGGCAGCAGCGACGCCGCCTTCACCCTCAAGATGCTCAACGAGATGTTCTCTTTGGGACTGAGCAATGGTGATTTGGAGCAACGCGCCGCCCGTCTGGGCGCCGACTGCGCCTTCTTCATCCAGAACCGCCCCGCCTACGCCACCGGCATCGGCGACCAATTGGAGCCCCTGGAATTAAAAATCAAAAATGAAGAACTAAGAATTGAGATAGAGATTCCAGAGGGGGAACACGTGTCGACCAAAGAAGCCTACGCCGGCATCGACCTCTCATGTCTCACCTCTCACGTCTCACTGAAGGACGCCATCCATCGCCCCATCGAGGAGTGGCGCCACCTCATCGTCAACGACTTTGAGGCCTCGGTATTCCCCACCCACCCTGCCATTGCGGCCCTCAAAAACGATATGTACGCGCGCGGAGCCCTCTATGCCAGCATGACCGGCAGCGGCGCCGCCGTCTTCGGCATCTTCCCCAGATAGACATTTTTTTTACTCTCGCTGTCAGATTTTGGCCTCACAAGGGGTAATGTATATGTGTATGGAACGACATAAGACATTCACCGACTTACTGAGAGGCTATTCCGACCTTATCTGGAGCATGTGCCACCACGCTGCACACGGCGACCTTGAGCAGTGCCGCGACCTGTTCCAGGATGTGTCGTTGCGTCTCTGGCAGCATTTCGGCGAACTACGTCCCGACGCCCAACCGCACGAAAAGAAAGCCTGGGTGGAGTGGCAGACACGTCACGTGTTGGAGCATGCCGCCCGTCGTCAGCGTCCAGAGCCAATGGGCGAACTGCCCGAACAACCCGACGGCGACGCTTTAGTCGACATCGAAATCCGCTCACTCATCAACGACCTGTTGGCACAGCTGCAACCCGACGAACGACAGTTGGTGCAGATGCGGCTGGAAGGCTATTCTGCCGGTGAGATTGCCGACAAGATGGGGATCAGCCGCGATACTGTCTATCAGCGCATACACCGGACACTGTTGAAGGCCCGCAGAGTGCTGATAGTAGTGCTTTTGTTGCTGTTGGCCAGCTCTATCGCCATTGCAGTGGTACCGTCATGGCGACAGTGGATCTTCGGCGCTGACGAACCTGCAACAACGGACACACTACCCATAAGCGCCCCTCCCACGCATTCCCCCGCCCCCTCACAAATCACCGACACAGTTCAAGATACCGTTGTTTCACATCATACGTGGGTTGCGCAGGAGCCTCTCCCACACCTTGTCGCCGCAGTCGATACGGTGTTTCCTGTTCTTCCACTGACCCTTAGCGAGCCCTGCGGCTGCCCGGAAGGCTATCGCAGAAAGCCTCAGGAGGATAGCCTGGAGTATCTTTCTGATCCTTGCGAACCTATTCCCGTCGAGTTACCGGAGGCAACCATCAGGGTCGTGGGGAACAATATTGTGGTGGAAGGAGTAGGATATGAGCTTGTCGATGTATACGATGCCCACGGGCGCTTAGTAGCCACCACACAATGTAACGGCCACTGCACGCTCACCATCAGACCCGACCGCACCTATACCTCCTCGCTTCCCTATTGGGTGCAGGTGGGCGACCGTCCACGAGAGCGCGTTTTCTTGGATGACGTACCCAAGTGGGAATGGTACGATCGTTCCCTCCCAACATCTTTCCGGCGAATATACGTTCAATAATTTCAACCTAAATACAAAAAGATATGATACAATGAAACACGCCAAACACTTCTTTGCGCTGCTCGCAGTTCTGACGCTTGCAGCCATATTGGGTTGCTCAGAGAAAGAGAACGATCATCCTGCAGGAAACACCCCCCCTGGACAATCCGGCACACCTGTGTCACTTGTCGGAACGACATGGGGATGTGAGAGCGAGGTTGATGGGACGATTGATAAAACCATACTTCACTTCGTCACCGACAGTACAGGCTCGGAGCACGACTATCTCAGCTCAAACGGACATGTCCTCGCAGATGCAACCACAGACTTTGTCTACCATTTTGATGGCCTCACACTTGCGGGAACCATACGCCTCAACTTAAATTTTGCGCAGGAAGAGGCCTTCACCTATCACCCTGCCGACACCTCCCTGTCATACATCGGCCATGTTTTTCATCTTATGGAAGTGTCGAACAAACACCCTGCCGTGAATTTGTAATCAACCACACAAATATCCTACGCCCTGCCGAAAGGGAAATGGTAAGCCCATCATCTTTCCAGAGAATATACGTTCAATAATATCACTAAATACAATTGATTATGAAGAAAATTTGTACAATTTTCCTGCTATTTCTGTGCACCCATGCAATGGGACAACAGGTCTTTTTCGAAGCCGGCGGCATCGTTTACGGCATCACATCGGAGCAAACCGTGGAGGTCTTGAGCCGTTACTACCTATACAACGGCCCTTACAGCGGCAGCACCATCACCATTCCGCAGACGGTGGAGCACGACGGCGCCACCTTCACAGTAACGGCCTTAAGTGCATCAGCCTTCGAGAGCTGTACCACCGTCACAAACCTCACCCTGCCGCCCACCATCCGCAGCATTGGGTCGTATTGCTTCTACAACTGCAACTTCACCACGCTGCAGCTGCCCGACTCGCTACGGGTCATCAGCGACCATGCCTTCCTCTATTCCCATATCGCGTCGCTGCACCTGCCGGCATGCTTCGAGGAGTATGGTGAGTGCGCCTTCTGGGCACGCAACCTGACGAGCATCACGGTAGACGAGGCCAATCCCCGCTACCAATCCATCGACGGATGGCTCTACAGCAAGGACAGCCTGACGCTCTGCATTGTCCCCACCGGTGTTTCCGGCTCTGTCAGCGTACCACCGCATGTGCGGCATCTCGGCATGATGGCTTTCGGCTTCTGCGGCCACATCACCTCGGTATCGCTGCCCGAAGGATTGACGAGCATAGGAGACTTTGCCTTCAACTGCTGCTCGGCCGTCAATAACATTGTCATCCCCTCCACCGTGACCAGCATCGGCCTCTGCCCGTTCTCCTATTGCCCGCAACTGACCAACCTCAGCATCGCCAACGGCAACAGCCATTATGTGCTGGACGGCCTGATGCTCTACAGCACAGGCTACGACACGCTGGTTTCGTGCCACAAGTCGGGCGCCACCGTGACGCTGAACCCCAACGTGAAAGTGCTTGGCGGCTTCGAGAACAACACCTGGGTGCGCAACATCGCCATTCCAGAGAGCGTGACCGACATCCTCGACAACTGCTTCAACGGCTGCCAGACAACCACCATCGCCCTGCCCACCCACCTGCGCACCATCGGTCGCAAGGCCTTCTCCGAAAACGACCGCCTCACTAACGTCACCATGCCGCAAACGCTGCTCACCATAGGGCAAGGGGCCTTCGAACATTGCTATTCGCTCACTTCCATCGTCATCCCCGACTCGCTGCGCGTCATTTCCAAAGAGGCCTTCAACTCGTGCATCAAACTCAGTTCCGTCAGCTGGGGCGATGCCGTCGAAGAGATTGGCGACTATGCCTTTTGGGCCATGGGGCAAATGAGCAGCACCCACATCACGGAGCTCAACCTTCCGATATCGCTGAGAAAGGTTGGCGAATGTGCCTTCGGCGCCTGCAACAACAACCTGCGGTATGTCCATTTTTACGGTCCTGTCGACACCTTGGGCGATGCCGTGTTCAGCGGTGCCAACCTCGAACACATCATATTCTCTGCAGGCAATCCACCCGCCATCACGGAATATGGCCCGCTCTTCCAGATTGGCAGCATCGGTCGCATCTACGTCCCCTGCGGCGACCTGAACACTTGGTCCAATGACACCTATTGGAGTCAATTTGCCGACAAGATGTTTGAGGACTGCGGATCCATCAACGACATCGCTACCGACAACATCAAGGTCTATTCGCTTAACGGTCGCATTGTGGTCGAAGGCACCGAGGGTGAAGAGATACAAGTATTCGACATGATGGGCCGTTTGACTCAAACAATCAAGCAATCAAACAATCAAGCAATCTGCCAAGCACTTCCCTCCGGCATCTACCTCGTCCGCGTCGGCGGTCGTCCCGCCCGCAAAGTAGCCGTAATCCGATAAACCCACAAAACCAGAGAACAATGAAACATCCCACAAAACTCCTTGTGTTCCTCGCAGTGCTGACACTAATGGCCACCGTAGCCTGCCATAAAGAAGACACCACTCCAACACCGCAACCGGAGCCTGGACAATTCTCACTCACAGGTACCGCCTGGATGATGGTTCAAGACGAATGGTGGACTTCCACGATGCATGTCATCGACACCAGCATCTGGCGCTTCCTGACGGATAGCACCGGAATCATCAACGAACATTACATCTACAACGACGATGACCCTTACGGTGTTGAGACTTACCCGATGACCTATACCTTCAATGCCACCACGTTGACAGGTATCCTATACGGATACGAATATCCCCTGGAATTCACCTATCACCCCGAGGACACCACCCTGACATATGTGGGAGGGCCTTCGGTTTATGTCTACCACCTTCTTGAAGAGCCATAAAACCTCCCTCTGTGAACTACACAAATGCCCTACGCCCTGCCGGACCTCGTTTCAGCAGGGCGTTTTCGTTGGTCTCCGAAAATATTTTTGGCCATATCAGATAATCTTCGTAATTTTGCAAAATTAATTCAACAATAAATTAAAACAACAACAATATGGTAGATTACAAGAAAATAGGCCTTGTGAACACCCGCGAGATGTTCCGCAAAGCAGTCAACGGCGGCTATGCCATCCCCGCCTTCAACTTCAACAACATGGAGCAGATGCAGGCCATCATCCAGGCCGCCGTCGAAACCAAGAGCCCCGTCATCCTGCAGGTGAGCAAGGGCGCCCGCGACTACGCCAACCCCACCCTGCTGCGCTACATGGCCGAAGGTGCCGTGGAATACGCCAAGGAGCTCGGCTGCCCCAACCCGCAGATTGTGCTTCACCTCGACCACGGCGACAGCTTCGAGACCTGCAAGAGCTGCATTGACATGGGCTTCAGCAGCGTGATGTACGACGGCAGCGCCCTGCCATACGAGGAGAACATCAAGATTTCGCGCCAGGTGGTGGAGTATGCCCACAAGTATGACGTCACCGTCGAGTGCGAGCTCGGCGTGCTGGCTGGCGTTGAGGACGAGGTGGCCTCCGAGGTGAGCCACTACACCAAGCCCGAAGAGGTGATCGATTTCGCCACCCGCACCGGTTGCGACTCGCTGGCCATCAGCATCGGCACCTCGCACGGCGCCTACAAGTTCAAACCCGAGCAGTGCACCGTCGACCCCGAGACGGGCCGTCTGCTGCCTCCTCCGCTGGCTTTCGACGTGCTCGAGGCCGTCGAGAAGAAGCTTCCTGGCTTCCCCATCGTGCTGCACGGCAGCAGCTCTGTCCCCCAGGACGAGGTGGACACCATCAACGCTAACGGTGGCGCCCTGAAGGCCGCTGTGGGTATTCCCGAGGAGCAGCTGCGCAAGGCCGCCAAGAGCGCCGTCTGCAAGATTAACATCGACAGCGACAGCCGTCTGGCCATGACCGCCGCCATCCGCAAACACATGGCCGAGCACCCCGACCACTTCGACCCGCGCCAATACCTCAAGCCCGCCCGCGAGAGCATGAAGAAGATGTACATCCACAAGATTGTCAACGTCCTCGGCTCCAACGACAAGCTGTAATATGGCCACCAACACACCGACGCCCCATATCGGGGCCAAGCTCGGCGACATTGCCGAGACCGTCATCATGGCGGGCGACCCGTTGCGCGTGAAGTTCATGGCGGAGACCTATCTGGAGGACGCCAAGCTCTTCAACCAGGTGCGCGGCATGCTGGGTTACACCGGCACCTACCACGGACAGCGCATCAGCGTGATGGGACACGGCATGGGCGGTCCCTCGATAGGCATCTACACCTATGAGTTGTATAACTTCTACGGTGTGCAGACCATCATCCGTGTAGGCTCTGCCGGCTCCATCCAAGAAGCCCTCCATGTGGGCGACTTGGTGGTTGCCACCGGAGCCTGCACCAATTCCAACTATGCTGCACAGTATGAGTTGCCCGGCACCTTCGCGCCCATCGCCGACTTCGAGTTGGCCCGCAAAGCTGTGGAGGCCTGCGAGCGCATGGGTTACCGCCACATGGTGGGCAACGTGCTCTCGTCGGACACCTTCTACACCGAGAACAGTCACAACGACCGTTGGCAGCGGATGGGTGTGCTGGCCGTGGAGATGGAGATAGCCATGCTGTATATGAACGCCGCCCGTGCTGGACGGAAAGCATTGGGTATCTGCACCGTGTCGGATCACATCCTGACCGGCGAAGCCACCACTGCGGAGGAGCGCCAGACCACCTTCACCAAGATGATGGACGTGGCCTTCGCCATCGCCTGCTGAACGGCCTGCTGACACCGACTTATCTCCGGTCACTCTATGCCCGTTCTTTGGTCGTTCTTTGGAAAAAAGCAAAGAACGACCAAAGAACGGGCGTTGTATAACCAGAGAACAATAGGAGCCATGCTGCCGGCATGCAAAAAAATATAGATACAAATACAATAAAAGGCAAGGTCCTCCGTTAAGGGGAGGATAATAATATATATACATGAAACGGATTATCACACTTACAATGCTGCTGCTGGCGGTGGGCACGGTGTCCGCGCAACAGGTGGCATCGCGCGCCAAAGCCATGCGCATGATGAGCTTCAGCCGCCCCGAGTACCAAATCAAGGACATCAAGGTCTACACCGACACCATGACGGTCTACTCGCTGGCCTCGTACATCATCTACCCCTTCGGCGAATGGTCGTCGGTGGAACAGTACATCACGGACAACCAGCTGAGCTGGTACCGTGAGATAGGCTACCAGAAGTACTACGACTCGATGGAGGTGAGCGTAAACCGCATGAAGCGCTACGACGACAGTTACATCGACCTCTATTACAGCATCTGGACCAAGAAGGTGGAACTGCTGGGCGGCTACATCCGCGACCCCGAAGTAACGCTGGAGAACGGCGTGCACGTGGGCATGACGAAGGACGAAGTCTTCAAGGTCTTCTTCAAGAAGTATCCCAAGTCGTACACCAGCGACGTGGCGGTGCTGAAGGTCATCAGCGGCGCCGGCGAGGTGGCCGAAATCTACACCTTCAAGGGCCAGAAACTGCGCCACATCAAGATAGAGACAGCGTATAAGTATTATTAAACTGAAAGTATTAAGCTGTGAGTTTTAAGTGGCTGACGCACAAATATTGTTGCGCAAGCCACTTAAAACTTACAGTTTACAGCTCAAAACCAAGGAAGTGAAACGCACCGCTCTTTTTTTCGGTTCGTTCAACCCCATCCATGTGGGACACCTCATCATTGCCAATACCATACTACAACAGGAAGGCATTGATGAGGTGTGGCTGGTACCGTCGCCACAGAACCCCATGAAAGAGCGCAGCAGCCTGCTGGCCGACCATCACAGGTTGCAGATGGTGCGCCGCGCCATCGACGACAACTACCGCCTGCGGGCCTGCGACATCGAGATGCACCTCCCCATACCGAGCTACACGGTAGTCACCCTGGCGGCCCTGGGTGAGAAGTATCCCGACCGCGAATTCTGCCTCATCATGGGCAGCGACAACTTGGACACCTTCGAGCATTGGCGCAACTACGAATACATCCTTGAGCACTACCGGCTGATTGTCTATCCCCGCCCGGGCTCGGAGCACTGCAAACTGCGCAACCACCCGAGCGTAACGATGGTCGACGTGCCAATGATGGACATTTCGTCGAGCTACATCCGCACCCAGATTGCCGCCGGTCGCGACGTGCGCTACCTGCTCACCGAGCCGGTGTACAAATACCTCACCGAAATGCACTTTTACGAGAGTTGAATATGAAAAAGATTATCAAAATATTACTGTGGGTAGTCGGCATCGTGCTGGCCCTGCTTATTATTGTGTCGCTCGTGGCGGGTCCCGTGGCCAAAAGCTACATCAACCGTAACGGCGAGAAACTGACCGGCCGCCACGTGGAAGTGAAGCACGTGGGCCTGAATCTGCTGACAGGCAGCGTCAAAGTGCAGGGGCTCAACCTCTACGAGGAGGATGGCCAGCGCATCTTCGCTGGTTTCGACACCCTCGATGTGCGCGCCGCCCTGCTGCAGCTGCCTTTCAAGACCGTTAACCTGCGCCACATCACCCTCGCCGGCCTCAACGCCCAGGTGCTGCAGGATGGCGACCGTTTCAACTTCAGCAGCCTGATAGAGCACTTCAAGAGCGACAAGCCCGACGAGGAGAAGGACACCACGCCGAGCGATTGGACGCTGAAATTCTACAACATACGCATCAGCCACGCCAGCCTCGGTTATCGCGACCTGCAGGGCAACAAGGAGCTGAGACTGCCCGATGTGAACCTGCGCGTGCCGGGCTTCGTCATGGGTGCCAAAGAACGCACCGAAGGAGGCCTGAACCTGAACTTCGACAAGGGTGGACACCTCAACGCCAACGCCCACTATGACGCAGCCGCCGGCAACCTCGACGCAAAAGTGGACCTCACCGGCTTTGCACTGCGCAACGTGGAAGGCTACATCAAAGACATCATTGACTTCGACGAGGTGGCGGGCACCCTCGCGGCGCACATCACCCTCAAGGGACGCACCGCCGAACTGCTGAAGAGCCACATCGCCGCCACCGTGACATTGTCCGACGTGGATCTGCAGGCCGAGAAAGCACAGGTAGCAGGCTTGAAGGAGCTGAGCGTCAAAGTGAACAACATCAACCTCGACGCCAACAGCTACGACATCGCCGAGGTGCACCTCGACGGCCTCACCGCCACCTACGAACAGTGGGAGGGCTACACGAACATCAGCCGCCTGATGAAGAAGAAGGAAACCACCGAGGTAACCGACAGCACAGAAAACGCTGAGGAAATTGAGGAAACAGAGACTTCCAACAAGAACCCCATGCAGTTGCATGTGGGGCGCTTGCTGGTGGAGAACTGCGCGCTGACTTATGTCAACCACACGCTGCCCGAAGAGTTTCGTTTCCCCGTCACCAATCTGGTGGTCAAAGCCGACGACCTCAGCACGCAAGGCGACAACAACGCCACGCTGCGCGCCACGCTCCCGGGCGGTGGCCTCCTGGCGGTACGCTGGCAGGGTAACATCAGCGAGTGGAAGCAGCACCAAGACCTCTTCCTCACCATCAAGGGTCTTGACATGAAGCAACTAAGCCCCTGGGCATTGGCCTACACTGGTCAACCCATCGAGGACGGTGTTTTCAGCCTCACTTCGCGCAACAGCATCAACAACAGCAACCTCAACGGCAAGAACACCCTCGACATCTACAAAATCGAGGTCGGCAAGCGCCGCAAAGATGTGGACGCCAAGTTGAAGCTGCCCGTCAAAGCGGCCCTCTACATACTGAAGGACAAAGACGACAAGATACTGGTAGACATGCCCATCAAGGGCAACGTGGACAACCCCGAGTTCAACTACATGAAGGTGGTGTGGAAGACGCTGGGCAACCTGGTGGTCAAGGTAGCCACCTCGCCGGCACGCGCCCTCGGCAACGCCTTGGGGCTGAACGGCGACGACCTGGCCTTCATCGCCATCGACCCCACGCAACACGGCCTCACCTCGGAACAGTACCACACCCTCGGACAGCTGGCCACCGTAGCGCAGAGCGACAGCCTTATTGTGATTACCCTCGAACGCCGCATGCCAGAACCGGCCAACGACACCATGGCGCGCCACTACGACATGCTGAACCTACAGATACTACGCTACCTTGAGGAACAAGGCGTGCCCGAAGGACAGGTGCGCATCATCAATGGCGACGCCCCCGACCCCGCCGCCGGCGAAAAGAGCGGCTACGTAGTGGGCTCGGAGATGAAGATTGACGAATAACACACTATGGAAGAAGACACTATATTCACCACCCCCAACACTGCCGACTACAACGACGATAGCATTGTGCACCTCGAAGACATGGAGCACATACGGCTGCGTCCGGGTATGTACATCGGCAAGTTGGGCGACGGCTCGTCGCACGACGACGGCATCTATGTGCTCATCAAAGAGGTCATAGACAACTCGATAGACGAATTCACCTCGGGCTTCGGTAAGAAAATCGAAGTCAACATCAACTTCGCCGAGCGCAAGGTCAGCATCCGCGACTACGGCCGCGGTATCCCGCTGGGCAAGTTGGTGGAGGCTGTGAGCAAACTGAACACCGGCGCCAAATACGACAGCAAGGTATTCCAGAAGTCAGTGGGCTTGAACGGCGTGGGTACCAAAGCCGTCAACGCCCTGAGCAGCTGGTTCTGCGTGCAGGCCTTCCGCGACGGTAAGACACGCCGCGCCGAATTCGCCGAAGGCAAGCTCACCCACGACAGCGGCCTCATGAATGACAGCGCAGGCAACGAGAGCGGCACGATGGTCGAGTTCATCCCCGACAGCAAGCTCTTCGGCAACTACCACTTCATCAGCGAGTACGTGGAGAAGCGCATCTGGAACTACTGCTACCTCAACCGCGGCCTCACCATGTCCTACAACGGCAAGCGATACTACTCCAAGAACGGCTTGCTTGACCTGTTGGAGCACAACCTGCAGAGCGATCCCCTCTACCACATCATCCACATCAAGGAGGGCGACTTCGAAGCTGCCTTCACCCATATCGCCGGACAGAACAACGACTACTACTATTCCTTCGTCAACGGCCAACACACCACCGAGGGCGGCACCCACCAGAGCGCCTTCCGCGAGGCCTATGCCCGTGTGGTCAAAGACTTTATCAAGAAAGACTATCCACCTGAGGTTATCCGTGGCGGCCTTGTATGCGCCCTCTGCGTGCGCATACAAGAGCCCGTCTTCGAGGCACAAACCAAGACCAAGCTCGGCTCCACCCACCTGGAGCCCAACAAAGCCGACGGCAGCAACGATAGCCCTCTGCTGAAGACCTATGTGCTCGACATCCTCAAGCGTCACCTCGACAACTACCTCCACATACACTCAGAAACCGCTGACGCCCTGCTGGCCAAAATCAACCTCAACGAGAAAGAGCGCAAGGAGATTGCCGGCATCAAGAAGGTGGCCCGCGAAGCCGGCAAGAAAGCCAGCCTCAACAACCGCAAACTGCGCGACTGCCACGTGCACTACAACACCAACCACGCTCGCCGTCTGGAGAGCACCATCTTCATCACCGAGGGCGACTCGGCCTCCGGCTCCATCACCAAGAGTCGCGATGTGGAGACACAGGCCGTCTTCAGCCTCCGAGGCAAACCCAAGAACACCTACAGCATCAACAAGGTGGAGGTCTACAAAAACGAAGAGCTCAACCTGCTACACAACGCCCTCGACATCGACGAGGACATCGAGAACCTGCGCTACAACAACGTCGTCATCGCCACCGATGCCGATGTCGACGGCATGCACATACGCCTGCTGCTGCTCACCTTCTTCCTGCGCTTCTACCCTGAGCTCATCCAAACCGGCCACGTCTACATCCTGCAGACACCCCTCTTCCGCGTGCGCAACAAGCAGAAGACCACCTACTGCTACACCGACGAAGAGCGCGTCGACGCCATCAAATCCACCCCGGGCGCCGAAATCACACGCTTCAAGGGCCTCGGTGAAATCAGCCCCGACGAGTTCAAGAATTTCATCGGCAAAGACATGCGACTCGACCCCGTACTGCTGCACAAGGACTTCGACACCAACGGCGTGCTCAGCTTCTACATGGGCGAGAACACCCTCGAGCGTCGCGAATTCATCATGCAGAACCTCCGCATCGAGGACGACGAGTCAATCGTGGTGGCATAAAAAAAATTTGGCCATATTAAGATTTATTACTAATATTGCACTCAAATATTACTGCCATGCCAACTGCCAAAAGACATAAAAAGAACCTGATTGTCAGCTATAAGAACCTTTCTGACAACCTGAAAGAACTATTCAAAGAAACCTATCCCGAAGGCTACAACAACTACCTGCAAAAGTTTGTCAAGCCCAATGGAGAGGCTATTTTTGTTGTCCCCTTCGAAACCACCGACACCGTCTACATGGTCAAGTTCGAGGTCAAAATCGACACCCTCGGCGAAGACCTCGACAAAGCCCTCTTTGACGACGACTCCGACGACGGCAAGGAGGAGGAATTCGCTCCCCTCAGCGAGGCCCTCGACAAAGAAGAGGTGGACACCAGCCACCGCGAACGCCACCTGCGACACGGCGACTTCGAGGAATTGCTCGACGAGGACAAGAAGAAGAAAGCCACCCTCGGCGTAGACAAAGAAGGCCTCAAGGAAGCCCTCGGCGACGACGAGGACACCGACGAGCTCGACAGCTACGACACCCTCGACGACGACGAGCCCACAGACGACGACTTCGAGCCGACCGACGAGGATCTGCGCGGCATCGAAGAGGAATACCTCGACGCCGAAATACCGCCGCTCGATGCCACCATCCCCGAAGAAGAGATGGTCGAAATACCCAAGAAAGGCGCCAAGAAAGCCACCAAAACGGTAACCAAGAAAGCACCTGCTAAAACGACCGCGAAAGTAACCGTAAAAGCACCCGCCAAAGTAGCTACGAAAGCGCCTACAAAAGTGACCGTAAAAGCGCCCGCAAAAGTAGCCACAAAAGCACCCGCAAAAGTGACCACAAAAGCTCCTGCAAAAGCGACTGTTAAAGCACCCGCAAAAGTAGCTTCAAAAGCACCCGCTAAGGTGACCACAAAAACGACAGCAAAGGTTGCCACGAAAGCGCCCGCCAAAGCGGTCAAAAGCACCACCAAGAAAAACAAATAAAACGCTATAGATATGAAACATGCAGTAAAAACTCTCTGCCTCGCCACCCTGATGGTCGGCCTGGCTTTCGG
The DNA here is from genome assembly GCA_017645585.1 of Bacteroidales bacterium. Lineage (GTDB taxonomy): Bacteria > Bacteroidota > Bacteroidia > Bacteroidales > P3 > Colimorpha. Next base: position 111,016 of record JAGCOF010000002.1, read on the forward strand.
CGCCAACGCACAATTCCGCCAATCGGTCTTCCTCAACGGCAACCTGCCCACCGGCAACTTCGGCCAGAATGTCAGCGAAAACCACACCATCGTCCCCTTGACCTACGAAGAGGTCGGCAAAGCAGCCGCCTTCGGTTTCGGCCTCGGTTATCGCGCCAGCTACCGCTTCGACGTAGGTGTCGGCATGGTGGCTCCCTTCGTCCAGATTGACGTGCTATGGAACACCATCAACAGCTCTTGGAACGACAAATACCTCAACGACAACCTCACCGCCCCCACCTATTTCAACTTCCCCTTCATGGCCGGTGTGAGCTACCTCTACGACCAGCTGTGGAACGACATCACCCCCTACGCTGAGTTCGGCGTGGGTGCCGACATGCTGTGGATTACCGCCGAAGGCAAACCCGCCTCGCAGAACAACGGCACCTTGTACTACGCCTACAACCCCAGCTTCGCCATGTCCTGGATGCTGGGTGCCGGTGCCTACTTCGGCCGCCACGTCAGCGTGGGCGTCTACTACTACGGCATGGGCAAACACGCCATCGACTACACCAGCGCCACCCTCCGCAACAACAACGTGGCACAAGCCCAGCTGGATGCCAACAACCTGCTCAACCACGGCCGCGAAACCCGCACCGTCGGCAGCCTCGCCATCCGCATCGGCTTCCACTTCTAAACCATAGGGCTACACAGCCTTTTCAACAGGGCCTGTCGGCACAACACCGGCAGGCCCTGCTTTTTACACAATTTTTTCGGCGCCGCTGCGTTATAATGATGTTACTTCTACAAGTTTATGAAAAGAATTCTGTTCGTAGTATGGATGATGACCGCCTGGCTGTTCCCGCTGGCGGCGCAGGTCGATTCGGCGCTGACGGAGGATTGGGAGAGCGGCGACTTCACAGGGTTGGCATGGGAGCGCCCGGGGGCGCAATACCGGTGGGAGGTCACCAGCGAAGGGGCTCACAGCGGACGCTACTGCGCCCGCAGCGGCAACTACTATACGCTGAACACCGAGTCGGTGCTGCAACTGGCAGTATATCTGACGGACACGGGCACTCTCTCCTACTACCGCAAAGTCTTCTCGGCCGAGGGAAGCGGAGGATTCCTCTTCTGGCTCGACGGTCAGTTGCGCGACTCGCTGGCGGGATACGTCGAATGGAGCGAGTTTCAATGCCCCATCTCTGCGGGGTTCCACACCCTGAAATTCTGCTACACAAAGAACCAGACGAAAAGCCGCGGTTCCGACTGTGTGTGGATTGACGACATACAGTTGCCCGGCGGCATCATAGTAACTCCTCCGTCGGACAGCACCTCCGGCACCGATGAGGTGGTGATTTTCGACGATGTGGAAGGACATCAGTTCGGGGCGGTGAACTCACCGGGAACGGTGGGGTGGAGCTATATCGACGGCGACGCGGCCCCCACGGCCACCTACAACCTGCTGGATTTCCCCAACGAGGGGACGCCTATGGCTTTTGTCGTGTTGGACGACTATCTCCTCGTCGGGAATTATTATAACGTCACAGCTCATTCGGGTCACCGTTTCCTCGGTAGCCCCTACCATTCCGACAGAGCCAACGACGATTGGATGATAAGCCCCGAGCTGAACTTCTCTGAGGCTTTCACTTTCTCCTTCTACGCCCGCAGCTTTGCCGACCGCTTCCCCGACGAGAAATTCGTGGTGGCCTATTCGCTCACCAATGCCGCTGCCGCGAGCTTTATCCCCCTGCATTGCGACACGCTGACGACCACCGCCGTCTGGACAGAATACACCTTTCAGGTGCCGGCAGCGGCCAGATATGTAGCCATCCATTGCGTCTCGCACGACCAATATATGTTCTGTCTGGACGACCTCACCATCCGTGGCCGAGTGGGAATGGTAAATGAAGAATCGAGAATAGAGAGTTTATCTGACGTAGGCAACAACTCTCAATCCTCACCTCTCACACCTCACCTTTCTCCTCTCACCGAATCCAAGGACAACACCTCCAGCCACATGGCCACCACGTTGGACGACATGCTACGCTGGAACAAATACCCCACCTACGAGGTCTACACCCAGCTGCTGCAATACTTCCAAGACTCCTTCCCCACCCTCTGCCAGATCGACACCATCCTCGACTCCACGCCGCATCCCGACCTGCACCATTCCATCTTCGCCATCCACATCAGCAACACCTTCGGGCAAGCCACCACGAAGCCGGCCTTCCTCTACTCCTCGACCATGCATGGGTGGGAGGTCGTCTGCTACTACACGGTGCTGCACCTGGCCGACTATATCCTGCACAACGCCACCACCGACACCGCCGTGCAGCGGCTGCTCGACAACGTCGACCTCTACATCTGTCCGCTCGAGAACCCCGACGGCACCTATCACCTGAACAACGACCTGATATTGAAAGACAACATCCATTCCACCTACCATAACTACAATGACGTGCAACTCAACCGCAACTACCCGTTCCTGCCAGGAATAGAGGGGTCACCCAACATCCAACCCGAGACGCAAGCCATCATCGATTGGGTCACACCAAAGCATTTCGTCATGTCGGTCAACTTCCATTGCGGCGCCGAGATAGTGAACTACCCCTGGGATGCATGGACAACGGCACAGCGCTCGCATGCCGATGCCGACTGGTTCCGCTACACGGGTCAGAACTACGCCTCGCTCTGTCATGCCGTCGACACCGCCTACCTCTATGGCGATTACCGCGGACGTTCGGTCATCGAGGGCGCCGACTGGAGCCCCCTGGTCGGTGGCCGTCAGGATTACATGACCTACTACCAGCGTTGCCGCGAGGTGACCATAGAGATGAGCTACCAGTCGGTGATCACAGACACCCTTGTGCTGCCCACCTTCTGGGACAAGAGCAAAGACGCCCTGCTGAGCTACGCCATGGAAAGCAGCTACGGCTTCTGGGGCACGGTGACCGACGCCGTTACCGGCGAGCCGCTGGAGGCGATGATCCGCGTCGTCGACCACGACTACTTCCATTCCGAGGTCTTCTCCCATCTGCCGCTGGGCACCTACCACCGTCCCATCATGGCCGACACCTACACCGTCGAGGTCTCAGCCCCCTGCTACCAGACGGCCACCTTCACCGTCACCACCCGCCCGGGAGTGGGCATCCGCCACGATGTGGCGCTACAGCCGCAGGTAGTCGAGCCCCTGGCCTTCGACCAATACATCCTCGCTGGGATGCAGACGACTGTGGTGGCGCTCTCGCAGCACGAAGTTTGGTGGTACGACTCCGACACCGCCTCGCTACCCATCGCCATCGGCAGCCACTTCACCACCCCCACGCTTTACGACACCACCACCTATTACCTCGAGGCGCGTTACCAAGACGACACGTTGCTCTGCGTCAGCCCTCGCAGCTCCGTCACCGTCTATGTTATCGACACAAGCGCCCTTAATTCCGACCTCCAACCCCCGACTTCCGGGTTCAAGGTATACCCCAACCCTGCGGAGGACTATCTGATGCTGGACGCCAGGTGCGACGGCGCCCTGAGGGTGGAGATCTACGACATCCGGGGCGTCTCCGTCATGGAGTGCGTGTGCTCCTGCCCCACCAAGCTGGATATCACACAGTTGAAGACCGGGATCTACTTCCTACGCGCAACCCATAGCGACGGCCGCCGCGAAGTCGTGGAGTTCGTGAAAACCCGCCTCGCCGATTGAGTGTCCCAAGAGTTACCCAAGAGTTACCCAAGAGCTGACCGGTAGTTGTCCCGATATTATCCCGAGGTTATCCCGAAGTTATCCTATTTCTGACAACTGATAACCGACAACTGACAACTAATTATATCGTGCACGACCTATTCGCATCACCCCCGCACCAACCCCCTGTCTACACCGTCTTTTCTCCGACCGCAGTCGGACTTCAGTCGGACTTGACTCGGACATGAGTCGGACCACAGTCGGAGGGGGTCCGTAGTGATGGGGTGGAAAATCATGGTATTAATGGTTGATATAGTGATTTTTAGCATTTTGGTGAGACGTAAGAAGTGAGACGTGAGAGGTTTTTCTGTCTTCTCACGTCTCAATTCTCACGTCTCACGTCTACTTCCACTAGCCACCAAACACCCATTTATATCGTGCACGATATAATTTTACCACCATTGAAATTTCAAAAATATTTTTGCCGCATGAATTATTCTTTGTATCTTTGCAGTCGGAAAATGAAACGATAAATATTAACAAAACAGAATAATAATAGAGAAATAGAATAAAAATAAAAACATAAATTAGAAGCGTTTTTGCTTTTCTTTGTACGTGGAAATCGCCAATTTCTGAACTTGTTGCAAAAGAAAGGGAAACGTTCACGGTATCCGTGAACTTTCTTGTTGCAACAAGGGTTTTGGCGAACCTCCACGTAAACAAAAAAGACCTCACGGATTTTTGTTATTTGATGTTTGGAAAGCGGAGCGCAATCCAATTCCAGGTATCATGAGCAATGCACAGAAATCTAAATTAAAAGAAGCGACCAGCTGGCCATGCGAAAAGGACCGATTGAATAACGAGGCTTCGGTTGAAGCCTTTTTTCTGAATAGGTTTATTGATTATCTGAAGTGGGACGATTCAAAAGTCCGTCTAAAGGAATCAATAGAAACATTTCTTGTAAGTAAAGGCGGTAGGAAAAAAGAAAATTATAAACCGGATTATATTCTTTTAGATGAATATAATAAACCTTATATCGTAATTGATGCAAAAGGCACAAATGAAGATATTCATGATTTTATACATCAATGTTCAGGTTATAGCCTTTCACTGAATCAAGAAGAAGAATCTGTCAAGTACTTTATATTAAGCAATGGTTTGTTGACTGAATTATATGGATGGAAAGGGGGTACGCCTATTTTGTCTTTATCTTTTGAAGACTTTTCTAACAAATCAGATATTTTCAGACAATTGATAACTATCATTACAGCTGGGAAAAGAGGGAATTCGCCTGGCGAAAAAAAGAACGAATATATAACCATTAAACAGATAAACAAAGAAGATGCCCAAAAAATATTCAAGAAATGCCATAAAGATATTTGGAACGCAGAAAAATGCGGTGTGAATTTCGCTTTCATGCAATTTGTGAAGTTGATTTTCTTGAAAATGCAGAGTGACAAGATCGTGCATGAAAAATATTGCTTTCCGAAGAATTCTCCAAATATGCGAGTGAAGAAAGATGATGTTCTTTTTAGTGAATACTGGGTCGAAAAAAACACGAATGATTTCTGTTTAAATCCTGTAAATGAACTACAGTTTAAATCCTTGATGGATAATTTGGAAAAAGATATTAAAAAGAAAAAGAAGAAACCCCTATTTAATAAGGATGAACAAATTGAGCTAAAAGCAGGTACCATTAAAAAGATAATAAAGAATCTTGAAAAAAACGATTTATATGGTATTGATGAGGATTTAAATGGTCGTTTGTTTGAAACATTCTTGAACGCCACAATGCGAGGAAATGATTTAGGACAATATTTCACGCCTCGTAGTATTGTGAAATTAGGTGTGGCACTTGCAGATATTAGGGTTTCAGATGAGCATATTGACAAAGTGATAGATGCAAGTTGCGGAACGGGTGGATATTTGATTGAAGCTTTTGCTCAAATGAAAGCGAGAATATTGGCAAACAATAGTTACTCAGACCTCAAAAAGCAAGAGCTCATTGGTAGGTTATGTAGTAATAGCATTTTTGGAATTGATGCGGCAAAAGATCCCAAATTAGCAAGAATTGCTCGAATTAACATGTATCTACATGGTGACGGTGGAAGCCAAATATATATGGGAGATGCTTTGAACAAGAAGATGTCTGTTGACCTTACTGATAGTCAAGAATTTCAAGATGAAATGGAGGAAATGAAAGACGTGTTCAAGGAAAAAACATTTGACGTAGTAGTCACTAATCCACCATTCTCTATGGAATATACCGCTAAAGACCCAGAACAATTGGAAATCCTAAAAAAATACGATATGGCTAAGACAGACACGGGATTTCGTTCGTTGCGAGCAGGCGTAATGTTTATTGAAAGATACTACGGCTTATTAAACCCTGGAGGCAAACTAATTACAGTAATTGATAATACAATATTAAATTCTGATCAATACTCATATGTCCGCGATTATATAAGAGAGCATTTCATTATTAAGGCCATCATTTCACTTCACGGGGATGCATTCCAACAATCTAAAGCACGAGTTAAAACCTCATTAATTTATTTAGAAAAAAAACAGGATTTGTCAGAAAAACAGCCTGATGTCTTCATGACTTTTTCAACCTGTTTAGGAGTAGATGACAAACCAATAACAACAAGTCAAAGCATTATTCAAAAAGAACGAGAAAAGGCCGAAAAAGAAATAAAAAAAATACTTTCCGACTATGATAGATTCAAAAGGGGAGAAAAAGGTGAGTGGAGAATACCACCAGAAAGAGTGACAGGAAAACTTGATGTGAAGAATTGTTTTCCTTTGAAAGGAAGGTATGTCCAAACCTGGGTTGAGAAAGGATATGAGGTAAAACGATTATCGGATATTTTTACACCAGTTGAAGGCGAGTTTAAACCATCTCTAGATGGTGAGGCTGAAGAATACAAAATATTAACCATAAAATATGATGGATATTGTTCAAATGAAGAAATCCGTTTGGGGGCTGATATTCAAGGTAAGGGTACTTTGGTAAAAGAGGGTAATATTGTTTTTAGTCAATATAATGCTTACTATGGAGCAATAGGTTATGTGTCTAAAGAATATGTTGGTTCATTTGCATCAAGTAGTTATATAGTACTTAATCCCACGGACAAAGTTGACGGTATTTATGCATGGTCGGTTCTTAGAACAACTGAGATACGAGCAGATATATTGGATAGTGCAGTTGGAATGGGGCGTAGCCCAATAAAATGGGATAATATAAAGGATGTTCAAGTTCCTTTTATTAAAGACCGAAAGAAGAGGAAGGAAATTGCATGTAGAGTTGAAAAATCATGGGAGAAGATAAAAAAAGCAAAACAGGAAGTTGAGAATGTCAAAACGGAACTTGGTGATATCTTTGGCACAGAGACTCCAGAGAGTCTCTTTAGGTTTGAAGCAAATAAGCCCCCCAAATAATACTAAGCGGTTTTCAAGGAAGGGAAGGATTGTTCGCTACGCTCACGATCCGTTGGGGTAGGGCTTTACCTAAATCCAAAATGAGCACAGCGGCGCTGTTTTACTTTTTTATGCAGACACCCCGTCTGAAAGCAAGCTTTCGCCGAGGTGTCTACATAAAAAAAGCAGGACCGAAGTCCTGCTCACTTTTGATTTAGGTAGCGGGGGAAGGATTCGAACCGACGACCTCCGGGTTATGAGCCCGACGAGCTACCACTGCTCTACCCCGCACTCTCTTGTCTCCCTGACGGAAAACCGAGTGCAAAGATACGAACTTTTCCCCAATCTACCAAATATTTCTTGTTTTTTTCTTTTTATTCTTTGATTATACGCCTGTTATAGATGCCTTTCCAAGTGCGCAACTGCACGGTGTAGACGCCTGCGGGCAACGTCTGGAGGCTGATTTTGCCATTGCCGCCGTCCATTGTGGCGGTCATCACGGTGCGACCCACAACGTCAAGCACATAGGCCTGCGCAGCGCCGTTCTCGGGCCACTGCAGGTTGACTTCGCCAGCGGTCGGGTTGGGCCACAAGTCGAAGTCACCATTAGCTGCTTCCACGATGTTCAGGTTCTTGTCGACCCAAATGGCATAGAGAGTGGTGTTTATTTTCAGGCGGTAGGCCTCTCCACTGCGGTAGATGTCGCCGTTGCCGTGCTGGTTGCGGCACCAGCCGTAGAAGCGGAGGGTGGTGTCGGGATGGACAAATTCACACTCGGGCATCACTACACTGTCGGCCGGGCAGTACTGCAGGTTGAACTCCTCACCGTCGGCACCGTTGGGCAGGAAGTTGAGCACCTTGAGGTTGAGTTTGGTCAGGTGGATGTAGAAGACGGTGTCGAGATAGCGCAGGTGGGTGTCGCAGGAGGCTATGGGCAGCGTAAAACCGTGGTAGGTGTACTCGCCGTAGTTGATGCACACGGTATCGAATATCTCGATGGTGTCCAGGACCTCTTCGCCGGGCTCGATGCCGAAGATGGCACCCTGGTCGAGGTTGAAGGTGTAGGTGGCGTTGCCGCCGGCGCCGCCGCTACCGGGGGCGAGGTTGCTCATGTAGTAGAAGCCGTCGCCATAGCCGCTCCAACCCCAATTGAAGTGATACATAGTGTCGTTGTTGGAGCCGTCGAGGATAAAGGCGTGGCCGCCCTCTTGGTCGCGACCGCTGTAATAGATGGGGCGACCGGCGGCAAGGTCGTCGTCAATCATTGAAAGCCAGATGCTGTCGGCATAGGTTCCGCGCGAACGATGGCGAAGGGTGGGTTTGTATTTGAAGTAAGTGTAGAAGGCGTTGGTGGCACAAGCCGTTGCCCAGGAGCCGCACGACGAGTAGGCGCCGCTGCCGCCGGTGGCCGAGGGGCCGTACATCATGTCGACAGCCACGCCGCAATGGTAGCTGAGGGTGCTGAGGGCATCGGCCTCCTGCTGGTCAACAGCCATAGCTACGGTATTCGGCATCATCTCCCACCGATAGGTGGTGTGCGCAAAATCGGCCGAAAGGACGCCGTAGTCACCATAGACATAGCTGCGTTCGCCGGTGCCGCACGAGGGGAAGTTCCAGCGCTTCATGATCTGTGCCATTGCGGTGGCTACACAACCCACCACGCAGCGGGCATGATAGTTCGAATCGTAGGGGCACTTGCGGTTATAGGGGTCGCCCTGATCCCAACGGGTTTGGCACAGTTTGGGCACATTCTGCAGCGTAAGCGGCGTAGCGGGGGCATCCTGCATCAGCGGCTCCCAACGCAAGTCGGCGGCCTTGTCCAGCGACCCGACGACCTCCAGCTGCCGGTCGATACCCGTCAGCCAATAGCGCAACTCGGGGTTCAGCTCCTCGGGGAAGGGGCTGTCGAACGAGTAGCCGAGAACGGGACGCACACGGTCGTCGGCAGACACCACAACAAAGCCTTCTTCTCCATTGACGAAGACATACATGTGGCGGAGCTCATCGAACGTACGCAGCTGCATGTCGAAGACAGGTTTTTGGTTCTCGGGGTAGTACGAGTTCCAGAAGTTGACAGCCACCCGACGGGCCATATCGGTCGACACGGGAGCTGCGAACACGGCACCCATCGTGAGGGCGGCGAGCACAAAAAGAGCAAGTTTCTTATTCATCTTGAATGTTGATTATTCGTGTGTTATTTGTTGTTGCGGACACCTTCGTTCAGCCACTTGACGAACTTCTGCACGTCGCGGTCGTACTTGTAGTTCTGCTCGGTGAGCACCTTGCCATCGGCGTTGACGATGACATAGTAGGGCTGGGCGTTCATATTGAATTCTGTTTTCTGGTAGTTGAGGTTCCTGCGGCCGAGGGTCTTGAGGACGTGGCCTTTGTCGTCGGTCACCCACTCCTCCTCGGGCAGCTGGATGGTGTTCTCGTCGGCATAGAGCGAGCACATGACGAACTCCTCGTTGAGCAGGCGCTTCACCTCGGGATCTGTCCACACATAGTGTTCCATCTCGCGGCAGTTGGCACAGGTCTTGCCCGTGAAGTCGATGAAGACAGGCTTGCCCGTCTGGCGGGCATAGGCCTTTGCCTCGTCGAGGTCGAAGAAGGCCTCGAAGCCCAGCGGCACATGCAGCTTGTCGGCATACTTGCGGTCGGCAGGCAGCTGACCCACTTGCAGCGTGTTGGCGCTGACGGCGGGAGTATTCTCGGAGACGATGCGCTCGATGTCGAACTCCTGGCTCGACTGCGGCGGCAGGAAGCCACTGAGGCCCTTCAGCGGGGCACCCCAGAGGCCGGGAATCATCCACACCACGAAGGCCAGGTCGGCAATAGCGAGGAAGAGGCGCAGGGTGCTGATTTCCTTCACCTCGTCGTCACCTTTGAAGCGCAACTTGCCCAACAGGTAGAAACCCAGCATGCCGAAGATGACAATCCACAGGGCCAAGTAGATATCGCGTGGCAGCAGGCCCCAATTGCAGTAAAGGTCGGCCATCTGCAGGAATTTCAAGCCGAAGGCCAACTCGAGGAAGGCAAACGACACCTTGACGGTGTTGAGCCACGAGCCGCTCTTCATGTTCTTCAGCGCCTGAGGGAACATGGCCAGCAGCGTGAAGGGAGCCGCAAAACCGATACCGAAGCCTAGCATGGTGACCAGCGACACCCAACGGTCGGTGCTGCTGGTGGTGAGGCCCACCAAGGCAGCGCCGAGGATGGGACCGGTGCAGCTGAACGACACCAGCACGGTGGTGAGGGCGATGAAGAAGGGAGCCAGGAAGCCGCCCTTGTCGGCTTGCTCGTCGCTGCTATTAATCCACTTCTCTGGCATCTTGATTTCAAAGAGGCCGAAGAAACTCAGTGCGAAGACAAAGAAGATAATGAAGAACAGCAGGTTAGGTATCCAATGGGTGCCGATGAAGTAGAGCGCCTCGGGGCCGAAGATGAGGGCCAGGATGGCACCCATGACGGCGAAGAGGAACACGATGGAGAAGCCGAACATCCAAGCCTGGCGACGGTTCTTGCGCTTGTTGTCGCTGTTGTGCATGAAGAAGTTGACCGTCATCGGTATCATCGGGAAGACGCAGGGGGTGAACATGGTGAGGATACCGCCACCGATGGCCAATAGGAAGATGACCAGCAGGCTCTGCCCTTTCTTCTTCTCGGGAGCTGCTGGTTCTGCCTCCACAACTTCCTGAGTCTCTACCGTCTCTTGATTTTCAACGGTGTCGATTTCCTCTTCTGTCACTTGGCTCTCTGCCTCCTCTTGCACGGCACCCTTCACCTTGAAGCTGAAGTCGTGGTCCTCGGGAGCGATGCAGCTGCCGTCGTTGCAGAGCTGGTAGCTGACAATACCCTTGACGGTGAAGTCTTTCTCGCTGAGGCGTTTCACCTTCTGGCGGAACACCACGGTGCCGCTGAACGACTTGACCACACAGCCGAAGATCTCGTCCATCTCCTCGTGCGGCTTAGGTTCCTGCACCTTGCCGACGAGCTGATAGTCGCTGCTCGGCGTGAATTCGAAGACGATGGCCAACGGCCCGTTGGGGTCGGTGTATTGCGAATAGAGGTGCCATCCGGCATCCAGCTTGGCGGTAAACACCAACTCGGCCTCCGTGGCCGATATCTCTTTGACGCTGTAGGTCCATTTGGCAGGGTCGAGCGGCTGAGCCCACAGGCCCATGCTTATCACCACGCCCATCAGGGCCAGCAATAGTTTCTTCATATCTCTCGGTTATTTGAGGTTGAATTTGATTTTCTTCTCGCCGCGCACCGTCAGCACACCCACCGTATACATGCCCTTGGCCATACGATTGATTTTGATTTGCTGATTGTTGCGGTAGTTGGTCACCGTCTTCACCACCTTGCCGTTCTTGTCGGTGAAGGTCACCGTGGCCGAGGGGCTCTCGATGGTGATGGTGATGTAACCCTCGCTCAGGTGGGGGTTGATGCGCACACGCTCTTCGCCTTGGGGCTGCTGCGGGGTCGTGCCGGTGCCTGCCTGCGGCTCCTTCGGCTGGGTGGTGGCAGTGGCCACCGCTTTGGCCGGCATCTGGAAGCCCGAGAGTTTGGCGACACCCTTGCTGTCGCTACCGAACCAGCAGTCACCATTCTTGCCCACGGTCACCTTGTAGATGTTGCCCGAGGGCAGCTGGCTGTTCTTGGAGGTGAAGGTCACCCAACGGTCGACACCGTCGAACACCGCCACACCGGCGCTGGTGGCAATCCACAGCAGGCCTTCGCTGTCAAACATGATGTCGTTCACCTGGTTGCCCGGCATGGGGCTGTTGGCTGTATTCCAAATGTGCCACTCTTCGCCGTCGAACGAGGCGAGGCCGTTCAAGGTACCGAACCACTTGACGTTGTTCTTGTCGATGGCGATGGCCGGCACGATATTGTCGGGCAAGCCCGAATTGTCCACCGTATAGCTCACCCAACGGCGGTCGTTGTACACGCTCACACCGGCGTTGGTGGTAATCCACTTGCGGTTGGCGCGGTCGACAGCCAAGTCGAGCACAAAGTCGCTCAACAAGCCGCAGTCTTCCGGTGTGTAGCGCTCCCAGGTATAGCCGTCGTAGCGCACGATACCGCCCAGGGTGACACCGATCCAGAACACACCGTCGTTGTCCTGCACAATCTCCTTGACGAACTTCATCTTCAGGCGGCGCGTCTCGGTGGTATACTCTGTCCAATGGGTACCGTCGAACTCAATGACACCGTAGTCGTCGGTGCCAATCCACACCACACCGCGCTTGTCGACCATCAGGCAGTTGACCGATTGGTCTTTGAGCTTCTCGTTGAACATGGCGTAATCCTGCCACACTCCGTTGTTGAGGCGGCAGAGGCCCTGATAGGTACCCACCCACACGCCTTTGCTGTCGGCCGCAATGGCGGAAATGTTGTTGCCGCCGATGTCCGAGTTGCGGGTGTTGTAGAGGGTCCAATTGCCGTTGTTCTGCGCCAATACGGTGGAAGCCACCAGCATCAGCAACATTGCTGTCAATGTATGTTTCATCATGTCTTGTGTTTCTCTTTCTTAGCTGCAGGGAATAATATATTGTTCAGTATCAGCCTATAGCCAGCCGAATTGGGATAGAGCGAGAGGTCCGTCGGTGGGTCGCCGATAAAGTGGCGGTAGTCCTCGGGGTCGTGTCCACCGAGGAAGGTCCAGGTGCCCTTGCCGTATTCGCCGTGCAGGTAGCGCACCTCGCCGAGTTCCTTGTTCTCAGCCAGGATGACGCAGCTGCTCTTCACCAGCTCGCGGCGGAAGGCGGTGGTTTGTCCCATGAAACCATGCACCACACGGGTGTGGTTCTGCGTCAGCATCGTGGGCACCCAATCCCACTTGGCCGAAAAGTCGAACAGCACAAAGAAGTCATTCTTCTCGTTCACCACTCTTTGACGCGCACGGTCGTCGATGTCGATGGTCGATATTTCGTATTCCGTCGGATTGGTGCTAATACGGAAATCTTTAAAGGCAAAGCATTTGCTGTAATCCAGCATCGACTGCGCGTTGGGTTGCATCGGGTCGCCGTCGAACATGGCGTCGCAGATGTCCACCCCCTCGGCCGACAGAGCCACATCGTAGCTGTCGGGAGCCGAGCACATGGCGAAGAGGAAGCCGCCACCCATCACAAAGTCCCTGATTTTGTGCGCCACCGCCAGCTTCAGGTGACTCACCTTGCTGAAGCCCAACTTGGAGGCCATCACCTCCTGCAGGCGCACATCCTCGATGTACCACTGCTGGTTTCGATAGTTGCCCCAGAACTTGCCATACTGACCCGTGAAGTCCTCATGGTGCAGATGCAGCCAATCGTAACCTGGCAGCACACCGGCCATCACCTCCTCGTCATACACCACGTCGTAGGGTATCTCAGCATAGGTGAGCACCAGCGTGACAGCGTCGTCCCACGGCAGCTTGTTCTTGGGCGAATAGACGGCAATGCGCGGAGCCTTCTGCAGCTTCACGGCGTCCATGTTCACCCCCGGGTCGGCGATGTGGCTCAGGATGGCGCTCGACTGCCCGTCGGCAATCACCTCGCAGGTGACACCCCGCAGACGGCACTCGCGCTCGATGCCCTCGGCATACTTGGTCATGAAGGTGCCGCCACGATAGTTGAGCAACCACGTCACCTCGGCCTCACGCTGCAACGTCCAATAGGCCACCCCGTAGGCTTTCAGGTGGTTCTTCTGCACCTCGTCCATCGGGATCAGCAGGTAACTCGCTTGCGCGTGCGCGTATAAAAAAAGAAAAAGGAGCAAGAGCCCCACGCTTTTTAAACGTGAACCCACTTGGCCCCTATATAATCTTTCAACTTTCAATTTTCACCTTTCTGTGCGGATAGGGGGACTCGAACCCCCACTCCTCTCGGAACCAGATCCTAAGTCTGACGCGGCTACCGATTACGCCATATCCGCAGTGCTTCCTTTCATGCTCACCTCTGTCTTTCAGCGCCCTATGGAGAAAAACAGCTTTTCCGACACTCAAAAACGGGTGCAAAGATACGCATTTTTTTTCATTCACGCGCACACAGGACACCTTTTTAAGAATTTTTGCAGGTATTTTGCCCCAAGGCATACTAAATTTAACAGAAACGAGTTATTCATCTATAACCACAATGACAATGAAAACCACCCCACTGCTGCTGCTCATGCTCGCGCTTCCCGTGCTCTGCGCCGGACAGGTGGAACTGAAGGAGGCGCCCAAGATTGCGCTCAAAGGCCCCCAACGGCTCTCACGCATCAAGGCGGTGCCTGTCGACACCATCCAGCGCCCCGCTGTCAGCAAGGGCCACTACACCTATGCGGTGGTCATCGACGGCGACACCATTCCCCTCTACCAGATGCGCGAGGTTCAGGTGTATGCCAGCGGCATGCTGCTCACTCCCAAGGAAATACGCCAGAACCAGAAACTCATCCGCAATGTGCGCCTCATGCTGCCCTACGCCCAGGAAGGCAGGCGCCGCCTCGACGCACTCGAATTGCAGATTGCCGCCCTCCCCAAAAAGGACCGCAAGAAAGCCATCAAAGACGCTGAGACACAGCTGCTCAACGACTATAAGGGCGAAATCTCCAACTACACCTTCTCGCAGGGCCTCGTGCTCATCAAGCTGATTGACCGCGAAACCAACCGCTCGGCCTACAGAATCGTGGGCGAACTGCGCGGCTCGCTGCGTGCCGGCCTCTACCAAACCCTCGCCAAACTCTTCGGCTACAACCTCAAGGAGACCTTCGACCCCAAACACGACAAGAAAGACGACCTCATCGACCGCATCTGCATCTCCATCGAGCGCGGCCAAATATAATTCCCATGAAAGCCTACTGCCACCTGAGCGCCGTACCTGTGCGCGCCGAAGCCTCCGACCGGGCCGAAATGGTTAACCAACTGCTCCTCGGCGACACCGCCGAAGTGCTTGAGCAACAGCCCAAATGGAGCCTCCTGCAGGGCCACTACGACGGCTATCGTGGTTGGGTCGACAACAAGCAGTTCATCCCCTTCAATTCCGCCGCCGACCTCGCCGAGCGTCTTTTCCTCGACACCCCCTACCTTTGGGGCGGCCGCTCCACAGGCGGCATCGACTGCTCCGGCCTCACGCAGGTGTGCTTCAAGGCTTTGGGAATCTGGCTCCCACGCGACGCCTCGCAACAAGTCACTGTCGGTAACGAAGTGTGCCTCTGCGATGTACAGCGCGACGACCTCGCTTTCTTCCGCAACCCCGAGGGTCGCATCATCCACGTAGGTATCTGCCTCGGCGACGGCCGCATCATCCATGCGTCGGGTCAGGTGCGCATCGACATCCTTGATTCCCAGGGTATATACAACGAAAAAGCGCACGCTTACTCGCATGCGCTCCATTCTATCCGCAGGGTGACAGCCTAACTGCACACCACCCTCTCAATCAGGTTTCTATGTAACCACGGCATGTAACCGACACCGCCGCGGTACTCATACATGCACACATCGTCAGTTGTCACCAGGTTCTTCCTGCGCAGCAGCGCCTCCTCGTCGGCAAACAGACGGCCCTCCTCGATGAAGTCGGCCACCGACAGCTCACCCTCCACCGGCTCGATGCAGAGCACCAGACGCAGCTGCTGCAACTGCGCGAAGATGAGGCGGAAATGCTGATACACCTCGCGGTTCTCCACAACCAGCACCCTCACATCTCCCAGCAGCGACAGGTACTGCTCGGCCGTCAGGTTGGTGTCGAGCAATATCGGGGTGGCGCCTATCTGCATGATACCCAAATTAATATATGCGCACTCGACGCGTGCGTCGCACACGATGCCCACCCCTTCGCCACGTCGCACCTGGCGGTGCAGAAGTGCATAGCTCAGCCACTCACTGCGGCGGCGCAGATGCTCGCGCTTCACCTCGCGGCGGGTCACGGGGGCCTTATGGTCGATAAAACGCACATAGCGCATCATCAGCTCGCGGTCGTCGAGCAGGTCAAACATTCGGGTCGGTCTTTCGTTTGTTCTCATAGTACAGTTTTGTTGTTCGATTTCGGATGCAAAAATACACCCGTTTTTCATCCCAGAAAACAAAATGTGCCATCCATTTCACCAAAGTGCCCAAAAAGGTCGTTTTGGTGCCAAAAATACTATTTTTAGGGGCCAAAAACACAAATATTCGTTTATCCCACCCATAATGATGCCGAAAAATCAGCGCTTTTTCATCACAAAACAACTCCAAATTGAAATATTTATTTGTGTTTTGCAGTCGTCCATTTTTACCCAGGGTTAAGTGAAGGTTCAATGAAGGTCATGTGAAGGTCAAGTGAAGGTCAATAGCAGGTCAATAGCAGGTTAATAGCAGGTTACCCCGAGGTCTTTGGGTGTAGTGAACTTTTTTTTGCCGGTTTGAAAAAAAAATGCTCAACTAAGGGTCATCATTGACAGCCACATTATTGATTGTCATTAAAAAAGTGCCTCTACGGGCACTTTTTTGTTTCCATGTCGGGGAAAATATGTATTTTTGCATTTTATTTCGGATACAAAAATATAAACATATTATGGCAGAACTGACTGAGCAAGAACAAATACGCCGCAATTCGCTGGCTGCTATCAAAGAGCTGGGCATCAACCCCTACCCTGCCGCGTTGTATGAAGTAAACGTCAACAGCGCCGAAATTCTGGAAAAATATCCACAAGACAACACCCTTTTCCAAAACATCAGCATCGCCGGCCGCATTATGAGCCGCCGCATCATGGGTGCCGCCTCGTTCGTTGAGCTGCAAGATAGCTTTGGTCGTATCCAGCTGTATATCAAGCGCGACGAGATTTGTCCGGGTGAGGACAAGACGATGTACAATACCGTCTTCAAGCGCCTGCTCGACATCGGCGACATCATCGGTGTGACGGGCTATGTGTTTGTCACCCAGATGGGCGAGACCTCTATCCATGTGAAGACCCTCACGGTGCTCAGCAAGAGCCTGCGTCCCCTGCCCATTGTAAAGGAGAAGGACGGCGTCGTTTACGACGCTTTCAGCGACCCCGAGCTGCGCTACCGCCAGCGCTATGTCGACCTCATTGTCAACCCGCAGGTGCGCGACACTTTTGTGCAGAGAGCCAAGATTGTCAACGAGATGCGCCAATACTTCAACGAGCAGGGCTACCTGGAGGTGGACACCCCCGTGCTGCAGAGCATCCCCGGCGGTGCCGCCGCACGTCCCTTCGTGACGCACCACAACGCCCTCGACATCGACCTCTATCTGCGTATCGCCAATGAGCTCTACCTCAAGCGCCTCATCGTGGGCGGCTTCGCGGGCGTGTATGAGTTCAGCCGCAACTTCCGCAACGAGGGCATGGACCGCACCCATAACCCCGAGTTCACCGCGATGGAGATCTACGTGCCTTACAAGGACTACAATTGGATGATGACCTTCACGGAGAACATGCTCGAGCGCATAGCAAAGGCTCTCCACGGAAACACCAAAGTCAACGTCTGGGGCAACGAGATAGACTACAAGCCTCCCTTCCGCCGCGCTCCGATGTGCGAGCTTATTAAGGAGGAAACCGGCGTCGACGTGGCCTCGATGAATGAGGATGAACTGCGTGAAGCCTGCAAAAAGCTTGGCGTGGAGACCGATGCCACCATGGGCAAGGGCAAGCTTATCGACGCCATCTTCGGCGAGAAGTGCGAAGGCAAGCTCATACAGCCCACCTTCGTCACCGACTATCCCATCGAGATGTCGCCCCTCTGCAAGCGCCACCGCGACAACCCCGAACTCACCGAGCGCTTCGAACTCTTTGTCTGTGGCAAGGAGCTGGCCAACGCCTACTCTGAGCTCAACGACCCCATCGACCAGCTGGGCCGCTTCCAGGAGCAGCTGCGCTTGAGCGAGAAAGGCGACGACGAGGCCATGTTTATAGACATGGACTTTGTCCGTGCCCTTGAATACGGTATGCCGCCGACTTCGGGCATGGGCATCGGCATCGACCGCCTCGTCATGATGATGACTGGTGCCGAAAGCATCCAGGATGTGCTCCTTTTCCCGCAGATGAAACCCGAGGTGCACGAGAAGTCCACCGAGGAGGAGGGCTCCGACCTCACCGCCCACGGCGTCGACGAGGCCTGGGTGCCCGTGCTGCAGAAAGTCGGCGTGAAGAGCTACGAGGAGCTGAAAGCTGCCAATCCCAACAAGCTCTTCAACGACCTCGGCGGCCTCCGCAAGAAGATGAAGCTCGACATTCCCGCCCTCAAACGGGAACAATTCGACGCCTGGCTGAATGGGTAGCAAGAAGTCCATATTATAATTATGACTTGAATAATTTGAACCCGTGAGTGGCACTCACGGGTTCAAATTTTACTTCCCTTCTACATTGGTTCTTCCTCCCTTCTACAGTCCTCCTTCACACTTAATAATTACTATGCTTCACGCTTTTTATCCGCTCTCCATACGATGTTTTGGAGAGCGTTTTTTTTGTGAATTGACAATAATTTTGCCAATTAAAATAAAAGTTGTATTTTTGCAGCGTCGTTTCAACCGAAGCCCCAGCGGGTGCTGTCAGCTTAGCTGACAAGTTTTCAATAGAAAACAGTCCTGTCGAGGTGGAGGCGGGCGACAGGACATATTGAAAGAGACGTGTAACAGCGTTTATCTGCGGCTTATCGAACTTCGCAACTTCTAAGAGTAACGCAATAACGCAATGTTCCTCGTCCCGTGGTTTGGCATACAGATATTATGTATTCCAATATGCGTGGGCTTCGGCATTGCTTATTCTTTACTCAATGGCAATGCGAAGGCCAGATAAGCGGGATAAGCAAGAGTTCTTAACCCGCGCTTCTTTTTATATGTTGTTTGAAGAGAAAAGAGAAAAAAGTATTAACAATTTTAAACAAACAACATTATGAAACACAAATTATCCTTTTTCGCCGTCCTGATGATGGCTTTGGTAATCCCGCAAAGCGTCTTTGCCTACAATTACTCTGCTGTCACGCCAAGCGGACAGAGGCTGTATTATACCCTTAGCGGAACTAGCGCCATTGTCGTGGCACCGTATAATGGCTACTCATGGAATGGCTTCACAAAGCCTACAGGAGACCTTGTTATACCCAATACGGTAACTAACAGCTTCGGCAATAGCTATTCCGTAATATCAATTGAGCCAAATGCATTCAATGGCTGTACAGGCCTCACCTCGGTTATCATCGGGGACTCAATATCCTCAATTGGCGGTAATGCATTCAATGGCTGCACAGGCCTTACCTCGGTTACCGTTGGGGAATCCATATCCTCAATTGGCAACAATGCGTTCGGTGGTTGCAGTGGCCTCACTTCGGTGATATTCAATGCTGACAGCTGTACTTCGGCAGGATCCTATAACAATAGAGCTTTTTATAGTGGGCCAAATATCAGCAGTATAATATTTGGTAACAATGTCAAAGTGATACCCGATTACTTGTGCTATGATCAAGATAGTCTCATTTCAGTGACCATACCTAACTCCGTAATTTTAATTGGGAATCAATCATTCAGTGGTTGCGACAACCTAACTTCGGTGACCATCGGGAATTCTGTCGTTTCGATTGGCAACTATGCATTTACTGGTTGTGTTGGTCTAACAGGAACATTGACCTTACCTAATTCTGTCATTACCATTGGTAATTATGCATTTAATGGTTGTGCTGAACTAACAGGAACATTAACCATACCTACTTCTGTCGCTTCTATTGGAGATAATGCATTTGGAGGCTGTACAGGAATAACTTACGTTGTGTTCAATGCCGAGAATTGCACCGGCGGCGGTCGTATGGGTCCAGATAATAGTACCATTTATGCCCCTTTCATTAATCTAAACAGTATCGTTTCATTCACATTTGGTAACAATGTCAAGCGTATACCAGCCTATTTATGCTATGGCTTAAGTGGATTGACTACACTTACTATACCCGACTCTATATCATACATAGGCAATGCTGCTTTTAGAGGATGTACTGGTCTGACGACTGTTATCTTCAATGCAGACAGTTGTACATATGGTAAAACTAATGATCGCTGGTGGTATGAATATCCTGCTTTTGACTACTTACACAACATTACCTCTCTCACTTTCGGTGAGAATGTAAAAACTATCCCAGATTTTTTATGCAGAGGTTTGATTGGTCTGACTTCTATTACAATTCCTCATTCTGTAAAATATATAGGTAATTCTGCATTCAAGCAATGTGATAATATTACATCCGTGATTTTCAATGCGGACAGCTGTACCTATGCAGGCCATTATGAAAGTCACTCTTTAGGATATGGGGTATACTACTATGATTATCCAGCATTTTTTGGGAATAATTATACTTCGATTACTTTTGACAATAATGTTAAACTCATACCACCTTATTTGTGTTATAGGTGGCGATATTTGGATTCTGTGGCTATTCCTAACACGGTAACCTCCATAGGAAACAATTCTTTTTTTGGTTGTGGTCTGACAACTGTTACCATTCCAGACGCGGTAACAAGCATCGCCGTTTATTCCTTTGCAAATTGTAGTTATCTATCCTCTGTAACTTCATTGGCAATAAATCCTCCTGAACTAGGGAATTGGTGTTTTGATAGCGTAAATATGCAGATACCTGTTTACGTGCCTTGCGAATCTTTGTCTGCATATCAATCTGCATACGGATGGAGTTTATTCTCCAACATCCAATGTAACCACCAGCAGACCTATATTATTACTGCCACAAGTGCAAACCCCGCGATGGGTACCGTTAGTGGCGGTGGCACATACAATGAAGGCGCCACGGCCACATTGACAGCTACAGCCAACAGCGGCTATCATTTCACCCATTGGCAAGATAACAATACGCAGAACCCACGCACCATTACCGTAACGGGCGATGCTACCTACACCGCCTATTTTGAGGCCGATGGTGGCAATGACGACTGCCCCACAATCACCTTGTTCCCGTGGAATGCCTCCTTCGACGAAAACCTCACCTGCTGGAGGACGTTGGATGCCGACGGCGACGGGTACAATTGGATGAACTATCAAGACTACGCGGTTTCGGAGTCCTATTCCTATTTCGACGGCACCAACCAAGGCCTTTCCCCCGACAACTGGCTCATCAGCCAGCGCATACAGATTCCCTCCAGCGGAACTTACACACTTTCTTGGACGGCGGCGGGGCTCAACGATAACTATTATAACGAGCACTACTCTGTGTATGTCTCCACCACGGGCGACAACCCGAGCGATTTCACGACACAACTCTTTAGCGAAACGCTTAACACTCCCAATGCTGTCAATCGAAACGTGAGTTTGAACAACTATCGTGGACAGACCGTCCGCATCGCTTTCCGCCACCACAACACCAATGATGTCTTTGTGTTGGGAATAGCCAACGTGAAGATAAGTCAGGGAACACAAGGCATTGATGACATCGACGAAAACGGACTCCTTGTCTATGTCGAAGGCGACAATATCCACATTGACGATGTGGCAGGACAGAGTGTGACGGTCTACGCTATCGATGGCAGAATCATTTCTGCCGTGACCAATGCAACCGTATGTCTCTCCATCCCAGTAGCTGCAGCAGGCGTTTATATCGTCAAAGTCGGCGACCACCCCGCCCGGAAGGTTGTGGTGATTCGATAAAAAAAAGATCAACAAAATTGTTAGACAAAATTGTTAACGATTTCCTTGCCAAACGGACCTGGTGGATTGCCGGGTCCGTTTTTTATTTTGCAGTGGTATAGCGCTTTGCGTGAATGCGACGCGAGCCTTTGCCTAACGTCTAACACCGTGTCATCTCCCTACCAACTCCTACCCAACTCCTACCCATGTCCTACCACGGTAGGACTTGATAAGGTGATGATAGGTGTTTGGAACAGCCAAGATGCCAATTCGACGTTCCTGCTTCCGGAGCTTATCCTGCGGAGGCATCCATATCGGCTCAAATCATGGTTGTTTATTTAATTTTTTGACAATGATGAGCCGATAATTGAAAAAAAAATTACTATCTTTGCATTTTGAACGATAATGAATGGTTTATGATTAAGCAGTTCACATTCAACCATTTCGAGGTCAACTGCTACGTCATCGTCGACGAGCAGACGAAGCAGTGCGCCATCGTGGACCCCGCCTGTGAGGCCACCTTCGAGGACTCGCAGCTGACGCAGTTTATCGAGGTCGAAGGCCTCACCCCCGTCATGATACTCCTCACCCATGCCCATGTCGACCATATCGCCGGTCTGCGCCAGGTGTGCGGACAATATGACTTGCCTGTCACCATGCACCGCGACGGCCGCAAGCTGCTGCGCCAGGCCGAAGCCTACGGCTCCATCATGGGCTTTGCTGTCGACAATATGGGCGACCTGGAGGTCAACGAGATAGACGACGGCGACATTCTGAGGGTCGGCAACATCGAGGTTGAATGCCGTTACGTGCCCGGCCACTGCGAAGGCTCCATGTGCTTCGTCATACCCGGCGAACAGGCTGTCATCACCGGCGACGCACTCTTCCACTTCAGCATCGGCCGCACCGACCTGCCCGGGGGCGACTATCCCACACTCATCGACTACCTCAAGCGCCGTATCCTCACCCTGCCCGACGACTACCGTGTCCTCCCCGGCCACGGCATCGCCAGCCAAATTGGCAAAGAGAAGAAATATAACAGCTTTCTGTCATGAGTGTAAAGATAGATCCCTCATGGTATGCCGTTCTGCAGCCGCAGTTTGAGGCGCCCTATTTCGCCGAGTTGAAGCAGTTCCTCGTAGCCGAACGGGCGCAGCATACATGCTATCCTCCCGGCAGCAAGATTTTCAATGCCTTTGACAGCACCCCTTTCGACAAGGTGAAGGTGGTCATCCTCGGACAGGACCCCTACCACGAGCCCGGCCAGGCCATGGGCCTCTGTTTCTCGGTGCCGCAAGGCATCCTGGTGCCACCCTCGCTGGTCAATATTATCAAAGAAATCAACGACGACTTGGGAGTCCAAATCCCCACCACTTGCGGCGACCTCAGCGGCTGGGCCGAACAGGGGGTGCTGCTGCTCAACGCCACCCTCACCGTGCGAGCCCATCAGGCCGGCAGCCACCAACGGCACGGCTGGGAGACCTTCACCGATGCCGCCATCCAGGCCCTCAGCCAGCAACGCAGCGGCCTCGTCTTCCTCCTCTGGGGCAGCTACGCCATCGCCAAGAAGATGTTGATTGACACGTCAAAGCATTGCGTGCTCACAGCCCCGCACCCCTCGCCCTTGTCGGCTTATCGCGGCTTTTTCGGCTGCCGCCATTTCTCGCAGGCCAACGCCTACCTCGCCGCCCACGGACAGGCCCCTATCGATTGGAGCCGTATACGATAACCTTCTTTGTAGGTAGGGTGCCCACCTTGACCATATAAACCCCGTTGGGCAACGCCTCGTTGCGTACACGATGACCCAACATGTCATACACCCTCACAACCATACCGTCGGCACCGTCGACCACAATGTGCCCACCCCGGACCCACACGGCCACCTCGCTTCCATTCACCTCACAGACGCCGTCAAGGGTTTCAAACAATGCCGTGAACACCGTATCTCGGGTGAGCATAACGGAGCGGGGATTGGTATTGTCGCCGTCGTTCCAGCTGACAAAGCGAAAACCTTCCGCTGGCAAGGCGGTGATGACAGCAGGGGCGGTGCACGAACCCAAGCTGGTCACTTCGACGCTGCCCATTGTCTCGTTGTCCGACAGCACCGTCAGGGTGTAGGGCATCGTTTCAATCAAATTGGTGAAACTGCCCCAGGTAGGCGCCACCTGGTAAGCAGCCAACGTGCCGCATGGGATATACACCGGTATGGCGGTGCTCTGCGAGTAGGAGAAAATACGGTTCACTGTGACGGGCGGCGTGGTGCTGCGGAGGGTCACCGAGGCAATGGGACACACCGAGAAGCACATCTCCATTAGCGTGTCGAGCGAGGCCGGCAGGTCAATGTCAGTCAATGATTGGCACTGATAAAAAGCCATCTCGCCAATCACCTCCAAGCCTGTGCCGAAGTCTATGTCGCTCAGCATGGAGCAATATGTGAAACAATCGTTGGGCAGGCGCGTCAGGCTGTTGCTCAAGCGCACTCGTTGCAACTGTGTGCAGGAGTAGAAACAACTGTGCCCAAGGTAATTCACTGTGTTGGGCATCATTATCTCCACCAGGTTAGGGCATTGTGCAAAGGCGCCACCTCCAATGTATTGCAGTTCGTCGGGCAGGTCAATGCGCTGTATTGCCGCAGCCGCAAAGGCAGAAGCACCCAACACACGCAGCGACGACGACATGCGCACGCTGTCGAGCCTGGGGCTGCTGCCGAAGGCGCCCGAGTCGACGGTATGCACCGAGTCGCACATCACCACGCACCGCAGCGAGTCGCAATCGGCAAAAAGCGTCTTGGGCAGATACTTCACATGCTCGCCCACATACACCGTGTCCAGCCGCAGGCAGTCCATCATGGCTGGCATCCAATAATTGTAGGCCGCCCAGAGACCGCCACTGTATTCGAGGCTGTCGGCGTTGATGTACAGGACGCGCATCGTGTTGTTTTTGACGGAATAATTATTGATATCCGACCCTGGCGAAGCGAAGGCATGGTAACCGATAGTGCGCATTGAGCGAGGGATAGTGAGGCTGTGCATCGGAATATTGAGCGCCTGGCTGCCGATGCCCGTCACCAGGTAGGCTACACCATTGTGGTACACCGTGTCGGGAATAACCAGGTCCACGTCATGGTCCCAGAACTGAGAGCTGTAGAAACTGTACTCCTCGTATTCAACATTAACGGCGTCCACCACCGAGACGGTATGTTCCGAAGCCGAGGTGATGCTGTAGTAGAGCCTGTGGCCCGAAGGCGTCACCGCATAGAAATCCTGGGCCTGTGCTGTCAAAGCCCATAAAAGCGCAATAAGGACGATATTCTTTTTCATGATAATGAGATTATTTGTTTTGTATTCTGTCATTCGCCGCAAACCAATCGTATGGATGCCCCCATGTCGTCAAACCAGGCCGATACACCCACCATATTGTCGTCAATGTAAAGTGCATTGTATCCCATTGCCATAAGGTCGGCGGCCACCCAATAGCGTCCAGCCGTGCCCATGTGCACCACAGAACCGTTCGAGCGGTAGCCTGCCAGCGGCAGGAACACTGCGCCGGCCTCTTCAATCAGGTTCCACTCGCTCAAGGTGTAACTGTTTGCGTTCCATGCCGCACTATTGCTGCCGTTGATACTCACGGGAAGCATTACGCCGGCAGGATGGCTATAACTGTCGGGAAAAAGCAACAAGCCACGCACACCGTCTACGGTGACCTGTGCATAGCGGGCGTCGGTGGCACCGCCGAGGGGCGAGGCCAACCGACAATCAAGCAGGTAGCGCCACTCTTCCTCGTTCAGCATGCGCCATTGCCCAGCCAAGCCGGCAAAGACGGTGTCATGGCCCGCCATCCAAGGCTGCGTGTCGTTGATGTTCCAATCAAAGAGAGTGGTCCAACTGTCATTGTCGGCCAGACAAGCATACTGCTCGGCTGCCATCTGCCATGTGTTGTTCGCTGAATGATATTGCAGGTTCCCGCGCGAGAAGCGCACCCGACTGTCGTCCGACACACTGAAGAGTGAGCGGGTGGCACCCTGACCGTCGAAAGGACTCTCGCCTTGCGACGACGGCGCGGAAGCGTAAGCCATGCCGTTCCACGTGCCTGTTCCGGCGTCGTAGGTGACGGTGACGGTCATGCCCGCGTCCTCCATGCGGCGCATCCATTGTTTCATCTCCTCGCGCGAGGTAGTGCTGTAGGTGACAGCATCCTTTGTCGCTGTTTTTTGCACGGTCGAACCATGCGACACCGAGTTGTAAAAGGTTACCATGCTGCCGCCTTCGGCGTAGCTACAGAAATGCTCCAGAAGGGCGTCCCATTCGGCGTCGGTCCTCAGGTGAGCGGTGTTGCGGTCTGTGCCGACTGCATATACAATGTCACGCTCTTGAAGCACTTCAACGGGTTCTGTTTTGCAAGCCGCAAACACCAGCACTGCGGCCAGCAGGGCGGCGAGTCTCAATATAGGTTTCATTTCAGTTCTTTTTTGTCAGTTTCGCTTCGTTTGATATTCTCCATCTGGTAGTCCACCAGGGCTTCGTACTGCATGTTGTCGTCCATGCGGTAGAAGGCGACGGTCATGTCCCCGTGCACGGCCATGGCGCGCCAGGCAGGGCGTTCGCTGCGCTTGACACGCTGCTGCGGGTGGTCGATATTGCCCATCCACGAGGTGACCCCTTCCGAGGTGCGTATGTCGAGCTCCTCCTTGAGGCTTTGCCAGGCCACGCTGTCGTCGGCCACCAGGATGACCACGTCGACCTTCACCGAGTCGTTCAGCTGGAAACCAGCGACCTGCGCCACAGTGAGGTCGGCGCGCGACGCATACTGCCGGTAGAGCGGCGTCTCTTCGACCTCGCGCGAGCAGGCGACCAACACCAGCAGTGGCAACAACATAATATATAACAGACGTTTCATATTGTTTGTATGGTTAAGATTGCAGCGGACAGATCCACCCAATGGCTTTCGGGGAAGGTAGTGCGGTTGCAGCACACGGAATCATAGCCCCTTGAGGGTGAAAGGTGAATGGTGAAAGGCGCAAGCACCACCACAGCCATCAGGGCAATAGCGGCCAGGGCACGACGGCGCGCACGATGCCGTTTCCATGCGGGGTATTCGTGCAGCAGTCGTTTCTTCAATGCCTGCCGCTCTTCCTGCTCCCACAGGTCGTCGAATGTCATTTTGTGTTCCATTGTTCTTTCAGTTTTTCTTTTATCCGCATCAGGCGGACGCCCACATTGTTCTTGGTGAGGCCTGTGCGTTGGCCTATCTCTTGGTATTCATACCCCTCCAGGTGGAGGGTGACGATGGTGCGGTCGGGTTCGGGCAGGTGGGTGATGAGTTCGTGCAGTGCCGCGTGCAGCGAGGGGTCGGTGTCGGGCGCGTCGTAGTGGTCGGGCAGCGGATGGCTGACGGGCGAGCGGCGCTGCAGGTCGACACAGGTGCTGCGGGCCACGCGCCATATCCAGGCCGCCTGCTTGGGCGGTGATGTGATGGAAACAAGCTTCTCTCTCTGGTGCCACAGGGCGAGCATGGCCTCCTGCAGCAGGTCGTCGACCTCCAGCCCCCGACGCGCGTAGCGGCTGCAGGCAGCAAAAAGCAGCCCGCGGTAGTGGAGCATCAGCCCGTTGAATGTCTCCCGATCTTTCACCCTATAATAACGTAAAACAGGGGGGTAAAAATTACACGAGGCAGAAAAAAAACGTGTATAATCCGTCCGTTCTTCAACTATTCAACTACAGTTCTTCAACAGTTCTTCAACAATTTCTTGAAGAACTGTTGAAGAACTGACGAGGATCGGTTGGTGAAGGGTAGTACCCATCCCCCACCTTTCTATGACCGTTCTTCGGTCGTTCTTTGCTTTTTTCCAAAGAACGACCAAAGAACGCCCGAAAAACAATCGAAGAATGATTGGCCCCAGGGCGGAGTTGTATTTTTTTCAAAAAAAATTTTGTCAGTATCAAAAACAGTTGTATCTTTGCAGTCGAAATGATATGAAAATAATATCACTCGAACAAATATAAACAATTAAAAATAAACAATATGGAAAGTAAAGAGATTGCAAAGAAAATGACAGCAGTGAACAACGGTTTCCTGCATTTGCTGATCAACATCGCCCTGCTGGTGCTGGCCCTCTGGCTGTGCATTGATGCCGGCAACAACAACTTCACCTTGGGAGGCATCCTGGGCGGTGTGTGCTGGATACTGTGGGGCCTGCATGTGACGGGCTTCAAGACGATGGTTATCCAGCCCAACCACGCACGCGTACTTACTTTTTTCGGCAAGTATGTGGGCACGGTGCGCGACAACGGCTTCTTCTGGACCAACCCTTTCTACACACGTAAGAAGATGAGCCTCAGGGCCGACAACATGGACGTGGAGCCCATCAAGGTGAACGACCGCAACGGCAACCCCATCATGATCGGTCTGGTGCTGGTGTGGAAGGTGGAGGACACCTACCGCGCTGTGTTCGATGTGGAGGCCGACTCGTACCACAACTTTGTGGCCGTGCAGAGCGACTCGGCACTGCGCAAAGTGGCCAGCCTCTACGCCTACGACAACCTGGACGACAAGGACGAGCTGACGCTGCGCAACGGCGGCGACGAAATCAATCGCCGTCTGGAACAGGAGATCCGCAAGCACCTGGAGATTGCCGGCATCGAGGTGGTCGAGGCCCGCATCAACTACCTGGCCTACGCTCAGGAGATTGCCAGCGTGATGCTGAAGCGCCAGCAGGCCGAGGCCATCATCTCGGCCCGTGAGAAGATTGTGGAGGGTGCCGTCAGCATGGTGGACACCGCACTGAAGAAGCTGGCCGCCGACCACGTGGTGGAAATGGACGAGGAGCGCAAGGCCGCCATGGTGAGCAACCTGATGGTGGTGCTCTGCGGCGACGAAGGTGCCAGCCCTGTAATCAACACCGGTAGCATATATTAATAATATGGAAGAAATACTGAAAGTGGAGGGATTGAGCAAGACGTTCACCCTCTCGCGCAAACAACAAAAGATAGAGCGGACCAACGAGCGCCGCAAGGTGGCGGTGGACAACCTGTCGTTCAACGCCTACCGCGGCGAGATATTCGGTCTGCTGGGTCCCAACGGCGCCGGCAAGACCACGACGCTGCGCATGCTGAGCACCCTCATCCGTCCCGACAGCGGCGACGCCACGCTCGACGGATGCAGCGTGGTGAACCAGCCCGAGGAGGTGCGCGCCAAGATTGGCTTCCTCACTTCGGAACTGAAGTTGGAAGACTTCTTCACGCCCAACTACCTGTTCGACTTCTTCAGCGAACTGCACGGTGTGGAGGAGGAGGAAAAAGAAAAGAGGAAAAGGGATATGTTCGCGCGCTTCGGCATCGACAAGTTCGCCGAGGTGAAGGTAGCCAACCTCTCTACCGGTATGAAGCAGAAGCTGAGCCTGGTCATCTCGCTGGTGCATGACCCCGAGGTTATCATCTTCGACGAGCCCACCAACGGCCTCGACGTGCTGACGGCCCGCACGGTGACCGACTACCTGCAGGAGCTGCGCAGCCAGGGCAAAACCATCATCCTCAGCACACACATCTTCAGCCTGGTGGAGCGTCTGTGCGACCGCGTGGGCATCATCATCGACGGCCGCATGACGGCCTGCGGCACCCTCGAGGAGGTCTGCGACGGCATGACCATCGAGGACCGTTTCTTCAATTTGTACAAAGAAGTGAAAGGAGGTGAGGAATGAAAAGCAACACCCTGACAATTATCAAGAAAGAATTCGCCCGCTTCTTTGGCGACCGGCAACTGCTGTTCACCACGGTCATTATGCCGGGCTTGATGATCTACATCGTCTACAGCCTCATGGGCAACGGTATCCAGAAGATGGTCAGCGAAGGCGCCGACGAGACGGTCACCTTGCAGGTGGAGAACATGCCTGCCAATCTGGCACCCCTGTTCTACAGCCTCGACAGCAACCTGATGGTCACCCTGCAACCCTTCAGCGACGAGGACATCAAACGGCTGGAGGACAAAGAAATCAACGGCGTGCTGCTGCGCTTCCCCGAAGCGTTCGAGGAGCGGATTGCCGTATACGACCCGACGCTCGACATGATGCCACCAAATGTGGAGATATACTACAACTCGACCAACAACGCCTCGTCGCGTGTCTATATGATTGTCAGCGCCATGCTGAACAACTACGGCCGGTCCTTCACGGTCAATGTGCCGCAGAGCGAGGAGCAGCGCTTTGACCAAGCCAGCGACGAGAGCATCGGTGCCATGATTTGGAGCAAGATACTGCCCATGCTCATCATCATGATGCTGTTCAGCGGCGTGATGGCCATTGCGCCCAGCGCCATTGCCGGCGAGAAAGAGCGTGGCACCATTGCCACCCTGCTGGTCACACCCATGCGCCGCAACGAGCTGGCGCTGGGCAAGATTGTCTCCCTCAGCGGCATCGCATTGCTCAGCGGCATCTCCAGCTTTATCGGCATCGCCCTCTCGCTGCCCAAGATGGTGCCTATCGAAGACGGTGGCTTGGCCTTCCACTATGGAACTACCGACTACGTGGTGCTATTGCTGCTCATCTTCGCCACGGTACTCATTATGGCGTCGGCCGTCAGCCTGCTGTCGGCGTTGGCCAAAGATGTGAAGAACGCCGGCACCATGGTGGTGCCCTTCATGCTTGTCATCATGCTGGCAGGCCTGATGCCCATGTTCCAAAGCAGCGTCCCCGAGGGGATTGTCGCCTATCTGATTCCGTTCTACAACAGCATCGAGGTGATGACCGCCGTGTTTGCACACGAGATGCAATGGTTGCCGGTCATTGTCACCTTGGCTTCCGATGTGATCTATACCGGCATCGCCGTGTGGGGGCTGACGCGCATGTTCAACAGTGAAAAGATTATGTTCTCCCGATGAAGAAGAACTTTGCACTACGCCTGGACACCGAAGTCTACGACGCCATCGAACGATGGGCCGCAGACGAGTTCCGCAGTGCCAACGGACAGATAGAATGGATTATCGCCGAGGCCCTGAAGAAGGCTAAGCGTATGCCAAAAAAGAAAGAAAAATGAAAAGATTGACGATAGCACTTCTGCTGTGCGTGGGCTTGTCGGCCCACGCACAGTGGTTTACAGGCATGAGCCAGAAGACCGGTCTGGCACTTTGTATTCACCTGACCGACAACTCGGCCGAGCTATACAGCCCCATGCAGACCATGGAGCCAATACCGGTGAGCACCTATAGCCTCGAGGGCGACCACCTGACTCTTGAATGTAAAAGCATTGGACTGAAAATAAACCTTACGCGGCATGACAGCACCTTCAGTGGATATTGGAAGCAAAGCATCCTAAAGGAGGATATCACCTTCTACCCCACCGACACAATCTTCCAGCTGCGACGTCCGCAGACCCCAGAGCCGCCCTACCGCTTCGACGAGGAGACCATTACCGCCGACTACACCGACAGCCAGGGCAACAAGGTGCACCTCGAAGGCACCCTCACCTATCCCAAGGGTGGAGGCAAATTCCCAACGATGGTGCTCGTGAGTGGCAGTGGCCAGCAGAACCGCGACGAGGAAATCATGCAGCACAAGCCTTTCCTCGTGTTGGCCGACTATCTGGCCTCGCGTGGCATCGCCGTGCTGCGCTATGATGACCGTGGCGTGGGTGCCAGCACCGGCGAGGTGGAGAAAGCCGACACGCGCCTCTTCGCCGAGGATGCCGAAGCCATGTTCAATGCAGTGCGCAAGAACACGCATGTTGACCCCAAGCGCCTCGGCATTGGCGGACACAGCGAGGGCGGTGCCATCGCACCAATGGTGGCGGCGAGAAACAAGGACGTAAAGTTTGTGGTGATGCTTGCCGGACAGGGCTGCATCGGACTTGAAGTGCTGGTGCAGCAGAACGAGGCCCTGTTCCGTGCTCGCGGCGTAAGCGAGAAGTTGTGCAAAAAGCGTGGAGCCTGCATGCGCGAGTTGTTCATGCTTCCGCAAGGCAGCAAGGTGAAAGACTACCAGGCAGTCATCGTGCGCCACCTTGACAGCCTCACCCAAGCCGAGGCCGACAGCATCGACCTGAAAAAAGGCATGGCTCACGCTATCAAACAGCAACTCGACACCCGATGGATGCAGACTTTCCTTAAACTCGACCCTGCCGAATATTTACCGAATGTGAAATGCCCAATCCTTGCATTGAACGGATGGAAAGATTGTCAGGTGCTGTGCGAGCCGAACCTTGACCGGATAGAGAGCCTTACCGAAGGGCGCGCCGTGTGCATCCGGAATCAGTGGCTCAACCATCTGTTCCAACATTGCAACACCGGCAGCCCGGATGAATACATGCTGATAGAGGAAACATTCGACCCCTACACCATGACAACCATTGCCGATTGGATACTCGCCTTAGGCAAGTAACATCAACTGCCCAGACGCAGTTTGGCAGCCTGGCGCATGAAAGCATCCCACCAACGGGTGGGCAGCACGGCATGGAGGTCAAGTGTCAGGTGGGCACCACGGCCACGACAGTAACGTGCGTGCGGATGATGGCCGTTCACAGCATGACATACCGCCCGGGTAATCACCTTGGGTGAGGAGAAGAAATTCGACTCATAGGCCCAACGCATGGCATTGGCCCACGGGCGGGCCTGCGGTTCGTAGGCAGTACCGGTCGAAGAGTCAATCAGGTTGCGGGCGGCGATGATGCCCCAATCGGTCTTGATGGGACCGGGCTCTATGAGTACCACATCGATGCCGAAAGGCTTGGCCTCGATGCGCAAAGCATCGCTGAGGGCCTCAACGGCATACTTGGTGACATTGTACCAGGCACCGAAATAGAACACAGCCTTGCCGGCGACAGAAGAAGTGTTGATGATGCGTCCACTGCCTTGACTACGCATGGCGGGTAGCACCAGCTGACACAGACGAGCCAAGCCAAAAACATTGACTTCCACCTGGCGACGAGCTTCGTCCATCGACACGTTTTCCACGGCCCCGAAGTAGCCGTAGCCAGCATTATTGAAAAGCACATCAATTCTTCCCTCACGCTCCAGGATGGCAGCAATTCCCTCAGCCATAGAGGTCTCGTCGGTGACATCCATCCGCAGCACCTGGACACCGTGGGCCTTGAGGGGTTCCATAAGCTCCACTCGGCGCGCAGCGGCATAGACACGATGACCCTGGTCGGCAAGGGTCTGCGCTGCATCATAGCCGATGCCGCTGCTGGCTCCGGTGATAAGGATGACTTTATTGGTTGTTTTCATGCTTCTTAATGTTTAATTGTCCTCAACGGCCCCCTTGATCTGCACACGGTAGCCTTCGTCGATGATGGGTTGCACAAGGGCTTTCATCTCCTGCGGACTGAACTTCTGAAGGCCTTGCATTGGCGTGGGGCGGTCAATAGTGTAGACCATCCACTCGCGAGGTTTCAGGAGTCTGACAATGGCCATCAAGCCCTCTGCCACTTCGGGACGAGAGGAGTCGAAATCGGGCGAACGCAGCATGCAGGTCTGTAGCACGAAATTGCCGTTGAACTGCTTGAGGGCCTCCACCACACGTGCCACATCGTAGCCCGGTGCAGGCTGGTTGATCTTCTCCACCAACTCGTTGGTGGGGGCGTCAATCTTCATGATGGGGTTATCGACACGACGCAGGGCATTGAACACTTCGGGCAAGTGCACACGCGTGGCGTTGCTCAGCACGCTGACCTTGGCCTGAGGGTAATATTGGTCGCGCAAGCGCAGGGTATCGTCAATAATCTGTGGGAATTCGGGATTGAGGGTCGGCTCACCATCGCCACTGAAAGTGATGCTGTCTACCGGAGTGCCTTCTGCGATGAGTTTCACAAGCATACGCTCCAGGTCGCCACGCACCTTGGCGGCTGTGGGCAGCACGGTATCGTTGCGGCCGTCACGATTCCAACCACACTCACAATAAATGCAATCGAAGTTGCAGATTTTGCCCTTCTCGGGCAGAAGGTTGATACCTAAAGAACTGCCGAGACGACGACTGAAAATAGGTCCAAATACAGTTTCCTCTCTTACCATGTCATTTATTTTGTTGCCATTAACGCACAACAACTCTTTTTATTGTGCAAATTCAATATAGGGCAGCAGGCGCTGCAAGGTGCTATCGGCCATCGACGGAACGGCTCGCAAATCATCGACCGTAGTAAACCTGATGCCTCGGTCGCGCAAACGGATAATGTCGCGGGCCTGATAGTATTCAATATAGGGGTGACGTATAAGCTGCTTCAACGTGATGGTGTCGAGGCATATACGGCGTATGCTGTCGGCATTGATGGTGATGTATGGTTCGATGTGACCGAGCAACTCCGGCGTAAAACCATAGACCTCCATCAGTTGGCCCTTGTCGACGAAGCCACCCAACCGCTCGCGGTAGCGCACAATACGTTTGGCGAACGTCGGACCTATGCCATGCAACAACATCAAGGTGGTAGTGTCAGCTGTATTCAACTCCACCACAAGCGGTTTCCTGCGCGCCGGTGGTTCGGAGTGGGAATAGCGTATTGTATCGACAGCCTCGCTTACGCGTTGATAGTATTTCGGTTTATCATACTGATATACATGCTTTTTATAGCGACTGCGAAATACCGAGTCTTCTTGGGAGGTCAAAATTACGCTATCAGTATCGGCGACAGCGGCTGGTTGGGGCCTTGCCGCACCCCATCGCGATGAAAAAAAAGCCACCCCTAACAAAAACAGCAATCCCACTGATACCCAAATAATACCGAGTACCTGCGAACGCATTGGACCCTGCTTTTTATCATTCATTGTGAAGAAAAATTTTGTCGGTCTAAAAAAAAGTTGTACTTTTGCACCCGCTTTCCTCGGAAACGAGTGGATGTCCAAGTGGAAAAGGTCTGTTAGCTCAGTTGGTTCAGAGCGCTTCCTTCACACGGAAGAGGTCGAGAGTTCGAATCTCCCACAGACCACAAAAAAAGCACCTTTAGAGGTGCTTTTTTTATTTCTCAATAGTTGATGATTTCCTGCACGATACGTTCTGCCGCATGCCCGTCGCCGAAGAGTGGCGGGAACTGCACCTGCATGCCTGCGAGACTGCTGTAGGCCTCGGTGATGCGGGTCGTATCTGCATCGGCCAGAATTCCCGCACCATGGGCAATGATTTCGACCCATTCGGTTTCCGGACGCAGGATGATGCATGGACGTCCATAGAAGAAAGCCTCTTTCTGCACGCCACCGCTATCGGTCAGCACCACCTGCGCATGTCGTTCAAGCTCAATAATCTCAAAGAAAGAGGCCGGCGGGATGATTAGTATATTCTCCTCCCTCTTCAATGCAGCGTAAACCTGGCTATCGACATTCTGTTCCAAGAGCTTGGCCGTCCTCGGATGGAGCGGCAGCACTACCCGCGTCTGGTGCGCGATGGCCAGCAGCGCACGAAAGATTGCAGTGAGACGTTGATGATTGTCAGTGTTGTAGTCACGGTGGATAGTAGCCAAAACAAATGGCGTAGCGCTCAATCCCAAGCGTTCAATTATATCGCACCGTGAAGCGGATAAATTAGCGTAGTACAGGCTGTTGTCATACATCACATCGCCGCTGTTCACCACGCTGCGTCTTTTACCATCGGCAAACAGCGCCTGCGAATCGGCTATTCCTTCGCGCCGAAGGTTTTCCATAGCCGTAGCCGTAGGTGCAAAGCAGATGTTGGAGAGGTGGTCGCATACGATACGGTTCTGCTCCTCGGGCATAGTCATGTTGAACGACCGCAACCCTGCCTCTATATGAAACACCGGCACATGCAGCTTCGCAGCAGCCACAGAGGCTGCCAAGGTGGAGTTGGTGTCGCCGTAGACAACCACACCGTCGAAGTGTTCACGCATCAGCACCTCTTCAATGCCGGCAATCATCTTGGCGGTCTGGGCACCGTGGCTACCCGACCCCACAGAGAGCTGATAATGAGGTTCGGGAATACCGAGTTCGTCAAAGAAGACGCCACTCATATTGCTGTCGTAGTGCTGTCCGGTATGCAGTATACACTCCTCTATCTCAGTGGCATAATGCTCCTTGATAGCACGCGTGAGGGCTGCCGCCTTGATAATTTGGGGACGCGCCCCAACAATATTCAGAATACGCTTCATCTGTTATTTAAAAAATAGCATAAAACACAATAATTTACCACATCCCTCGTTTACGGGGTAAACAACATCTACTATGTTAGACTCCAAACCTTCCTGGGTAGCCGTGATGACCTATCCCAACGCCGAATCCCTTGTAGCCCAACGCTTCGAGGATGCCGAGCCTCCGATAGAACATTATTTGCCTAAGATCGCCGGACGCGACAAGCGCTTCAAGAAGAACCCCCTCCCCGAGAAGGCCATGTTTCCCTGCTACCTCTTCGCTCGCATCAACAACAAGCAAATCTACCAGACCCGCACCACGCGCGGCGTGCTGCGCATTGTCAGCACCCAGCATAGCATCATACAGGTCCCCGACCGCGACATTGAGAATATCCGCCGCTTCGAAGCCTCGCTACGCGACATCCACATTCACGAAACCATCAAGCTGGTGCGCGGAGCCCACATCCACATCACCGAAGGCGAATTCGCCGGCATGGAGGGCACCATAGTCAAGGGCTGCAAGGACGGAAACTTCTGTGTCAGCATCGATGTGATGCATGTCTCCATCGTCGTGCAACTGCGCCGCGAGGAATTAATCCCCGTCATGGAAGAGGCCGAGCAAGAATCCAAATACAATCTATAGCATTTGCAACTGCCCGTCGCGCTCTTCATAGCGGCGACCACAGGAGCACTGCAGGCTGTCATCCAGGCGTTTGCCACACTCACACACCCACCCTATCCGCCTGGCAGGCACACCGGCCATGAGGGCATAGTCGGGCACGTCTTTCGTCACTACAGCACCAGCTGCTATCAAAGCGCTGCGACCCACCGTATGGCCACAGACCACCGTGCAGTTGGCTCCCAACGAGGCACCTTCCTTGACCAAAGTCTTGGCGTAGACGCCGTGCACCGGGAAGTGAGCCCGCGGGGTCGTCACATTGGTAAACACACAGGAAGGGCCACAGAAGACATTGTCCTCCAGCTCCACGCCCTCATACAGCGACACATTGTTTTGTATGCGGACGCCATTCCCCACATGCACATTGTTGCCCACATTGACATTCTGTCCCAACGAGCAGTTACGGCCTATGCGAGCCCCACGCTGCACATGACAGAAGTGCCATATCTTGGTACCCTCGCCAATCTGCACATCGTCGTCGATGTAGGACGACTCATGCACGAAATATCCTTTATTTTCCATGTCTATAGAATTCAATTACTGCATCCACCACACGGTCCTGCATCTCACGGGTGAGTTCGGTGTGCATGGGCAACGAAAGCACGGAGTCGGCCAACCGCTTCGCCACCACAAGAGGTTCTGCCGCACGGGCTATCTTTTTGAAAGCCTCCTGCTCCTGCAGCGGTAGCGGATAATAGACCATGCTGGGTATCCCTCGCTCGGCAAGCCAGGCCTTCAAGGCATCACGCCTGCCATCAGGCACCTGCAGCGTGTATTGATGATATACATGTGTGCTATTCGGCTGCTCCACCGGAGTCAGCAGGCAGCTCTCCTCGGAGTCAAAGGCTTTGAAACGTTCGGTATAGTAGTGTGCCGCCTCGCGCCGTGCACTGCAATAGCCATCCAAATGGCGGAGCTTGACATCCAGCACTGCAGCCTGCAAGGCATCCAGACGCGAGTTGCAGCCAATAACGTCGTGATGATACTTGACACGCTGGCCGTGGTTGGCAATCATGCGGAGCCTTTCATAAAGAGCTTCCTCGGAGGTAAACATGGCACCGCCATCGCCGAAACAACCCAAGTTCTTCGACGGGAAGAAGGAGGTGCACCCCACGGTGCCCATGGTGCCCGTCTTGGCCTTATGGCCGTCGGCAAAAGTATACTCTGCGCCAATGGCCTGTGCGTTGTCCTCAACTACAAACAGGTGGTGCTCGTCGGCGAAACGCAGTACAGGTTCCATGTCGCAACTCTGCCCAAACAGGTGCACAGGGATGATGGCCCTGGTCTTGTCAGTAAGGGCGCGGCCGATGTTGTCGACCGTCACATTGAAGGTGCGCGGGTCCACGTCCACCATCACGGGAGTCAGGCCCAGCAACCCAATCACCTCGGCCGATGCCACATAGGTGAAGGCAGGCACAATCACCTCGTCACCAGGCTTCAAACCCAGCGCCATCAAGGCTATCTGCAATGCGTCGGTGCCGTTGCCGCAAGTCACCGCCGAGCAGCCGCCCATATAGCACGACAGGTGCTCGGTGAAGTCGGCCACGGCCTTGCCACCGATGAATGACGTGCCGTCAATCACCACCTGCATGGCGGCATCCACCTCATCTTTGATTTTAAGGTATTGCCCCCTCAAATCCACCATTTGCATCTTTTCCATGACAAATCAGCGTTAATCAGTATTTCACATCATCCCAACCGAAAGGATGCGGCGCCAGCGGCAAGCGGGCAAGGGGATGATAATCACCCTTCAAACCGATGGGCGTCGAGTGGCGTATATCGCTCACTATCTGTATGCTGTTGCGAGCCTCGCTGATGCGGAAACCGCGACCAGCGAAAATCTCCTCATAGCTTAGTGTGTGCAACTCGGTGAATCCCTGACTGAACTCGAACGCATCGCCGTCGACCGTCATCAGGCGGTAGGTGCGCTTCTCGCCCTGCACCGCATCGGGCGGCAGGCAGGCGGCATTGATGCTGAGGAAGTAGCGCACACGAGCCTGCTTCAGCTCCAGATAGCCCGCCACACGGTCGTGGCTCATCACATGGACGATATTCCTTTGCACAGGTCCGAAGATCCACTGCAACATATCGTAGAAGTGCACACCGATGTTGGTGGCCACACCACCGCTCTTGTGCACATCGCCCTTCCACGAGGTATAGTACCACCGGCCACGCGAGGTAATATAGGTGAGGTCAACATCATAGAGCTTATCCTTCGGGCCTTCCTCCACCTTGCGCTTCAGCGCCCTGATAGAGTCGTGCAGACGCAGCTGCAGTATCGTGTAGGCATTGTGACCGGTCTGCCGCTCAACCTCCATCAGGTTGTCTATATTGTAGGGGTTGAGCACCAGCGGTTTCTCACAAATCACATTGCAGCCCAGACGCAAACCGTAGCGGATAAACGCATCGTGGGTATAGTTGGGCGTGCAAACCGTGAGCCACTCGATGGGATTATCAGTCTGTTGGCGCTTGGTAAAGAAGCGGTCGAACAACACCTGCTCCGTAAAAAACGCACACTCGGGGAAGGAACTGTCCAACCTGCCCACACTGTCAAACAGGTCATAGGCACCCACCAGATTGTTGCCCGTATCGGCAATGGCTTTCAAATGACGCGGGGCAATGTATCCCGCCACACCTATCAATGCAAAATTTTTCATCAAATCATTATTTTGAACATAGCGAAGGCTTGGGGTTTAACGGGCTTGGACCGTACCCCAGCATACCGATTTTGAAAGTGCAAAAATACAAAAAAAAATTATATTATTGCGTTATTGTGTGATTGCGTTCAAACTATCCTGCGCTGCCCAACCCTTACCAAGAACCTACCAAGAACTTACCAAGGACTTCCCATCGACTTCCCATCGACTACCACGGTGGTCGTACACATGTCGTTCATTCGAGCCGTCAACGGTTGGCTGGTGTTGTGTATATCAACTCATTAACATTCCTCGGGGCCAACTCTATCATTTTGATGCGTTGATCCTGGGTTAAACAGCCGAAAGACGATTGAAAAAGCAGCCGGAAAGATATAAAAAAAGCGATGCAGCAACCTGCATCGCTTGGGAGTGTGATCTGCACAAGATTTGAACTTGTGACCTCTTGCCTGTCAAGCAAGCGCTCTAAACCAACTGAGCTAGCAGATCAATCAAGCACTTTTTCTCCTCAAAAGCGGGTGCAAAAGTACAAACATTTTTAGAACTGACCAAATTATTTTGAAAAAAAAATGTATCTTTGCAAACAACCAAAGAGAACAGCGCACCTGTATCTCTATGGAAATGAACAGAAAACAAACCAACCACAACCAACCGTCACACCCTCAAAAAAATAGACAGATGGCAGACAACTATTTGGAAAAAAGATACGAAGAAACGCTCGGTTCGGGTAAAAAAACGATAAAACGCATAGGACATACCGTCGACGAACTTCTGAAAAAAAACCGCAGCCACCGAGGCTATAACAAGAACTATGTGGTAAGCCGCCACGAGTTGGAACGCATCGTCGGAGTATGCACCAAAATACCCTCGGGTTGCAACCAACAGACACTGCGCTTCTTCCTTGTCACCAAAGAAACCGGTGCCGACCTGGTACTGCCACTCATCCGTCTGGGGGCGGCACTGCCCGAGCTGCACCTCCCCCTCCCCGGCACCGAACCCGAAGCCTTCATCATCTGCTGTTCCACGGCACCCGAAAGCAAGTTGGTCGACGTAGACCTCGGCATCGCGCTGCAGAGCATGTTGCTCAAAACCGTGGAGATGGGCCTCAACGGACTAATCATCGGAGCCTTCAACCGAGAGAAGCTGAAGGAGGCCTTCCAACTGCCTTACGACCCGCTGATGGTGCTGGCCATCGGCAAAGGCATCGAACACATCGAACTGACTCCCATACACGCCGACGAACCGCGCGCCTACTACCGCCGCGACGGTGTGCATTACGTTCCCAAAGTGCGTGCGGAGGAACTCATACTGAACCATGCGTAAAGCCCCGTTGGTGGCGGTAGCGCTGGCGCTGATGGCAGGCATGCTGGCAGCGCACCATCTTCATTCGCTTTCGCCATCCTTCTGGCTCATCCTCTCAGGCATAGGAGGCTTGCTCGCAGGATTGACCTTCAAGTTGCTCCACAACAAGCAGCTGCCCACTTTCCTTGGCTTGCTGCTACTCATCTCCGGCATCGGCGGCCTGCTGATGCGTATCGACGACCCACAATACAACCCGCAGCATTGGACAAACAATTGTCCCGAGAA
The DNA here is from genome assembly GCA_017645585.1 of Bacteroidales bacterium. Lineage (GTDB taxonomy): Bacteria > Bacteroidota > Bacteroidia > Bacteroidales > P3 > Colimorpha. The sequence goes on from JAGCOF010000002.1 coordinate 151,642, forward strand.
AATCTATCTTGCAGTGAAGGCAACGGAGACTCCCCTGCCACGAGAACGCAGCTACCGCGTCAAGGCCAAAGTCATTGCCGTGGACAACCATCCCCGTTGCGGCGACATCACGCTCTACCTGCGCAAAGACAGCACAGCGGCCACCGTGCAACGCGGCGACCAACTGCTGTTGCACGGCTATCCTGACACCCAAAAGGGCTCCATCTATATCACCTCCGACCACTATATTGTCACCCACCGCGACAGCACCTCGCTCCGCGCCAGGATTGAGCACATCCGGATGGCTTTGCTGCATCGCATGCAGCAAGGGCCCCTGGAACGCAAATATGCCGGCATCGCCGAGGCCATGACGCTGGGCTGGCGAGGGGACATCGACCCAAAAATGAACGTATTGTTCCGCGACAGCGGCATCATGCACCTGCTGTGCGTCAGCGGACTGCATGTAGGCCTGCTGGCGGCCCTCATAGGGGCTTTGTTCTTCTGGGCGGGCAAGGCGCGGCGAGGTCGTGTCTTGCGCGGCACGGCGCAACTCATTGCCCTGTGGGGCTTCACACTGCTGACGGGGTTTGCGCCATCCACCGTTCGGGCCGCACTCATGTTCAGCTTGTTCGTCATATCCAACATCCTTGCGCGGCGCACGAGTTCCCTCAACCTTTTGGCAGCCGCAGCCATCATCATGCTGGCGGTGAAGCCCATGCTACTCTTCGACGTAGGGTGGCAATTGTCGTTCGCTGCCGTAGCAGGCATCTTGCTGGCACAACCCGTCATCCAGGCCTTCCACAATCGGGTGTGGCAGATGGCCACCGTGAGCACCGCCGCCACCATCGCCACCCTCCCCATCGTGGCGTCCACCTTCCACCGGCTGCCTCTCTACTTCCTCATTGCCAACATCATCATAGTACCTCTGGCTGGCATACTGCTGTGCCTTTCGCTGTTTTACCTCGCCATCCCCTGCCCTCTCACAGCGTGGCCGGTCAAGCTGCTGTTGCAGTTCACCGAGACAGTGACGGGATGGGTCACGACGCTCCCCCACGCCGTCGTGGAAAACATCGTCCTAAGCCCTTGGGCAATGGCGGCAGTGATTATTGGCGTGATTCTTCTGCTGGTGGCACCTCGACGAATTCTCCATACCTCTTGACGTGCTCCGCCAGCTCGCGGTAGAAACGGTGGTGACTCAGCGTCTGCGCGTTGCCTACTATAATTAGTTTCATGCGCGCACGCGTCATGGCCACATTCATGCGGCGCAGGTCGCGCAGGAAGCCTATGGAGCCACCCGCATTGTCGCGCACCAGACTGATGACAATCACATCGCGCTCCTGCCCCTGGAAACCATCGACAGTGCCGACCGTGATATGCCGGCGCAACTTCCTGAAATAATGCTGCATCTTCAGCAGGCGACGTATCAGCCGCGCCTGGCCACGATAGGGCGTGATAATACCGAAGTCCACCCGCTCGCTCTCAACCCGTTGGGGCGAGATCATTTCAATATAGTCCCGCAGGGTGTGTATCACCAGACGGGCCTCCTGGCTGTTGCTGAGACTCTTGTGGCGGTTCTCCTTCTCCTCATAGTCCAGCGCCGAGGTGTCGAGCCACATCAGAGGGGTGTCAATGGGGCTCACCAGGCGGTGCGCCGCCTCGTCGGCGGCACGCAGGCGACCGCCATAGAACCAGCGCGACGAGAAGGCCATAATCTCCTCGTTCATGCGGTACTGCACTGTCAGCAGGCTGACCGCCTGCGGCCACAACGTCACCACCTTCTGCATCAACGTGTCGGCCAGACCGCCTTTGGCAGCCTCCAGACTCTTCACCGTCGGCGGCAGCTGCTGATGGTCGCCGCTCATCACCACCCTGTCGGCCTTCAGTATCGCCGCCCAGCAGGCGGGTTCCAACGCCTGGGCCGCCTCGTCGATGAACAGCGTGGAGAAACGGCGGCGCTCCATGAGGCGATAGGCGCTGCCAATCAGCGTACAGCTCACCACCCTGGCTTGCTCAAAAAGGTCGGCGTTTATCTTGATTTCCAACTCCGTCTCGCGGTTGCGCAGACGGTGGGCCTGCTCCCCTTTGGCACCCTCGCGCAGCGTCTTGCGGATGTTCCACAACTCGTGATAGTCGGGGTGTGCGGCGTAGCGGCGTTCATAGCTACAGTCGAGCATCTCGTCGCTCATCCTCAGCGGATTGCCTACTCGTAGCACATGGATGCCGCGACGCATCAGCTGCTCGCTGATCCAATCCACCGCAGCATTGCTCGGCGCACACACAAGCACCTGCGTCTCGCGCTGCAGCGTCTCGATGACGGCCTCCACCAGCGTGGTGGTCTTACCCGTCCCCGGAGGGCCGTGGACGATGGCCACCTCCTGCGACTCCACCACGCGCTGTATGGCGTCCTGCTGACTCCGGTTGAGCCACGGGAAGCTCAGCTGCGGCAACGTGCGGAACGACGGCGGCCGTTGGCCCAGGAGCATGTCGCGCAGCCGCACAAAGCGCTCATCGTCCTTGCGCTCGGCCTCATGCAGTGCCTCGGTCATCACGCGGAAGGTAGTATTGTCGATGCCCAACTGCACCCCCAGCAGATGCCGCTCGGCAGTGTCGCGCAGGCTCTGCGCGGCGGCCTTGTTGGGCAGGCTGAGCGCCATCGCACCGTCACCCACACGCTCCACATAGCATTGATGCGGCAGCTCCTTGGCACCGCTATCGGTCAAATAAAAGAAAGTCACAGGCTTGCCGGGCTCGAAGTCAAGCTCCACCTCATCCTCGTCCACCTCATAGTGCACCTCCACCGTGAGCTGCCCCAGGGCATTGTAGGCATTGTTTCCCACCCTGATTGGGTAGCGGCAGGCAGCCTCATGAATGGTCCCCGTCAGCGTACCCCCCTTCTCCTCGAGGCTGTGCTGATAGGCGCACTTCTCCTCCTCCAATTCCAGGGCGACCAGCACGCGTAGATGTGCAAAATAATTGCTGACGGTCAAAGTTCTATCTCTTTTTCGATTCGGTCCTCGCCCCAGATGCTCTTCATGTTGGCACCACCGTCTTTGAGGCTCATCTTGCCGTTCTGCTCCAGGTGGATGCGGTAGAAGACACATTGGTGCAGATGGGCCTTGTCGCACACCACATCGGTGGCGAAGGCCTCGCAGGTGGGCGCACCGCAGACACCGCAGTCGATCTGCGGCAGCTGCACCTTCAGCCGTTCAATCTTCTCCATCTTCTCCAGCGCCTTGCCTATATCGCTGTCGAGCACCATCATCGAGCGGGGCTGCACCTCCTCGACGAGCGAGTGCTCAATCAGATAGTCCTGATACTTCTCCATCTCGCGGTCACGCGGCATCTCGCCGTTGCGCTCGCGCTCGGCGGCCTTGCGGGCTCGCGCATACATGCGCTCGCCGCAGAGGAAGCGGTTGTCGCAACTCAGCAGGGCACCGGCACAGCTCTGGTCGCAGGCCCTCAGCTCGAGGAACTCCACGCCCTCCACCTCCTCATTCTCCATCTTGTCGAGGAAGTCCATCACATTCTGTATGCCGTCGATGGCATAGCTGCGCTTGGCGGTGCAGATGCGGCGCTCGCCGTTGGTCAGCGTGCTGAGGATGGCGTCGGCACCCAGACGCTGGCGCGTCAAGGGCTTGTATTGGTGGTTCTTGCCGTTGTCCTTCATACGCTTGTAGACGCGGTTGAACAGCGAGTTCATATTGATGACGCCATCGATGATGCTCTTCTCCTCACCCACGGGGGCCTTCACGGCCGATACCTTGGCGGCGCAAGGGGTGATGTAGAACAGGCCTATCTCCTCACGCGGGATACCGCGACTCATCAGTTCCTCCACAGCATACATGGCGCTGAGGTCGAGCGGCACCTTGATGGGCATCACATTCTCCGCCAGCGAGGGATACTTGATTTGTATCAGCCGCACGATGGCGGGGCAGAACGACGAGATAAGGGGCCTCACGTCGGGGTGCTCACGCGCGTAGCGCTCCTTGGCCTCCTTGTATATCAGGGCGGCGCTCTCCACCTCCATCACGTGGGCGAAGCCCAGCTCGTAGAGGGTGGCGTAAACCTTCGACACGCTGATGTCATCGGGAAACTGCCCCATGAACACTGCCGGCAGCAGGGCCACCGAGTGGGGGTAGCGGCGGAAGGCCTCGAAATCGTCGTCCTTGATGCTGATTGCCTGCGCCGGACAGACCTCGTAGCACTTGCCACAGTCGATGCAGCGGTGTTCCTGGATGGAGGCCTTGCCACCAAAAATGCGGATAGCCTCGGTGGGGCATATCTTCATGCAGCGCGAGCATCCGATGCAGCGCGACTCTTCAATCTGTAGGGCGTGGTAGAACATATTCTATGGTTTTAAGTTTTGAGTTTCAAACGGCCACACAGGCGGCAGCACACTTAAAACTTACAGCTTACAGCTCACAACTACTGGAAGTTCACTTCCATCTCGACGGTGGTGCCCACACCGACCTCCGAGGTGACATTCATCTTGTCGACATTCTTCTGCATATTGGGCAGACCCATGCCGGCGCCGAAGCCCATGTCGCGCACCTCGGGGCGCGCGGTGCTGTAGCCTTCCTGCATGGCCAGCGCTATGTCGGGGATGCCGGGCCCCTTGTCGGCCACCACCATGCGTATCTTGTCGGCGTCGATGTCCACCAGCACCTTGCCGCCATAGGCATGGGCGATGGCGTTCACCTCGGCCTCGTAGAGGGCCACCACCACGCGCTTCACCACCTGCGGGTTCACATTCAGCTGCTTCAGCGTCTTCTTCACCGAACTGCTCGCTTTGCCGGCATTGACAAAGTCGCCCTCAATCACTGTATACTCTTGATGCATCTTTTTTCGATTGTTTGATTGCCTGATTGCTTGAGTATTTGATGCGTCAGCCACTCACACATTCAAGCATTAACACATTCAAGCATTAATATAACGGTTTCATGCCCAACTCCCACAGCAGGCCGCAGGTCTTGAACATCGAATAGGGGGTGCAGATGAGCACCATGTCGTTCTCGTCGGCCAGCTCCACCATGTCCTCCGTGGGGCGCTTGCCGCGCACAAAGATGACCACCTCCAGGTTGGCCATGTCGCAGGTGCGAATGGTCTGCACATTGCACAACCCCGTGATGAGCACCGGCGTGTCCTTGAGGGTCAGCACATCGCTCATCAGGTCCGACGCGAAGCAATGCTCCACCTCCATGTCCAGCTTGTCGGCACCAAGTCCCACCGAGGCGCCGAGCTTGTCAACAATAGCTTGTAAAGTCATATCGTTTCTTCAGTAAAAACATTATTGTTAATCATCCATCTCCTTCCAATTGAAGCTGCCGAAGCTGACGCTGATACCGCCATAGATGGAATGGGTAGTGTAGACGCCATAGATGCTCACCCACTTGACAGGCTGGATCACGAGGCCGCCGCCGAAGTTAAAGCTATTCCAGCTATGCTCAGTGATATAGTCGTGATACAGCTGCACATCCACATAGTTCTCACCAGAGGTGGTTTCGGCATTGATGGTCGAGAAATCCGTGTAGCCTTTGGTGGTGCGGCTGAAGCCAATCAAGGGCATGATGCGCAGCCACGAAAGCACGGGAATCTGGTAGCCGATGCTGGCCGTCATGGTCGTCGCGTCGGGCACCTTGGCCTCGGGGCCTGTTTCGATATGGTTGTCGTATTTATACTCAGGACCGGCGCTGATGAAGTCCACATACACACCGTAGACGTTCAAGCTGGCGCCGAAGCCCAGGGAAGTGTACGGGCAACCGATGCCCACCTGACCCAGATGGAAGCCCAGGTCGAAATGACCCTTGTTGTTTGAGAAGTCGAACCATTGAGCGCTGGCGCTCATCGCAACGGCCATCAGGGCCGCAATCAGTAGTGATTTTTTCATGATACTATAGGTATAGAATTAATTATTCAGTTGTTGCACAGGGAAAGCGAAATAGGTGTCGGGGTAGGGCTCGTCGCGCAGGGTGAAGTGCCACCACTCGCAGTCGTAGGGCTTGAATCCGTGACGCAGCATGACGGTGCGGAGCAGCATGCGGTTGGCAAACTGCGTGGCCGTAACGGTGTCGTTCTTGCGGTAGACGCCCGTCTCGGGATTGCCGCCGCAGTCGGGGTGGCTCTCACGACCGAACCAATCGAACGTGCCGCCCATGTCCACCTCCTTCTCGCTACGCATGTCGAAAAGCGTCAGGTCCACCGTCGAGCCGCGCGAGTGGCCGCTACGGGTGGCGATATAGTCCTTGATAAACAGGCTATCCTTCGTCTCGTTGGGATAGAAATAGGGCTTCATGAGCGTGTCGTCGAGGGCTTTGCCCCATCGCACAAAGTGGTCCACCCCCATCTGGGGACGGTAGGCATCGTAGATTTTCAGGCGGTAGCCCTGGGCCTTCAAGTCGTCGCTGACGGCACGCAGGCTGTCGGCGGCGCGGCGCGTGAGCAGCGCCGTGGGCTGCAGGTAGCCGTCGATACGGGCGCCCACGAAATTGTAGGTGCCATAGTAACGTATCTCCAGAATGGCGTCGGGCACCACATCGGAGAGGGTCACAAAGTCGGCGCTGTTCTCTTCGGCAGCCAGCGGTCCCTCCTGGCTGGCGGGGCAACAGCCCTTACCGCCGCAGGCGGCCAGCAGCAACAGCGTCCCGAGGGCACAAAGGATTTGTTTGGTCATATTATAATACATCTTGTTTTTACATTAATCACGACAAACCAGCACATTACACGCACACCAACCCCTTTCGGAGCTGCAATTCATCGCTGCAAATATACACAAACAAATCCGAAAACGCAAATTTATTTTTCTTCCACCTCCCGCCGGCGGTTTCCCATCTCCCGCCTGGCGGCGTAATCCAGAAATCCTGTTTTTTTTGCTCCCCGCTGCGCGGAAATCCTGTAAATCCAACACACTCCTCAGTCACTACTTTTCACACAAGGCCCTGCCCGAAATGCCTGTGGCATTTCGGGCAGGGCCTTGTGTGGGGCTGGGGACCGCCGCGAAGCGGTGGTGGAGGAGTGTGTAAAAAATAGGATTTATGTCGTGCACGATGTATTTTGGGGTGGTCGGTAATCGGTGGTCGGTGGCCGGTGATTGGGGGCGAAACCGGAGACAACTATGAAAACTTCGCAGGTGCCATACGTAGCGGCGCTGACAACCAAACGGGAAAGATGTGGTTTGGCACGCAATAAGTTGGTTATAAGTGCCGTATAAGGCACAGATGACTCCGAGGTGACTCCGACTGATGTCCGTTTATTGTCCGCTTGTTGTCCCATTGTTGTCCCATTTAAAATGGGACAACAATGGGACAATAATGGGACAACAATGGGACAACAGTGAGTGGTAGGGCGGCGGTAGAGAGAAGGTGAAAGGTGAG
>JAGCOF010000003.1 GCA_017645585.1 Bacteroidales bacterium
CACCGACATCTCTTCGTTGAAGAGTGGTATGGTACGCTTGATGTCGCCGAGGGTCTTGCTGAAGTGGTCTTCGGCCAGCTCCTCGAGGGCCTCGCTGCGCAGCACGTAGCCAGTGATGAAGTCCTCCTCCTCGGCATACACGGGGATACGCGAGAAGTGGGAGTAGTCGTCCGAACGGTAGAACTGCTTGAGGGTCATCTGCTCCGGCGCCGTGGCGGCCACCACCCGGGGGGTCATCACATCATAGGCCTTGATATCGTTCAGCTTGATGACATTCTGGATTATCTTGTTCTCATCTTCGTCGATGACGCCTTCGTCCTCACCCATGTCGGCCATGGCGGCCACCTCCTCGCGGCTCACCGATGTCTCCTCGTCGTCCTTCCTGGCGATGAGCCTGGTGAGCCACTGCACCAGTATGACGATGGGATAGAGCACTACCACCAGTATCCGTATGGTGTAGGCCGTGAATCCCATCAGTCGGCGCCAGCTGTTGGTGCCGATGGTCTTGGGGATAATCTCACCGAATACCAGGATAAGGATGGTGACTATGGCCGACACCAGGCCAAACCAGTGGCTTCCAAACACCAGCGTGGCCTGGCGGCCCACGCCGGCGGCGCCTATGGTGTTGGCGATGGTGTTCAGACTCAGAATGGCCGCGATGGCACGGGCGTTGTCAAGCTTGTAGCGTTTGAAAAGCGCCGCGGCCTTGTAGCCCTCGTCCTCGCGCATGGTGATATAGCTCAACGGCGTCGACAGAAGCACCGACTCTAGCACCGAGCAGAGGAACGATATCGTCATCGCGCCCAGAAGGAATACTATCAGTAAAGTCATTCGTTAATCCGTAATCTGTAAACCGTAAACTGTTATCTGTAAACTACCAGCTACCTGCTACTCCACCCATCCCACTACGTCGCCTTTCTTCACCATCTGGCCCTGCTTGGCGCAGGTGTCGATAATCCGGCCGCCTTTGACGACGGTGAGGGGCACGATGGCATACGAGGCCTCGATATGGGCCAGCGTGGCGCCTTCTTTCACCTCGGAGCCGGGGGTCGGCGCCGTCGACTGGTCGTCGAAGCGCACCTCCCACAGCATGCGGCCCGTGGCCGTGGCCACCAGCGGCGTGGCACCCGGGTGCTTGGGGGTGATACAGTTGAGGGCTATGCTCTCGGCCGTGGCGGGAGCCTTGGGGGCCTCCTTCTCGGCACGCAGCTGCGCCACCTCCTTGTTGAAACGCTCCTTGGCGATGCCGCTCTTGTAGTCGCGGTACTGGCGGTCGTGCATGGCCAGCTCGAAGAGCTCCTCGTCGTCCTCACCGCGCTCCCAGCCGTTCTGCTCCATCTCCTTGATATATTCGGGCAGCGCGTCGGGATAGGCATCCTGCGGCACACCGGTGTAGAACTCCATGCCTTGCTGCTTGGCCAGCTCGACGATTTCGGGTGCCAGCTGGCCGGGCAGCTTGCCCGCACGGCCCAGTATCATGCTCCACGAGTCCTTGTCGATCTGGCTGAAGCGCGGCTTGCCCTGCGCCATGGCCAGCAGGTTCATCACAGCGATATTCTTGGTATACTGGCTGAAGGGGGTCACCAGCGGAGGGTAGCCCAGCATGGGCCAGATGTGCTCCACCTCCTGGAACAGCTGCACCGTCAGCTCCTCGAAGCTCACTTCGGGCTTGCCGTTCTTCTTCAAGGCCATGTTGATGGCGCCGTGCACACCGCGCAGGTCGGTCATCATCGAGCCCATCATGCCGCCCGGCAGGCCGCAGCCCACCAGCAGCGACGAGCTGATGCGGTTGGCGGGGTTGATGTACAGGCCCAGGAAGTCGTCGATGAACTCCTGCGTCAGCTTGCGGGCTTCCATATAGGCATCCATGTTGATGTCTTTCACCTGGAAACCGGCATCCTTCAGCATGGCCTGCACGCTGATGACGTCGGGGTGCACCATGCCCCACGACAGGGGCTCCATGGCGCAGTCGATCACGTCGGCGCCCGCTTCGGCCACCATCAGGGTGCTGGCCATCGACAGGCCGGGGCCCGTATGTCCGTGATACTGAACCACGATATGGGGATACTTGGTCTTGATTTCCTTCACCAGACGGCCCAGCGTGGCGGGACGGCCTACACCGGCCATGTCTTTCAGCGCTATCTCGTCGGCGCCGAACTCCACCAGCTTGTCCACGATGCCCATGTAGTACTCCACCGTGTGCACCGGCGAGTGGGTGATGCTCAGGGCGGCCTGGCTGATCATGCCGGCCTCTTTGGCATACTTTACGCTCAGCTCCAGGTTGCGCGGGTCGTTCAATCCGCAGAACGAGCGCATGATGTCCACACCCTGCGCCTTCTTCACCTTGCACATCAGCTGACGCACGTCGGCAGGCACGCCATACATGCGCAATCCGTTCAGGGCGCGCTCCAGCATGTGGGTCTGGATGCCGGCCTTGTTGAACTCCTTGGTCCAGGCGCGGACGGCCTTGTTGGGGTTCTCGCCGTACATCAGGTTCACCTGCTCGAAGGCGCCGCCGTTGGTCTCGATGCGGTCGAAGCAGCCCATGTTGACGATGACGGGGGCGATGCGTGTCAGTTGGTCCACGCGCGGCTGGTACTTACCGCTGCTCTGCCACATATCGCGGTATACCAAGCTGAATTTTATCTCTTTTTTCATATTACAATCTATTGATTAAAAAAACATTACCCCAATTTAACAATAATTGGGGTAATGCAAAAGTACAACTTTTTCCTGATATGCAGCAAAAAATATTATCTCACCACCACTACACGGCGGGCGGGATGGTTGCCGACCTTGATTAGGTAGGTGCCTGTGGCGGACACTTCGAAGCGCAGCGCCGAATAGTCGTCCTGACGCGTAGCCAACAGACGCCCCACAGCATCATACAGCCAAACGGTGTTGCCTTCCGCTCCCTCCACCACAATCTGCCCGTTGTGGATGTACACCTTGGCGTTCAACGCTTCCACACCGTCCACACCCGTCACAATCGTGTCGGGGATAATCAAGGTACCAGCCAATGAAGACCCGTAATTGGGCATATTATACGAACAATAGGTCGCCTCTGCCTCCGTATTATCATTCCACAGTTGGAAATAAACGAGATGATTGCTTGGAGTAATAATAGTGAAAGATTGTCCATGCGCCAGAGGCAGAAAACAATTGATTAAAAACAGAAACAATATTTGGATTTTCTTCATATAAAAAAGCGTTGATGTTATTTTTGACTGCAAAATTACGAAGAATAATTGGAATGGCAAAATTATATTTTCTCCCGCCTGCGGCGTAATCTTTAAATCAATATTGGATTGATGGATTACCGCCGAAGGCGGGGAGGTAAAAAAACGGCGATAAAAATAGGTCGTGCACGACCTAAATGGGTGGTCGGAGGCTGGTTGGCGGTGGTCGGTTTGACCCCTGTGGTCCTCCAAAATGGTCTTTTGTCGGACAAAAACAGGCAAAAGCGGTGGTTTGGTGTGCTAATAACCATATTATGAGTCAATTAAATGCCGTTTTGCCATCCATGTCACTACGGACCCCCTCCGACTGTGGTCCGACTCAAGTCCGGGTCAACTCCGTGTCATCTCCGACTGCAGTCGGACAAAAGGCGGTGTTGATACGTGGTTAATACGGATAGGTCGTGCACGATATAAATGGGTGGTCGGGAGTGGGGCCGTCAGAGGCGGAAGAGTTCGTGGGCGGAGGCGGTGGTGACGTCGGCCACCTCGTCGAGGGTGATGCCGCGTAGGTCGGCGATGCGCTGGGCGATGAGGGGGATGTAGGAGGGCTCGTTGCGCTGGCCGCGATGGGGCACGGGGCTGAGGTAAGGGGTGTCGGTCTCGAGCAGCAGGCGCTCGAGGGGCACGGCACGGACGACATCGGCCAGGCCGGCATTTTTGAAAGTGACCACGCCGCCTACCCCGAGGTGGAAGCCCATCTCGACGGCGCGCTGGGCCTCCTGCACGCTGCCGCCGAAGCAGTGCATCACGCCGCGGTAGGTGCGCCGGTTGAGGTCGCGCAGCAGGCCGAAGACTTCGTTGTGGGCCTTGCGGATGTGCAGGCAAACGGGCAGGTCGAGTTCCTCGGCCCAGAGCATCTGGGTGCGAAGCACTTGGCGCTGCTCGGCCTCGAAGGTGCGGTCCCAATAGAGGTCCATGCCGATTTCGCCGACGGCAACGTATTTCAGTTTTGAGTTTTGAGTTTTGAGTTTTGAGTGGACGTGCTGGAGCTCCTGCTCGAAGTCCTCTTTGACCGAGGTGGGGTGGAGGCCCGCCATGGGGCGAAGCGTCAATGATGAGTGATGAGTGATGAATGATGAATGGAGGAGGGCTTCGAGGCGCGGGGTGCTGGTGCTGTCGATGTCGGGCAGCAGCAGGGTGGTGACACCTGCGTCGAGGGCGCGCTGCAGGGCGTCGTCGCGGTCGGCGTCGAAGGCCTCGTCGTAGAGGTGGCAGTGAGTGTCGATGAAGGTCATGAGTGCTGCTGGATGAGGTCGGTCATCTGGTCGTAGAGTCGCAACAGCTCGGGCTGGTCGGCCAGCAGGCGGCGTTGGGCGTTGAGGGTGTGCTCGTCGCGCCGTGCGGCGGGCCCTGTCTGCTGCAGCCACAGGTTGCCGTAGTCCCACTTGCGGAGGGTCTGTTCGGCCAGCGGGCGCAGCATGTCGAAGTCGAGTTCGTGGGCCTGCATGTATTCCTGGGCGGTGGCGTTGAGGGCGTTGACGAAGTTGCTCACCATGGCGGCGGCCAGGTGCGCCTGGCGGCGCTGCTCGTGGTCGAGGTGGTAGATATGGGGGCTGATGAGCGAGGCCAGCCCTTCGAGGTCGGCGGCGGCCTGCGGGGTGCTGCCCTCGATGCAGAGGGGCAGCCGTTGGTAGTCCATGGCGATGTCGCGCACGAAGGTCTGCGGCGACCACAGCACACCGTGGCGGCGGCTGATGGGTTTCAGAACGGAGATGGGTGTGGTGCCCGAGGTGTGGACGACCAGGGCGTCGGGCAGGCGCAGGTCGAGGGCCAGGTCGTAGAGGGCGTCGTCGCTGACGGCGAGGATATAGACATCGGCGTCCTCGTCCAACCGTTGCCATTGGTTGACGGGGGCGGCGTCGACCCTGCGGGCCAACATCTGGGCGTGTTCGTATGAACGGGAAAGTACCTGGCGGATGGTGCAGCCGGCCTGGTGTAGCGCAATGGCGAGGTGGGTGGCTACGTTGCCCGAACCCACAATGGAGACATTACGCAGGTTAGTATTCGTCTTCTTCAAAGAAAAAGTCCTCTTTGGTGGGGTAGTCGGGCCAGATGTCCTCGATGGTTTCGTATTGCTCCCCTTCGTCCTCAATTTCCTGCAGGTTCTCAATTACCTCCATAGGCGCTCCCGTACGCTGCGCATAATCAATCAATTCCTCCTTGGTAGCAGGCCACGGGGCGTCCTCAAGTTTCGATGCTAATTCTAATGTCCAATACATACTCTGTTTCTCAAAAATTTTTGCAAAAGTACATCTTTTTCCAATACTGAAAAAAATATTTTTCAATCAACTGATATACAGGTCCTCTTCCTTTCCTGCCATCACTACCGAGTGCCGTGCGAGGACGAACAGGTAGTCCGAAAGACGGTTGAGGTAGCGCAGCAGAATGTCGTCCACTTTGGCCTCGTGGGCAAGGGTGACGACACAGCGCTCGGCGCGTCGGCAGACGGTGCGGCACACATGGCATTGTGCACCCACGGTGGTGCCGCCGGCGATGACGAAGTTCTGCAGTTTGGGCAGCTGGTCGCTGATGGTGTCGATCTGGCGCTCCAGCATCTCCACCTCCTCTTCTTGCAACTGCGGCAGACGGCCGTAGATGGCCTCGTCTTCGGTGGCGAGGAGGGTCTGCAGGGTGAAGAGGTTGTGCTGCACGGCCTTCAGCTCGTCGTAGTAGCCTCCCGCCAGCGGACGCATCAGTTCGGCCAGCAAGCCGATGTGCGAGTTCAGCTCGTCGACGGTGCCGTAGGCTTCTACGCGCACGTTGTCTTTACTTACGCGGCTGCCGCCCACGAGCGAAGTGGTGCCGCTGTCGCCGGTTTTGGTGTATATCATTGGTTTAAAGTTTAGATTTTCTCTACCGATTTCACTTCGGGGATGGCGCGCTTGAGGGCCTGTTCGATGCCCTGCTTGAGGGTCTGCATGGCGTGGGGGCAGCTGCCGCAGTGGCCTTTGAGGCGCACGATGACGACACCCTCGGCGGTCATGTCCACATACTCCACGTCGCCGCCGTCCTGCTGCAGGTAGGGGCGTATCTGGGCAAGGGCGTTCTTTACTTTCTGCTCGATGACAGGTTTCTCTTGGTCGGTCATAATCTTGGGTTTTAAGTTTTGAGTTATAAGTTTTAAGTGGTGCTGTTTTGGTGCGTCAGCCCGCTTAAAACTAACAGCTTGCAGCTCTCAGCTTACATAATTCTGTGATGGTGTTCTTGGCCAGCTCGTCGAAGGCGGCACGCACGGGGTCGTGCAGGTCGGCCGGGTCGAAGAGGGCGGCGGGTTTGCCGTTGTCGCCACTCTCGGCGATGCTCTGCACCAGCGGTATCTCGCCCAGCAGGGGGATGTTCATCTCTTCGGCCAGCTTTCGGCAGCCGCCCTTGCCGAAGATGTAGTATTTCATGGCGGGCAGTTCGGCGGGGGTGAAGTAGGCCATGTTCTCCACAAAGCCCAGCACGGGGATGTTGACGGCCTCGTTGCGGAACAGCTCGACGCCGCGCACCACGTCGGCCAGCGCCACCTGCTGCGGGGTGCTGACGATGATGGCGCCGCTCACGGGGATGCTCTGTGACAGGGTGAGCTGTATGTCGCCCGTTCCCGGGGGCATGTCGACCACCAGGTAGTCAATCTCGTCCCACCAGGTCTCTCCCAGCAGCTGCTTCAATGCACCGCTGGCCATAGGTCCGCGCCAGGCAAGGGCCTTGTTGGGGTCTACAAAGAAGCCAACGCTCATCAGCTTGATGCCGTACTTCTCGATGGGCAGCATGTAGGTCTTGTCGCCCACACGGTGGCCGTAAATTTCCTCGCCCTCGACGCCCAGCATGATGGGGATGGAAGGACCATAGATGTCGGCATCGACGAGGCCGACTCTGGCGCCTGTCTTGGCCAGCGATATGGCCAGGTTCACCGCCACGGTGCTCTTGCCTACGCCACCTTTGCCCGAGGCCACCACGATGGTGTTGCCGATATGTGCAAACACCTCCTTGAACTCCTCTTTGGGGTCGGGTTGGGGCTTGCTGGTGAGGTTGATTTCCACCACGGCGTCGTGATCCACCAGGTCGTGGATGGCGTCGATGCAGTCGTCGCTCATCTTCTTCTTCATGGGGCAGGCCGGCGTGGTGAGCACCAGGTCGAAGCTCACCTTTTTGCCGTCGATCTTGATATTCTCGATCATCCCCAGCTCAATCAGGCTGCGGCCGAGGTCGGGGTCGTTCACATGGCTCAAGGCCATTTCTATCTGTGTGGTTGTTATCATTCTCCGAATATCTCTTTAAGTTTCTGTTCTAATTCACCTCCGCGCAAATTACGTGCCAGGATGGTGCCGTCGCGGTCGACGAGCACGGTGGCGGGTATCGAGCTGATGCCGTATACTTTGCCGCCGGCTGAGCTCCAGCCGCGCAGGTCGCTCACATGGTTGGGCCATATCAGGTGGTCGTCCTCGATGGCCTTCAGCCAGGCCTCGCGGTTGTTGTCGAGCGACACGCTGAAGATCTCGAAGCCCTTTTCATGATACTTCTGGTAGGCCCGTACCACATTGGGGTTCTCCATGCGGCAGGGGCGGCACCACGAGGCCCAGAAGTCTATCAGCACCACCTTGCCACGCAGGTCGCTCAGCTTGCGGTCCTTGCCGTCGCGGTCGGCCAACACGATGTCGGGCGCCTCCATGCCGGCAATCACCGCCGAGCTGACCTTCTGGTTCACATGCTGCACAAACTCGTTGTTCGGGTAGCGTCCTATGAGGGCGTCGCGCACCACCTTGTAGAGGGGGGCATACTGCTCGAAGGCGCTCTCGAAGTAGGTGACCAGGAAGGCGCTCATCAGCACCGACGCGTTCTGGCGGATGAGGCTCTCCATGATGGTGGGCACACCGCTCTGCAGGTGCTGGTCGGTGCGCGCGTCGTCCATCAGGTTGTTATACTGCCGGTAGAGCTCCATATTGGGCGACCCTTTCACCTCATTGATGCGCAGGTAGTTGGTGCTCTTCAGGTATTCCATCTTCATGGTGGCCTTCTCCTTGGGCAGTATGATGACGTGCACCATCGGCGTCTGCGGCAGCGTCAGGGTCAATGCCAGGAAGACGGGCTCGGTGGCCTCCACCTCCACCTTGACGTTCCCCTTGTCGTTGGGCATCAGGGTGTCGTAGGGCACCAGACGGCTGCCTTGCGGCATGTTGACCACTATCTTCACACCCTTGTCGAGGCCGGTGGTGGTGACGGTCAGGCTGCTTTTCTGTGCCCACGTGAAATTACACACTGAAAAGGCAAAAAGAAGCAACAGGCTGACGTATTTCACTCTGTGCATTGTAGTCTTCATATTATTTTTCATTTTTCATTTTCTTCAAATCCTCGTCTTCCTGCATCACGATGCGATAGAAGAGCTCGTCGCCGTAGAGGCTCTGGCCGATATAGGCTTTCATGGTGTTGGCCATCAGGCGTCGCTGTGCCGTCAGGCTGCGGTTGTCGCGGGCTATGCCGGCCCTCTCGCCGCGACGCACCACCTCTTCAATCATCCTGTCGTCCACCTTGTATTGGCGGCGGAAAGCCTCGCCGTCGGCATAGCGCGCCAGCAGCGCGGCGGCGTTGCGCTTGACCTCGTCGAAGGCCACCCGGTTCAGCAGGCCCGCCGACGCCAGACGGTTGTAGTAGATGAAGGTGGTGTCCTTGCGGTAGGGCAGTATGACGTCGGGCGTGATGCCGCCACCGCCATAGACGGTGCGGCCGCCCACGGTGTAGTAGGGGGTGCTGTCGGTCACGCTGGCCACCGCCGTGTCGGCATAGGTCTCGTCGAGCAGTTGCTGCACATAATTGCGATAGTATTCATCGGTGCCGTCCGTGTAGGAACGTTGTATGCAGCGACCCGAGGGGGTGTAGTAGCGGGCTGTGGTGAGCAGCACCGCCGACCCGTCGCGCAGGTTGAACTCCGTCTGTACCAGCCCCTTGCCGAAGCTGCGACGTCCCACCACCTGGGCGCGGTCGTTGTCCTGCAGGGCGCCGCTGACCACCTCGCTGGCCGATGCCGACCCCTCGTCGATCATCACCGTCACACGGCCCGTGGTGAAGAGGCCGCCGCTGCGGGCCTTCACATCGTGGCGCCGCGAGTGGGCACCTTGGGTGTAGACAATCAGGCTGCCGGTCGGCAGCAGTTCGCCGGCCACGCCCACGGCGGCTTGCAGCGAGCCGCCCCCGTTGCCGCGCAAGTCGAGCACCAGGTGCTTCATGCCCTTGCTCTTCAACTGTCGCAGGGCAGTGCGAAACTCCTGGTGGGTGGTGCTGGCAAACGAGGTGAGGAGGATGTATCCTGTGGTGTCGTCGAGCATTGTGGCGCAGGGCATGGTGGCGCGGCTGACCACCCCGCGGCGTATGCTGTAGGTATGCTTTGTGTTCTTCTCGTGCAGCACCTCCACCACCACCGTCGACCCGCGAGGCCCACGCAGGCGGGCCACCACGCTGTCGGCCGGCATGCCCACACCGCTCACCGTCTCACCGTCCACACTCACAATCATGTCGCCCGGCACAATGCCCACATTGGCCGATGGGCCGTCGGCCATCACCTGCCCCACGAAGGTCGTGTCGCCCTCGCGGTGCAGCACCAGGCCCACGCCCTCGAAGTTGCCGCGCATCATCTCGTCGGCATGTTCGGTCTCGCGGTAGGAGAGATAGGTGCTGTGGGGGTCCAACTCGCTGAGCAGCAGCGCTACAGCGCGTTCACTCACCGAGTCGATGTCCACCGTCTCTACATACTCCTTCTCCACCAGCTGCAGCACCTCGTCCATCTTGCCCTGCAGGGCACCCGTGGTGGAGCGTGTGCGGCTGTTGGTGGCGAACATCAGGCCAATAAGCACCCCCATCACCATGGCTACAAGCACCAGGATGAAGTTGCCGGTTTGGGTGGATTTGTTTTCGCTGCTCATACTTTACACCTATAACGCCGACATGCTTTTATTATTATTGTATATAGAAAAAAAAGTCCGTTACCCCTATTCGCCGAACATATCCTGCTGTTTCAGCAGGCGTATTCTCTTGGTATACTCTTGGAAAACTCTTGGTATACTCTTGGGACAACATCGGGGCGACCCCATGAAAACGGGAAGCACCCCCGAAGCGCTTCGGAGGTGCCCCGTTGGTGTTGAGTAATCAGGATTTTGCGTCGATGTAGTTCACGAAGGCCTGGTTGACGAGGCGTGTGCCGCCCGGGGTGGGGTAGTGGCCGGTGAAGTACCAGTCGCCCGGGTGGTTGGGGCAGGCCTCGTGGAGGCCTTCGATGCTCTGGAAGACGAGCTCGACGGGTGTCTGCATGCCCTCCGGACGGAGCATCTCCACAATCTTCTGGTTGATTTCCTCGACGCTGAAGGGCTCGTAGATGGCGCGCACGCAGTTGTGCATCTCCTCTTTGGGCTTCTGCAGTTCGCGCTGGCAGGCCTGGTAGGTGTCGGTGACCAGCTGCCAGAGGCCCCGTTCCTCGATGAGGGCCATCGTGGCGCGGAAGGCGCAGAACTCCTCCAATCGGGGCATGTCGATGCCGTAGTAGTCGGGGTAGCGTATCTGGGGCGAGCTGGAGACCATGACGATTTTCTTGGGATGCAGGCGGTCGAGGATTTTGAAGATGCTCTCGCGCAAAGTGGTGCCGCGGACGATGCTGTCGTCGATGACGACGAGGTTGTCCTCATGTGGGCGCAGGGAGCCGTAGCTGATGTCGTAGACGTGGGCGGCGAGGTCGTTGCGTGCGCTGCCGGCGGCGATGAAGGTGCGCATCTTGATGTCTTTCCACACCACCTTCTCGGTGCGCACCTCGTCGTGCAGTTTGCGGAAACCGTCGGTGATGCCGTAGTAGGCCACCTCGGCGGTGTTGGGGATGTAGGAGAAGACGGTGTTGTCGATGTCGCCGTCGATGGCGCGCAGGATGGCGGGCGTCAGCAGTTCGCCCAGCCGTTTGCGCTCCTGGTAGATGTCGCGGTCGGAGCCGCGGCTGAAATAGATGCGCTCGAACGAGCAAGCGCTCAGCTGCTTGGCGGGCATGATCTGTTCCAGGCGGCTCTCGCCGTTGCGGCGCACGATGAGGGCTTCGCCGGGTTTCAACTCGTGGATGTCGTCGCATTGCAGGTTGAAGGTTGTCTGCAGCACGGGCCGTTCGCTGGCGAGGGCCACAATCTCGTCGTCGCGGTAGTAGAACGCCGGCCGTATGCCCCAGGGGTCGCGCACGGAGAACATCTCGCCGCTGCCCGTCAGGCCGCACATGACGTAGCCGCCGTCGTAGTGCTGTATCGTGGTGCGCAGCACGTTGGCCATCTCCACGTGGTCGTCGATGTAGTGTGTGATGTCGAGTCCTTCGAGCCCCTGGGCCTTGGCTTCCACAAAGAGGCGTTCGACCACGCGGTCGAGCCGGTGCCCCAACAGTTCGAGGGTGAGGTAGGAGTCGCCATAGATGCGCGGCGATTGTCCTTGGGCGGTCAGGAACTGAAAGACCTCGTCGATGTTGGTCATGTTGAAGTTGCCGCACAGGCAGAGGTTCTTGGCGCGCCAATTGTTGCGCCGCAGGAAGGGGTGCACATACTGCAATCCGCTCTTGCCGGTGGTGGAGTAGCGCAGGTGGCCCATCAGCAGTTCGCCGGACACCTCCTCCGTCACGCGCGAGAAGATTTCGCTGATGGCGTCCTTGCCCTCGGCGCGCTCGCGGAACATGTATTCTGTGCCCGGCCCGTTCTGCAAGCTCACTGAGGCGATACCGGCACCCTCCTGTCCGCGGTTGTGCTGCTTCTCCATCATCAGGTAGAGCTTGTTGAACCCATAAGCCCACGAGCCGTACTTGCGGACATAGTAATCCAGCGGCTTCAGCAGGCGAATCATCGCCACGCCGCATTCATGTTTCAGCTGTTCCATATCAGAGGCAGGCTTGGACGAACGACATGAACAGGGGGTGCGGGTTCAGCACCGACGAGCTGTATTCGGGATGGAACTGGGTGCCGATGTACCAGCGTTTGTCGGGTATCTCGACGATTTCCACCAGGTTGGCGGCGGGGTTGATGCCGACGCATTTCATGCCCTTGGCCTCGTATTCGGCGGTGTAGGCGTTGTTGAACTCGTAGCGGTGACGGTGGCGTTCCTTGATGAGCGTCTCTTTGCCATAGGCCTCGTAGACGCGGCTGCCTTCTTTCAACTCGCAGTCGTAGGCGCCCAGCCGCATGGTGCCGCCCATCTGGGTGATGCTCTTCTGCTCCTCCATGATGTCGATGACGTTGTGCGGCGTTTTCTCGTCCATCTCGCGGCTGTTGGCGTCTTTGTATCCCAGCACGTTGCGGGCGAACTCGATGACCATCATCTGCATGCCGAGACAGATGCCGAAGGTGGGTATGTCGTGGGTGCGGGTGTATTGGGCAGCGATGATTTTGCCCTCGATGCCGCGGGTGCCGAAACCCGGACAGATGACGATGCCGGCCAGCCCGTCGAGCTTCTCGGCCACGTTCTGGGGGGTGATGTCCTCGCTGTTGACGAAGTGCAGCTTGGCCTTCACGTCGTTGTAGATGCCGGCCAGGTTGAGGCTCTCGCGGATGCTCTTGTAGGCGTCCTGCAGGTCGTATTTGCCCACCAGGCCGATGTGCACCTCGCGCTTGGCGTTGCGCTGCTTGTCGAGGAAGTCGTGCCAGCCCTTCATCTCGGGCGTCTCGCCCACGGGGATGCCGATTTTGCGCAGGATAGCGGCGTCCAAGCCCTGGTGCTGCATGCTCACAGGCACCTCATAGATGCTGGGCATGTCTTCGCTCTGCACCACGCACTCGAGGTCGACGTTGCAGAACGAGGCCACTTTCATGCGCAGGTGGTCGTCGAGGTGGCGCTCGGTGCGCAGCACGAGGATGTCGGGTTGGATGCCCATGCCCTGCAGCTCTTTGACGCTGTGCTGTGTGGGCTTGGTCTTCAGCTCGTCGGCAGCCTTGAGATAAGGCACGTAGGTGAGGTGCACGCAGACGGCGTTGCGTCCCAACTGCCAACGCAGCTGACGGATGGCCTCCATGAAGGGTGCGCTCTCGATGTCGCCGATGGTGCCGCCCACCTCGGTGATGACGAAGTCGAGCTGCTCCTCCTTCTCGTCCTCGCGCAGCATGCGGCGCTTGATTTCGTCGGTGATGTGGGGCACCACCTGGATGGTCTTGCCCAGGTAGTCGCCGCGTCGCTCACGGTCGATGACGGTCTTGTAGATGCGGCCGGTGGTGATGCTGTTGTTGCGCGTGGTGTGGATGCCGGTGAAGCGCTCGTAATGGCCGAGGTCGAGGTCGGTCTCGAAGCCGTCGTCCGTCACGTAGCACTCGCCGTGCTCGTAGGGGTTCAGCGTGCCGGGGTCGATGTTGATGTAGGGGTCGAATTTCTGAATAGTGACCTTATAGCCGCGTGCTTGCAGCAAACGGCCAATGCTGGCAGAGATGATGCCCTTGCCCAACGAAGAGACCACTCCGCCCGTGACGAAGATGTACTTTGTTTCCATAAGATGATGAATTTGTATATTGATTGATTGTTTGATTGCTTAGTGAGAGAAAAGGATTTCCCTGTATTTCGGCAGCGGCCAGAGCTCGTCGTCGACAATCAGCTCGAGTTTGTCGACGTGGTAGCGTATCACGTCGAAGTAGGGCAGCACCGTGTCGTGGTAGGCGATGGCGCGCTGTCGCTCGCTGGCGATGTGGTTGGCCTGCTTGCGGGCCTCCACCATGTTGTCCACGTTCTGCTTGATGGTGGAGATATGTGTTGAAAGCTCTTCGATGAGCGAGTCGTCGTGTGCCGAGAGGGTGCGTGCTTTGTCGAGGTCGTATACCTGGCGCATCTTGTAGACGTTGTCGAGCAGCGTCGACTGGTAGCGTGTGGCCACGGGGATGATGTGGTTGAGGACGATGTCGCCCAGCACACGCGCTTCTATCTGCACCTTCTTCATGTATGTGTCCCATTTCACCTCGTTGCGGGCGGCCAGCTCGGTGCGGTTCATCACGCCGGTTTCTTCGAACATCTGCACCGATGAGGGCGAGGTGTAGGCATCGTATATCAGCGGCACGCTGCTTTCGCAATCCAAGCCGCGTCGCTCGGCTTCCTGGCGCCATTCGTCGCTGTAGCCGTTGCCGTCGAAACGGATAGGCTTCGACTCGCGGATATACTCACGCAGCAGCTCGAAGATGGCGTGCTCTTTCTGCTCGCCTGCCGCCATCCGTGCATCCACCTCCTGGCGGAATTCGCGCAGCTGCGAGGCGACGGCGGTGTTGAGTGCTATCATGGCGCAGCCGCAGTTGGCCGAGGAGCCCACGGCGCGGAACTCGAAACGGTTGCCCGTGAAGGCGAAGGGCGAGGTGCGGTTGCGGTCGGTGTTGTCGACCAGCACCTCGGGGATGTGTGCCACGCCGAGTTGCATGCGGCGCTTCTCGTCGAGGACGATGGCCTGGTCTTTGTCGGCGTTCTCCAGCTGGTCGAGCACCGACGAAAGCTGGCTGCCGAGGAAGATGCTGATGATGGAGGGTGGCGCCTCCTGGGCACCCAGACGGTGGGCGTTGGTGGCGGTCATGATGGAGGCCTTCAGGAGGGCGTTGTGCTTCTTGACGGCCATCATCACGTTGACCAGGAAGGTGATGAAGCGCAGGTTCTCCTCGGGAGTCTTGCCGGGGGTGAGCAGGCCGACGCCGGTGTCGGTGCCCAGCGACCAATTGTTGTGCTTGCCCGAACCGTTGACGCCGGCGAACGGTTTCTCGTGCAGCAGCACCTTGAAACCGTGGCGGCTGGCCACCTTGTGCATCAGCGACATGAGGATGAGGTTCTGGTCGACGGCCAGGTTGGTCTCGTTGTAGATGGGTGCCAGCTCGAATTGGTTGGGGGCCACTTCGTTGTGGCGAGTCTTGCAGGGGATGGCATATTTGTATGCCTCGAACTCCAGCTCCTTCATGAACGACTGCACACGGGCGGGGATGGCACCGAAATAGTGGTCCTCGAGCTGCTGGTTCTTGGCCGACTCATGTCCCAACAGGGTGCGTCCCGTCAGCAGCAGGTCGGGACGGGCGGAGTAAATGGACTCGTCGACGAGGAAATACTCCTGCTCCCAACCCAGATAGGAATAGACTTTGCGTACTGAAGGGTCGAACAGGTGGCACACATCGGTGGCGGCGCAATCGACGGCGTGCAGAGCCTTGAGCAAGGGCGTCTTGTAGTCGAGTGCCTCGCCGGTATAGGAGACAAACACCGTAGGGATGCAGAGGGTGTCGTCGACCATGAAGGCGGGCGACGAGGTGTCCCAGGCGGTGTAGCCGCGGGCCTCGAAGGTGTTGCGGATGCCGCCGTTGGGGAAGCTCGACCCATCGGCCTCCTGCTGTGCCAGCAGCTTGCCAGAAAACTCCTCAATCACGTCGCTGCCTGGCTGCCCGGCATACTCGATAAAGGCATCGTGTTTCTCGGCGGTGCCTTCGGTGAGCGGCTGGAACCAATGGGTGTAGTGGGTGGCGCCCATGTCCAGCGCCCAATTCTTCATACCCACAGCCACATTGTTGGCAATCTCGCGGTTGAAGGGTGCCCCGTTGTCGAGCACATTGCAGAAAGCCTTGTAGGTCTCTGCCGAGAGGTAACGCGCCATCTGTTTCCGTCCAAAAACATGGCTGCCATAATAATCGGAGACCATTCCCGCAGGAGGCTGGACGGCTACCGCTTTCTTGGCGAAAGCCTCCTGCAGCACTTTAAATCGAAGATTACTCATTGTTTAATGATGGTTATATGTTATTGATGTTCAATCGTTTTGTGCAATTCTCCGCGAGAAATAAAAAACAAATAACGTGAAGGACACCATATTATTGCCTATTCAAAAAATTTTTTTGTTTTTGTCGCCGATATGCAATGAGAATGTCCGGCAACAGGCAGGGAATTTCTGCAATCCCTATTAATGGTGATTGTGCGTGTGGAAGAAAAAGTATATCTTTGCAGCATCAAATTGTTAAAAGATGACAGCTGTAATTATCGGAATATTATTGCCTTTGGCGGGAACCATGTTGGGGTCGGCATTTGTTTTCTTTATGAAAAAGGATATTCCCGACCGGCTGCAGAAGACCCTCTTGGGCTTTGCCAGCGGTGTGATGGTGGCCGCCAGCGTGTGGTCGCTGCTGATACCAAGTATTGAAATGGCCTCTTCCTACAGCTGCTCCCCTGGTTTGGGAGGTCTGAAGAGTGTGCTCCCCGCTGCCGGTGGCTTCCTGCTGGGTATGTGCTTCCTGTTGCTTATCGACGAACTGACGCCTCACCTGCACAACGGGGCCGAGAAGGCCGAAGGTCCCCGCAGCCGTCTGTCGCGCACCGCCATGCTGGCCCTCGCCGTCACCATCCACAACCTGCCGGAGGGTATGGCTGTGGGTGTGGTCTTTGCCGGCGAAGCGCAAGGGCTGACGCTTAGTGCCGCATTGGCAGTCAGTATCGGCATCGCCATACAGAATATCCCCGAAGGGGCCATCATCTCGATGCCGATGCATGCCGAGGGTAATTCGCGCTGGAAGGCGTTTCTTATTGGCTCGTTGAGCGGTGTGATAGAGCCTGTGGGTTCTGTCGCCATCCTTCTGCTGGCATCGGCGTTGGGGGTCGCTCTCCCGTGGCTGCTGGCGTTCGCCGCCGGAGCCATGATGTATGTGGTCATCGAGGACCTCATCCCCGAGACCGCCCAAGGACGCCACACCAACCTCTCCACCATAGGCTTTGCCGTGGGCTTTGTCTTGATGATGGTGATGGACGTGTTGTTGGGTTAAATTTGCTGCAAGACATCGGCGATGTCCTCCCGCGTGTCGCCCCGCCGACCAAGAGTCGACCAAGAGTTATCCAAGAGTTGCCCGAGAGCTGACCGGTAGCCGTCGGTCGGCCGAGGGCGAAAGAAACAGCCCGACCTGCAGTGTCGGGCTGCCTCTTTCTGTGTCCCTCCCCCGAGGGCTTAGCCGAGCTCGGCGTGACCGATGTACTCCGAGACAGAGGCTCAGTCGTGGGCGGCGCTGTAGACGAAGCCGTAGACGTGCACCTCGAGGCCGCTCCAGCTGTTGGGGTAGCGCACGCTGAGGGTGGCGCCGTCGGTGCGCTTGGCGGCGGCCGAGAGCACACCGGCCTTCGCGTCGGGGCAGTAGACGAAGGCGTAGATGCTGTCCTCGCTGCTGGCCTTGCCGATGCCGGCGTTGATGTCGGTCACGCTCACCGTGACGGTGCCGGGGGTCGAGGTGCCGATGGCGCTGCTGAAGACCACCCCGGTGAGGTTACCCCAGGAGCAGATGATCTTCGAGGGGTCGATGCTCACATTGTCGGCCGCCGTGCCGGTGACGTTGGGGTAGTTCTTCGTCATGAAGCAGTTGTCGGGATACATCCGCTTGCTGGCGGCGTATTGTTTCATGCCGAGGGCCGTGGCGGGCGAGAAGATGCTGCCCATCGAGCGCATGAGGGCGAACTTGGCTCGCACCAGCTGCTGCGCCTCGGTGCGCGGGTTGCGGGGCTTGCCCTTGTAGATTGAGATTACCTGCTCGCCGAAGGCGTCTTTCTTGTAGACGAATCCGCCGAGTCTTCCTTGCCAGATTACCTGGGCGCTGTACTGACCTTTTGCCATAGTTTTTCAGATTTTTTTTGGTTAATGATTGGGATTGTTTTACGGTTTGATTTCGAAATCCGATGCAAAGATACGGCCTTTTTTCGTGGGGTTCGTGCGATTGCGGACGATGGCGTGCGATAACGTGCGATTGCGTGTGATTACGGGGTTTACGGAGGCCCCAGCCAGTCGAAAATGGCCCTCACTTGGCGGGGGGTGAAGGTCTTGCAGGCGGTTTTGTAGCCCGCTGCCTGCAGCTCGTCCCACAGCATGTCGCAGCGCCGGATCATGGCCATCAGGTGGTTCACCGCCACGCGGGGCATGCTGTCCGGGAAGTAGAGCAGCGCCAGCTCTTTCTTGCTATAAGCGCGAATTGTGAAATCTTCTATGGTGTCCATAAACTATAAACTTTAAACTTTAAACCTTAAACTTTACATAGTATTCCGAGTAGTCCTTGCATCCCAGCGGCAGCTGGTGGTGCGTGAGGTTGGGCAGCAGGCGCTGCAGCTGGAGGAAAAGGCGCTCGCCGGGTTCGTCGCGGTCGGGGTACATGTGGAAGGGAGTTAAGAGTTGAGAGTTAAGCGTTAAGAGTTCGTCGAGGTCTTTCTTTTTCAGGAGGGTGGCCGAGGGGATGGCGATGGCCTTGTGGCCGGCCGAGAGCGCCGCCCAGCAGTCGGAGCAGCCCTCGGTGATGTAGAGCGGCTCGCCCTCGTGCAGGCGGCCGAGCACCGGCAGGTTGTAGATGCCGCATTCGGCCCCCTGCGGGAAGCGGAAGCGCGGCTGCGCGCCCTTCTGCAGGTTGCGGTTCTGGAGGCCCACGAGGCGCCCCTCGCGGTCGTAGTAGGGTATCTGCAGCCAATTCACGCCCTGCCGGTCGCGCCACGAGGTGAGGCGGCACCAGCGCACCACGCGCTCGTCGAGGCGCCGCTCGTCGAAGAGAAACCGCCGCGCTTCGGGCGAGAGCCAAGGCCGCTCAAAAAACTTCTCATACCTCTGTGCATCGAACGCCTTCGGCTCCGAAGGGGACGGTAAACGGTAAACCGTAAACTGTATACCATCGCCGCCGAGCCACTCGCACGCCTCCCGAAAGTCCTTATGCAAAAACCTCATCACCAAATCAATCGTCCCCCCGTGCTCCCCGCACACAAAGCACCTATAGGTGTTCTTTCTTACGTTGAACGACAAACTTGCGTGGTGGTCGTCATGGAACGGACACAGGCTCTTGTGTTGGCTCACCTTGAGCCCCAGCTTTTCCGCGACCCCCTCGATGGGGAGGTCGCGGAGCTGTTGAAGTTCTTGTCTATCCATAATCTTTAAACTTTACAAAGGTAGGACTTGGTTTTTGTGAAGAGACCTGTCTGTGTGGAGTATTCGATAAAACCACGGCTCATCCATACGCGCAGTTGACGTTTGGTACCCTCCTTGGATTTGCCGGAACTCACGCGAAGAGCCTCTAATTGTGCTTCGTTGAAGGAATCGCTCAGGTCGTCAAGCATATTCTTTGGGCCTGTCTTGCTGGCATCGGTCGTGCTGATGTCGCCATCTTTCAGCAGGTCGCTGAATATTTGCATCTTGCTCCAAATGTCATGGTAAACCAGCCATTCCACCACATCGCCCATCGAGCGCGTCCACGTCTGTCCGTTGAGCACCCACATCACGCACCCCGCTTTCCAAGCCGACACCAGGGCACGCTTCGAGGCATCCCAGAGCACGTCGTCGTCGGTGAGGTCGGCCAGCGTGGCCATGTCCTGCGCCAGCTGGTCAATCCGCTTGTTCAGCGGGTCGATGACGAAGCGCCCTTTGCAGATGTCGAGTCGCACCAGGAACTCGTCCAGCTTGCGGTAGAACTCCTCCGAGTATTTGCCCTGTCGCGGAATGCGTCCATCGCGGCTGGTGCGGGCCTTGTAGGAGAAGACCATGCGGCCGAAGGTGCCGTTGAAGAGGTCGTTCTTGTAGAACTTGCGTGTGGCGAAGGGAGTGGAAGAGATGGTGAGGTTGGCGCGGAGGATGGGGTTGCCCGTCACGCCGTCGGCGGTGGCCCTCAGGGCGCCGGCGCGCTGTCGGTCGTAGATATTGCGCAGCATCTGGCTAATCTGCCGGTGCCCGCCGCACATGCGGTCGGCCATTTCGACTTCTGGCATATTAAGATATTGTGTGCGCGCGCCGAAAGTTTCGCAGGCCATCGCGTTCTGCAGGAAGGCCGCCGAGGTGACGTCCGAGGGTGGAAACCAGAAGGCCACGTCCGGTCGGGCAGGCTTCTCCTTGTTGGCGCTCTTGGTCTTCACCTGCTTCTGCCATTCGACGAGCTTCTTCAGCTCCTCCTCGTCGTGCTGACGGAAATCCCTACAGATGGCCTCCACGAGGTTCGACAGTTGTCCTTTGTTGCCGCCTGTTTCGGCTACAAGGTTGGCCATCATGCCACAGGGTTCCTTCCAACTGAGGTCGGGGTACTGGAATTCCGCGCCATTGATATGTGCGCCAAGTACGGGGAAAAGCATTGGTACAAGAGGTTCGTGCATGTCTTTCGAGGTCTGCGAGAGCAGCAATTTGATACATTCTGTCCCGTTTCCGAGGGTTGGCATTTGGGGTGCTGACTGTTTGCTGATATCGTATTTCATTGTCTTTTGCTTTTTAGAAGATTTTTAAATTGACCAGGCGTTTCAGTTTCAGTTGTTTCAGTTGTTTTTCGAGGGGTGTCAATTTCTTCATCCTTTATATATATTACTTATTATTAATTAGTTATAAGTATTTATAAAGGGGTTTTGAAACATAACTGAGTCTCTGAAATCGAACTGAAACTGAAACAACTGAAACGCCCTGGCCATTGGTTGGTTTACTTTGTCGAGCCTTTCTTCCCTATGCGGCCAGCGATCATCTTATCTACTTTCTGGGCGATGGCCAGCGCCTGGTGGACGAGGCGGTCGGGGAGGAGGTCGAGCTGGGCCTTGGGGAGTGTGAAGACGAAGTAGTAGCGGTTGTCGCGGCCGAGGGTGAGGGTGCTGTTGTCCTCGCGGAAGAGCGGTTTGTTGTGCTTGCGGCGGGGCCGCTCGGTGATGTAGACGTTGCCGTCGCGCATGGTCTGCACCTTGCAGTCGGCGATAAAGGGTTCCATCTCGGCGGCCTCCGTGCAGACGAAGTCGAGGATGTGCAGGTTGTTGTCGATGATGCCGAAGGTCATCATACCGTCGAGGGTTTCCGTTCTCTGAACATTGTTCTTTTTGTTGTTGCGTTTCATTTTTTTGAGTGTTGTGAGAAGAAGGTTGGAATCTTTGGCCATTTACCCGGGAACATCCTCCTCGCCTCCACTCGGGGTTAAACATTGAATTCGTCGACAAAGGTAGGCACAAAAAAAGCACCGGAGTGGCTTCCGGTGCATTGTTAGTCCTTTTAGTCCTTTTTTTAGTCACAGGGGGTTGCCGCCGTTAGTCCCTGCGTTAGTCCTTTTAGTCCCTTGAGCGGAAAATGAGGTCTATTTTAGCGGCCGATGGAGCTGCTGGCGGCTTGGTGTTCTGGAACGACGGCGGCAAGGGCCTGTCGTTCTTGTCGTTGAATGCCGCGAGGGCCACCGACCAGCGCGACCCCAGGTGCTGGCGCACCATATAGGCCAGCTCGCGGGTGGTGCCGTGCCAGCGGATGGGCCCTGTGGCGGGAGTTCCCTCGCCGCAGAGCAGGTGGGTGAAGTTCGTGCCCGACACCTCGTCGGGGCGCAGCTTGCCGGCCGCCACCAGACGGCTGTAGACATCCACCCAATGGGCGCGCCGACGGGCGTCGAGTCCGAAATGGGGAGTGCGGGCGGTCAGCAGCGCGGGCGGCACCTCCCGTTCGAAGGGCAGCCTTGGGGGTGGCGGCTGGAAGGAGAATGTCATAGCCGTCTGCTGCATCGCGTAGATAAAGCTCACGATGCTTTTTACATTCGTTTCCAGCATGTTGAGTCTTTCTTCGATATCCATCATAGCTTATGTTTTTCGTAATGTATCCCGTCATCCATTGTGTGATAATGGATTGCGGGACGCGTTAAGTAAATCGTTTCACCTCCGAAGAGTATTGCAAAGGTACGGAAAAGCGCGGTACCTCCGCCATAAAGATATCAACATATGCAGTTACGGGGACAGCCGTTAATGACAACCTGCCGAGTCTCAGGCAGTCACCCTGTTGAGAAAAAAAATATCCGAAAAGTTATCCACAGACGGCCCTCACGAACGAGTGCGTGTGAAATATTATTTTGTGGATTGGGAAAAAGTTCGTATCTTTGCAGTTTGAACATTTATACCTTTTTGATATGCAACTTCATTATTATTGGCTGATTGCCGCCATCATTCTGATAATTGTTGAGATTTTTACCGCCGGATTCGGAGCGGTCTGCTTCGCGTTCGGTGCACTAGCTTCCGCTTTGGTTGGATACCTTGGGGGATCTTTCACTTGGCAGCTATCGATTTTCGCCATCGTGTCGCTGCTCACGTTCCTCTTTGTCCGACCATTCGTGCTGAAATTTCTGCAGAGAAAGAATAATGATGTAAAAACCAACGCAGACGCCCTCATCGGGAGGAGCGGCATGGTCACGGAGGAAATCGACCACAACAAACAACTCGGACGCGTCAAGGTTGACGGAGACGAATGGAAAGCCGTCACAGAAGACGGACATCCTATTGCCGCCGGAACGGAAGTGATCATCATCGCCCGTGACAGCATCATTGTCACAGTAAAAGAAAAAAACAGAATAACAGAATATTAAAATAATAACGTTATGACACAAATTGTATTAATAGTACTCATTGTACTTGTGGTAATTTATGTCCTCAGCGGCATCAAAATCGTATCCCAATCCGAAACCCTAATTATCGAACGGCTGGGAAAATACAATCGCACCCTCAACGCCGGCATCAACATCATACTGCCGATAATTGAAAGAGCAAAGGACACCATCGTCCGCAAGCAAAACGGATCGCTTACCAGCAGCTCACATATCGACATGCGCGAACAAGTGTATGATTTCGACAAGCAGAGCGTCATTACCAAGGACAACGTTATGACCGAAATCAACGCATTGATTTACTTTCAGGTGGTGGACCCGATGAAAGCTGTCTATGAAATCCAGAACCTGCCCGTCGCCATTGAGAAACTGACCCAAACCACTCTGCGTAACGTGGTCGGTGAGATGGAACTGGACGAGACGCTTACCTCCCGCGACACCATCAACTCCAAGCTGCGCAGCGTGCTCGACGACGCCACAAACAAGTGGGGCGTCAAGGTCAATCGAGTCGAGTTGCAGGACATCACCCCGCCCGAAAGCATCCGTTGCACCATGGAACTGCAGATGCAGGCCGAACGCAACCGTCGTGCCGAGATTCTGAAAGCCGAGGGAGAGAAGCAAGCCCAGATCCTGAACTCCGAGGGTGAGAAACAAGCGGAAATCAACGCCGCCGAAGCTGAGAAACAGGCCAATATCCTCAAGGCCGAAGGCGAGGCAAGAGCAAAGATTTTGCAAGCCGAAGCCGAAGCCACAGCCATCCGCAATGTCTCCGAAGCCGTTGCCGGCAGCGGAGCCAACCCCGTAAACTACCTGCTGGCAGTAAAATACATCGAGAGCCTGCGCGATATAGCCGGCGGACAGGAGAACAAGACAGTCTACCTGCCATACGAGGCCACCGGTGTGTTGGGGTCATTGGGCAGCATCAAGGAAATGTTCAAACAGGCGTGATGCGCCGAGTTCAACGGTGATACCCGATGGAACCGCATCAATAAGGAGGTGCGTAAACTTTACCAACTCAATGCTTATCGAGTCCTCCTCCCACGCGCTCGTCAAGGAATGGTAATCTGCGTTCCTGAAGGGAACAATAAAAGAGATGCCACTGGTGAATATGAGGACAAGAGTCGGAAGCCCGAGATTTACGACAGCACCTACGAATACCTTAAATCTATTGGCATAAAGGAAATATGATTGCCTTTATTGATACAGAGGTTAGCTTTCAGAATAAGCAGGCAAAAGACTTCGGGGTGGTTCGAGAAGACGGTGCCGTGTTGCACACCAATTCATTGGATGAGTTTCAGCGGTTCATCTACAATTGTGAGTATATTTGTGGTCATAACATTATTAAGTTTGACCTGAAATACGCTGCCATTAAAGGCAAGCATACCTATATTGACACCCTTCCCCTTTCGCCACTGCTCTTCCCAAACAAACCTTATCACCGTTTGGTGAAAGATGACAAACTTCAGGTCGACGAATTGAACAATCCTGTCAACGATGCTAAGAAAGCCAAAGACCTCTTCTTTGACGAAGTGGAAGCGTGGAAACATCTTAATGGGCAGAAACAAGAGATACTCTATCAACTGTTACACGACAAACCGGAGTTTAGTGGCTTTCTCAAATATGTCGGATATTCCCCACAAACCCAATCTTCTCTTTTGGGGCGTCTGATATCGTATAGAACCGATATTAGCTCATTGATTGCGAATGAGTATCACGGGAAAATTTGTGGCAATATTAATATCAGCAAACTAACCAATAGCTATCCTGTAGAGTTGGCTTATGCCCTTGCTGTTATTGGGGCAGATGATATTATGAGTATTACACCAGCTTGGGTACAACGCAACCATCCACATATGGCCAGTGTGATGAATCTGCTGAGAAATACACCCTGTGGAGAATGCGAATACTGCCGGAATCAACTGGATGCCCATAAAGGACTTCAAGAATTCTTTGGATATGATGAATTCCGTCTATTTGATGGGAAAAGGATGCAACAGGAGGCTGTTGAAGCTGCTATCCGTGGCGAGTCGATACTAACCATTTTCCCAACTGGTGGCGGAAAGAGTCTTACGTTCCAACTACCTGCCTTAATGGCTGGTCGAAATACGCATGGTCTTACAGTGGTCATTTCCCCGTTGCAATCGCTCATGAAAGATCAGGTAGACAATCTTGCCGAACGTGGTATAAGTGATGCGGTAACAATTAACGGGCTCCTTGATCCAATCGAACGAGCCAGTGCAGTACAACAAGTGGCTGACGGTTCAGCGAACTTACTGTATATCGCACCCGAGATGCTGCGGAGCAAAACAATCGAACGCTTGCTTCTTGGCCGAAATGTGGTACGTATTGTTATCGACGAGGCCCACTGTTTTTCTGCATGGGGACAAGATTTCCGAGTAGATTACCTATATATTGGCGACTTTATTCGTCATCTTCAAGAGCTGAAGCAACAGCAACAACCTATCGCTGTATCTTGCTTCACCGCTACAGCTAAGCAAAAAGTTATTACAGATATCTGCGACTACTTTATGCAGAAACTCAATCTGAACCTTAAAGTCTTTGCTGCCAATTCAGAAAGAAAGAATCTACACTACACAGTTATTCATTCTGACACAGACGATGATAAATACAACCAATTACGATCTCTTATTCTTGGCCACAATTGCCCTTCTATCATATATGTAAGTCGCACAAAACGCACCAAAGAGTTATCGGATCATTTAAGAGCAGACGGTATTCGGGCACTCCCATTCAATGGGAAGATGGAGGCTGCTGATAAAATACACAATCAGGATGCTTTTATGAATGGAGAGACTCAGGTTATCGTAGCCACCTCAGCTTTCGGAATGGGTGTTGACAAAAAAGATGTGGGTTTGGTAATTCACTACGATATTAGTGACTCTTTGGAAAGCTACATTCAGGAAGCTGGTCGTGCCGGACGTGACCCCCACATGGAGGCTGATTGTTATGTTTTGTATGCCGATAGCGACCTTGACAAGCACTTCATCCTACTAAATCAAACAAAACTTTCCATTAGTGAAATTCAGCAGGTGTGGAGAGCTATAAAAGATATGACACAACAGCGTCCAACTGTAAGTTGTTCCCCTCTTGAAATAGCACGTAAAGCAGGATGGGGTGACGAAGTAGACGATGTGGAGACAAGAATCAAGGCGGCCATTGCAGCATTAGAGGATGCTGGTTTCATTGAACGAGGTAGCAATGCTCCACATGTTTTTGCCACAGGAATCACCGTGGGAAACATGGATGAGGCTCGTCGACGAATTACTCGTTCATCTTTGTTTGATGATACCACTCGTGAGGAGGCTGTCAGAATTATCAGCTCGCTAATTAGCCGTCGCGCAACACAGCAAAATAGTGATGAAGCGGAAAGCCGTATTGATTACTTAGCCGATGTGTTGGGAATGTCGAAGGAATCCGTTATTCGCAATGTAAACCTAATGCGGCAAGAAGGCATTTTGGCTGACAGTCAAGATATGTTAGCAGGCCTTCCCAAAAGTAACACGATGCGTGAACTTAAAAACACATTGCAGCTTGAGCGATTCCTTCTCACAAACCTCACAGATAAGACTCGTGAACTGAACTACAAAGAGCTAAACGAAGAGGCTCAATCGCAAGGAATGTCTTTCTGTAATGTAAAACGCATCAAAACATTACTATATTTCTTGCGTCTTAAAGGATACGTAAGAAAAGAAGAACATACTGCAGCCGGAAGTGTAAGTCTTCGCTTGCAAGTTGATGCAGATGCAACAATGCAACATTTCGAACGAAGAGCAGGCCTTTGTCAATTTGTCGTAGAAACAATTAGTGCACAGAAAATTGAAAAGGATAGTTCTTTCGTTCCTTTCTCGTTGGTAGGTCTACTTAACCAATACAACACTTCTCAGTTATCGCTATCCGACCCGCCTACCCTTTCTGATATGGAGGAGGCGCTACTGTTCCTGAGCAAAAATGAATTGCTAAAAATTGAGGGCGGTTTCTTGGTTATATATAACACCATGCAGCTTAGCCGTAAAGTGGAGCGTAAGGCAAGATACACCAAAGAAAACTATCGTCTACTGGATGAGTTCTATAAGCAGCGAATCCAACAAATTCATATTGTCGGTGAATATGCCAACCTGATGGTTCGTGACTACGACGCAGCGCTACAATACGTAAGCGACTACTTCACCATGGATTATCGTCGCTTCATCAACAAGTATTTCAAGGAAGACCGCAAGACTGAAATCAACCAGAATATCACACCTGCTAAATACAAGAAAATATTTGGCACGCTATCCTCTCGTCAGCTGGAGATAATAAACGACAAGGAATCGCGCTATACTGTAGTTGCAGCAGGTCCTGGAAGTGGAAAAACTCGTGTTCTGGTACATAAATTAGCTTCGCTCCTACTACTCGAAGACGTGAAACATGAGCAATTGCTGATGCTTACATTTTCAAGAGCAGCAGCCACTGAATTCAAGAAACGTCTTATGGATTTGGTAGGAAACGCAGCACATTTTGTTGATATAAAAACTTTCCATTCCTATAGTTTTGATTTGCTCGGCAAACAGGGCTCACTTGAAGAAGCTGACAGCGTAGTGCAGCGAGCTGCAGAGATGATCGAAAATAGTGAGGTAGAAACTGCCAAAATTGCAAAAAGTGTGCTTGTCATCGATGAGGCACAAGATATGGGACCTGATGATTATCGTTTGGTACGAGCTCTCATGCAACGAAATGAAGAGATGCGTGTGATTGCTGTAGGAGACGATGATCAAAATATTT
Organism: Bacteroidales bacterium; assembly: GCA_017645585.1. GTDB lineage: Bacteria > Bacteroidota > Bacteroidia > Bacteroidales > P3 > Colimorpha. Next base: position 27,317 of record JAGCOF010000003.1, read on the forward strand.
ATGCTTTCCGTGGAAGCAATTCGAAATACCTCCACTCGCTTGTGGTTGACCATAACGCTACATTGTATGAGATGACCGACAATTATCGGTCAGCACAGGAAATTGTCAACCAAGCCAACCGTTTTGTACGGCGCATACCAAACCGTATGAAACACACCCCGATTAAAGCTGTAACAACAGATAAGGGTGTTGTGAAAACAATTCCTAATGATGCAAAGTTTGTTATTCAACGTTCGGCAATTAATGGTTCTACTGCCATTTTGACTCGTACCAACGAACAGGCATTACAAGTGGCTTATCAGTTAGAGCAACATGGTATTCGTGCATTATTGGTGCAATCTGGCAGCGGATTCCGCTTTATTAATCTCGCAGAAGTACGTTATTTTGTCAAATATCTCGGAGATGAAGGCTCTGTTATAAGTAAAGACGTTTGGGAAGCCGCAAAAGAACGTACTTGCCAAAACTATGCCACAAGCCGACTTCTGCCAGCAATGAGACATTTTTGGGAAGACTACGAACAGATTAACCGGACAATCTATCGGAGTGATTTACGCCAATTCCTTTTGGAAAGCGATGTGGAGGATTTTGTCTCATTCGACAACAACTGTGTGTTCGTAAGCACTATTCATAAAGCCAAAGGGCGCGAGTTTGACACAGTTCACCTCTTTGATTCAGAACCCGACACCACCGATCCTGACGACCTGCGCACCATATATGTTGGTCTTACACGTGCTCGTCGAAACCTGTACATCTACAATAAGCCTGTTTTAGATCAAACCAACATCTCTATAAGCCTCAATCTACATGATGTTTGGCTTGATTACTTCAAAGAGCGTAAAGATAAGGTTTTAAGACTGCGTAGCGGTGATGGTTTAAAATATTCCAATGGCTACCTTATCTCACAACAAGGCGACTTTATAGCATGTTTGTCAAAGGCGAGGAAACAGCAGATGGAGGAATTATATCAAAAGGGATACCATGTAATCAGTGCTCAAGTGAGCTATATCCTCGCCTGGCGGCCTAGAGAAGAGCCACAGGAAGTAGCCGTTTGCTTGGCAAATATCATTTTGCAGAAATAAGGGGACAAGGGGACAGGCACCTGTCCCACGCTATCCAACACCCAATAAGGTATCAGCGGCATATTATGTGTTTCAAGAAATGGCGTTTTTCTTCTTCAAAATCTTCCATTCGCCGCCGAAATCACCACCGACTCGCTACAATTCGAGCTACAAGACCTCTGTCTCTACAACGAATACCTGGAAAAGACGCTCGACAGCCTCGAGCATCAGCGATAAAGGTTTTTCATAAAACATTTTTAACGTTGCGCAAAGCGAGAGGAGAGGGAGCTCGCTCACTTTCCCGAGCCAAAGCAATGTCAGCGAAGCTAATGTGAAGCGGGACCGTCATGCGTGGCGGTCCCTTTTTTCAGGTAATCATGTGAACAGGTAATCAGGTGACCGCTTATGTTTACATAAGTGACGCGAGCACATTATAAATTGAGCGTAGCGAAGATAAACGGAGAGTGAGCAAATTGTGAATTCTTTTCATCGGTAAAGCGGCATATTATGTGTTTCAAGAAATGGCGTTTTTTTTCTAAAACAATTAAATATTGGTCGTGTTTTTAAACCAATTTGTTGCACAAAAACAACAGTTATTAAAAAAAATGTTGCATGGGTGCAACAATTTTATTATCTTTGCAGCGTGAAACTTTTATAAATAAGATCGTATGGATACGCTTTTCAGAAAGAGTGACAGATTGTTAGCTAATACTTCGACGGATATCATCCGCGAGAAAATGGACGAGATTCATTGGAACAGCCGACTCGTCAGCATCATGGGTGCCAAAGGAGTGGGGAAATCGACGCTCATCAAACAATACCTGAAGCAACACTACGCGCTGGGCGACCGCACCATGCTGTACTGCTCGGCCGATACCGTGGACTTTTCCATGCGCACCCTGGTGGGATTGGCAGAGGAATTCGTGATGCGTGGCGGCGAACTGCTGGTGGTTGACGAGATTCACAAGTACCATCCCGGCACTACGGATTGGAGCCGCGAAATCAAGGAGATATACGAGCTGTTCCCCGAACTGAGGATGATTGTGAGCGGCTCGTCGCTGCTGAGCCTGAAGGAGGGCGATGCCGATCTCTCGCGTCGTGCCGTCAAATACACGATGCCAGGTCTCTCATTCCGCGAGGCACTCCGTTTCTATCACGGGATGACGTTCCCACAATGGTCGCTGGAGGAGATATTGGCACATCCCTACGACCTGTGGCAGACGGTGTCGTCGAAGTGCAAGCCGGTGGCGATGTTCAAGGAGTATCTGGAGAAGGGCTACTATCCTTTCCTGTTGGAGGGCGAGGGCGAATACTACACGAAGATTGAGCAGGTGGTGAATTATATCATCGATACTGAGCTGCCGCAGATTTGCAAGGTGGATGTGGCTAACGTCAGAAAACTGCAGGCACTCGTGGCGATGATTTGCAGCGAGGTGCCTTTGAGTTGAATGCCAACAGAATCGCTGCAGCGCTGGAAATCGGACGCGACACGGTGGTGGAGTACCTCAAATATCTGGGCGACGCCAAAGTGCTGAACCTGTTGTACTCGGACAAGAAAAAGATTGGCAAATTGACCAAGCCTGACAAGATATATATGGAGAATACTAACCTGATGTATGCCCTTGCGCCGACGAAGGTAGAGGTGGGAACCTTGCGTGAGACCTTTGCCATCTGTGCCCTGTCCGACTCGCACAGTGTCGAGTACGGAAAGGCGCAGGGGGACTTCAAGGTGGATGCGAAATACACCTTCGAGATTGGCGGTCGCAACAAGACATTTTCACAAATAGCGGGAGTGAAAGACTCCTACATCTTTGCCGATGACTGGGACATGCCCGACGGAGCCAAGCTGCCGCTGTGGATGCTGGGGTTTCTGTACTGATGTTTGACAGATAGATAGTATAGTAACATCACTATAGGTGAAATGGGGGCCGTCATGCGTGGCGGTCCCTTTTTTTTTCAGGTAATCAGGTGATATAGTGAATTCTTTTCATCGGTAAAGCGGCATATTATATATCTTCAAGAAATGGCGTATAGAAGGTCGGGCAATAAATTTTGTCTTTCTTCATCGAGCGTTTGCCATTCTTCTGGTGGATGGCGATAGATCTTAGCGAAGCAGCCCGTTTCTTCAACGTCTTCTCGGCGAGGCGTATGGCGAGGATGGCGATGGGGATGGCCAGCACGATGACCACAATCAGCATGGGGACGTTGTCAATCACCGGCTTCATCAGCTCGTCGTAGCCAGCGGGCATCTCCTCGACGGCTGCGGCCAGCGAGCCTTCCGTGTCGGTCCACCAATGGAGCGTGTAGGGGAAGTGGTGATTTTTTGCTATTCAAAAAAAAGTGTATATTTGCAGCTGCAATGCTGCGGTTGTCTATTTCAGCAACGAGCAATGCAACAGTCCTTTGAATAAAATATTTCATCGAGGTTCTCCCCTGAAAAGGGGGGACGAAGAGGGAATCACGTGCAAATCGTGAGCTGTCGCGCAACTGTAAATCACCGTTACATTCTTCGGCGGGCAAACATAGCCATTGGGTCGGCAACGACCTGAGAAGGCGCCGCGCTGAAGGGTGAAAGCCAGGAGACCTGCCCCGTTGAGTTTTTGGCAATGCTTTCGCGTCAAAGGCGGTTGTCTGTCGTAATGCGTTAATGTGTTAGTGCGTTAATGTATTAATCCGTGAGTTTTCTTTCCGTCGTTGTGTGTTGGCGTTGCCGCAAGGTGATGCAGTACAAACTAATATCAATATAACAATGAATTGGAAAGAAGAATATAAACGCAAAGTATCGAAGCCTGGAGAGGCTATCAAGGACATCCACGACGGCGACTGTGTCGTTCTTGGCCACGCTGCCGCAGTGCCTAAAGTGGTGCCGCTCGCTATGGCCGAGCATTGTGAGGACTACAACGACGTCCTCATCTTCCACATGACCACCCTCGGCGACAATCCACTCATTCATCCGCGCTGCTACGGCCATTTCCGCCATGTGAGCAATTTTCTCAGCGGCAACTCACGCGATGCCGTGAACCACCTCAACGCCGATTTCTTCCCCGCCTATTTCCACGATGTGCCCGAAATGATTGGTGATGAGATACCGTGTGATGTGGCTGTATTTCAGGCAACGCCGCCCAATGAGGAGGGCTACTGCTCGTTGGGTGTTAGCTGCGACTATGCCCTTGCTGCCATCCGTCGTGCACGGTCGGTAATCATCGAAACCAACGAGTTTATGCCCTTCACCTATGGCAACGTGATGATCCACGTGTCGCAGATTGATCACATCATCCCCTGTGCCTACCATTTGCCGGAGTTGCACAGTGAAGCTCCCACCGAGGTGGAGCAAGCCATCGGCCGTCACTGCGCCTCGCTGGTGTTCGATGGCTCTACGTTGCAGCTGGGCATCGGAGCCATCCCCAATGCTGTCCTCAGCGAGTTGGGCGACAAGAACGACCTCGGCATCCACAGCGAGATGTTCAGCGACGGTGTGGCCGCATTGATGCGCGAAGGCATCGTCAATGGCAGCCGCAAGACGCTGCATCGCGGCAAAGTGGTGGCCACCTTCATCATGGGCAGCCGTGAGTTGTATGAATTTGTGGACGGTAACGAGAATATCGAGCTCTATCCGGTGGATTACACCAACGACCCCCTCATCATTGCACAGCAGTATCGCATGGTGAGCATCAACTCATGCCTCGAGGTGGACCTCATGGGGCAGGTGGCCAGCGAGAGCATCGGCATGCGGCAGTATAGCGGCATCGGTGGGCAGATAGACTTCGTGCGTGGCGCCTCAATGGCCCGCGAAGGCAAGAGTATCATTGCCATGCCCTCGACGGCTGCCGGTGGCAGCATCAGCCGCATCAAGCCCTTCCTCACTCCGGGTTCGGCTGTCAGCACCACGCGCAACGATGTAAACTACCTCGTCACCGAATATGGTATCGCCCGTCTCAAGGGACGCACCCTGCAGCACCGCGCCGAGGACCTCATCCGCATAGCACACCCCAACTTCCGCCCCATGCTCATCGAAGAGTATGAGCGGCGCTTTGCCACCAAGTTTGTGTGCTAATATTGTCTCCGGCGCGTGACCGTCAGAGCATTGCCTCGATTTCCTTCTCGAAGTCTTTGGGCTCGGTGGTGGGGGCGAAGCGCTTCACGACGGAGCCGTCGCGCGAGATGAGGAACTTGGTGAAGTTCCACTTGATGTCGCTGTCCTTCTCCACGCTCTTGCTGATGGATTTGAACATCGTGGCGGCAGCCTTGGCCTTCAGCCCTTTGTATTCCTCATCGGGGGCCTGCTCCTTGAGGTAGGTGAAGATGGGGTGCTCGTCGGCGCCGTTGACGTCCACCTTCTTCATAATCTGGAACGTCACACCGTAGTTCACCTGGCAGAACTCCTGTATCTCGCTGTCGCTGCCGGGGTCTTGGTGGGCGAATTGGTTGCAGGGGAAGCCGATGCAGACGAGGCCGCGGTCGCGGTACTTCTCGTTCAGCGCCTCGAGGCCCTCGAACTGTGGCGTGAAGCCGCACTTGCTGGCGGTGTTGATGATGAGCAGCACCTTGCCTTCAAACTGACGGAAATCAATCTCTTTGCCGTTACTTGCAACGGCCTTGAAATCATATATGTTCATTGCTTGGTTGTTATTGTTTTCTGTTACTGTTTGTTTTTAATTATTTCTTCCACCTCGTCGCGGTGTTCGTAGAGGGTGCAGCCGCCGGTGTGTGCCCAGCCGAGGATGCTGGCGTCGCGGAGGGTGCGGAAGAGGGGCGACCGGAGTGCCTCCTTGACGCCTATTTCCAGCACGTTGCTGTCGCTGAAGGGCGAGAAGGGACAGGGCTCGGCCGAGCCGTCGGGGCCGATGTGGAAAAAGCCGCGTCCCGAGGCGATGCAGCCGCCGGTGGCTTTCTCGTCGCCGGGGAAGGAGAAGAAGATGATGTCGCTGTACTCGTTGCGGCGCTGCAGCACAGTGGACGCCATACGGGCCACTTGCTCGTCGTCGAGGGCCAGGTGCTCGGTGCCTTTCTCGGTGGGCACGTACTCGATGTAGAAGAGCAGCCGGCAACGCTTCTCGCGCAGGGTGTCGATGAACTGCGGCGAGGTGACCAGCTCCATGTTCTCGCTGGTGACGGTGATGCTGGCGCCGAAGATGAGGTCTTCCTGCTTGAGCATATCCATCGACAGCATGGCGCGCTCGAACACCCCGCGTCCGCGCCGCTCGTCGGTGCCCATGGCCGTTCCCTCGATGCTGATGACGGGGATGATGTTGAGGTTGCGCTTGATGAGGTCGATGTAGGTGGGGCCGATGAGGGTACCGTTGGTGAAGACGGGGAAAATCATCTCCTTCACCGAGGCCACCGCCTCGATGACATCGCGCCGCATCATCGGCTCGCCGCCCGCCAGCAGGGTGAAGTTGACTCCCAACTCGGCGGCTTCCGCCATGATGGTGCGCCATTGTTCGGGCGTGAGGGTGGCTTTCTGCTGCGAGGCATCGTCTTCGGCGATGCCATTGCTGCGGGCGTAGCAGCCTTTGCAATGCAGGTTGCAGGTGGTGGCAATACTGGCGATGAGGAACGGCGGCACCGCCAGCCCTTCCTTCTCCAGCACCTCGCGACGCTTCCGCTCCGACTTCTCCACCACCCGGCGCATTTGATGCACAAAACGTGCTTCCCGGGGATTGGAAAGCACGTTTCGGTAAGCCGCCGCCATGAACTCGCGGATGCCGTCGCTCATATAGGCGGCCAGGTCAAACTTTGTCTCGCTCATAGGTTATTGGGCAGGTTCCCACTTGCAGCGGACGGGCGACACGATGGCACCCTCTTTCTTCAGTTCGGCAAAAGCCTTGTCCACTTCCTTGCGGTCGATCCCTGTGATTTCTGCAATCTTGCCAGCGTTGACGGGAGCGCCGAACTCACGCATGGCTTGTAGCACTTTCTCTTTCATCGTTGTTCGGGGTTTTACATTTGTTTCACCAGCCAATTCTGGACACCGATTTCCTCGATCATGTCCATCTGCTCCTCGTCCCAGTAGAGGTCCTCTTCCTCGTCGGCGAGATAGGCCTTGGTGATGTCATAGGTGGTGGGGTCGGCGGCCAGGGCGGGCATAATCTTGTAGAGCGTATCCACGCCTTCGCGCTGCAGCTTGAGGTCGGCCTTGATGTACTCGATGGGATCTTCGATGAGCTTGCACTCTTGGCAGAACTTCACCTCCGGCACGCAGCCGAGGTCGAGCATGCGGTTGGCGTACTTCTCCACCCATTCCATCTCCTCGGTGTAGTGGTCGAGGTACTTCTGTCCCAGCTTTCCGAAGCCCTGCGACTTGAAAAGCAAGCCCTGCATCTTGTGCACAAAAGCACTACCGGAAAGTTCGTTCACAATCATCTGTGAAATCTGCAATGTCTGTGTAAAATCCATAATTTTTAGTGTTTATTGTTGATTATTAATAATTTATTGATATGTATCGGATTGGATTTCCAACTGCAAAAATACAAACGTTTCCGTTTTCAACAAAATTCCAAACGACACAAAATTTGTCTGAAACGATACAATTTAGATTGCGTTAATGCGTTAATGTATAAATGCGCCAGTGGTGACGCGCTATCCACTAACGCATTAACGCAATTCAACACTAACGCAATAATGTTACCATGTACAGTTTGAAAGATGCAATTGGATTATTTGCGGGCGACGCGACAAACGGCAGAAACGGCGCGATGTACTGCTTTGAGACCAATGCTGTGACGGCGCTGCGCACCAACGAGACGCAGGGGTTCTTCGCCTGTTTCGTCTTCACGTTGGTTGAAAGGGGGTGGTTGACGATTCGCTACAACGGTCATGAGTTGACGTTCTACCCCGATGACCTCTACACCTACTCACCCGGCCTCCCCGTCACCGTCATCGCCACTTCCGACGACTTTTACGGGTTATCCATGATGGCAGACGAGCATGCCGCCATCGATATGCCCACCGTGCACGACCTCGTACACATCGCCTACCTGTCCATCGTGCAGCTGCACGAGCCGAAGCAGACGCTGCCCGCCGACACCGCCCGGCACCTGGCCGCGAAGATGCGCGAAATCATCGGTTACCTGCAATCCGACCATATCTACAAGGCCGAAGTGTTGCGCCTGCTCTATGCCGTCTTCCTGCTCGACCTGCAGAACGCGCAGCACAGCGCCATCGTTCACCAGCATGTCCCTCAGCAGGTTTCCCAGCGCGTCGAGGAAATCTTCATCGGCTTCATCCACCTGCTGCCCGACCATTTCGCCGAGCACCACAACATCCCCTTCTACGCCTCTGCACTCCACATCAGCCCCGTCTACCTCTCGCGTGTCGTCCGTCAGGTCACCGGTCGCACCGTCGTCGACTACATCAACCATATGCTCCTCATGGAAGCTTCGTTCCTGCTGCGCAACTCGGAGCTGAGCATCACCCAGATAGCCGACCGCCTCCACTTCGCCGACACACCCTCCTTCTCCAAGTTCTTCACCCGGATGAACGGGCAGCCGCCTTCTGCCTACCGCAACAAGAGAATGTAATGTCAATTTGTCTATGGCGTGATGGGTTTTTTTATCGCTGCCGTACACAACATTTTGTATCTTCCGACGTTAATATTGTCTAATTTTTATCAATTACTGTCTGTACAAAAAATGAAGATGACAATTAAACGTTTTGTTTTGGCGGCCTTGCTGATGGCTGCAACCGCAGTATCGGCCTCGCCGGTGTTCAACATGCCTGTCGTCCGCATCCAACCCAACGGCGACACGCTGCATTGCTTTGTCTCGGGCGACGAGTATTATCACCGTCTGCACGATGCCGACGACTACACCATCGTCCAAAATCCCCGCAATGGCTATTGGGTCTTTGCCGATACCGTCCACACCGGAAAGGGCCGTTGGCAGGTGGTGCCGACACAGTATGTGGCCGGCGTAGTCAACCCCCGCACGATAGCGGGCCTCCATCCGCACCTCGGGGTGGACAGGGAGACCTGGCTCGAGAAACAGAAGCTCTTCGATGTGCCGAAAGGCAGCGTGGATGCTCCGAAAACCTCGGGTGTCAACCACGGCCAGATGAACAATGTAGTGGTGTTCGTGCGCTTCAGCGACGAGACGGAGATCAGCACCCCTTTCTCCGACATCAATGCGATGTTCAACGACTCGTCCGAGACCTCCACCTCAATGTACAGCTACTTCAAGAAGGTGTCGTACAACAAAATCAATATTGTCACCCATTACTATCCGACTCCGTCGGGCAATACGGTAATCTCCTACCAGGACAGCCTTCCGCGCTCCTATTACCAGCCCTACGATTCCACCACCAACACCAACGGCTATCAGGACGATGACGAGCGCCGCATCCGCGAGTTCAGCCTGCTGGAGCGCGCCGTCAACTATGTCAACGCCAACTCGCCGGTGCCCAGCACGCTCAACATCGATATGGACAACGACGGCTATGTGGACAACATCTGCTTCGTGGTCAAGGGCACTTATACGGGTTGGAGCGACCTGTTGTGGCCCCACAAATGGAGCCTCTACGACCGCCAGGTATACATCAACGGCAAGCGTGTCTACACTTTCAACCTGCAACTCGAAGGCAGCGGCACTCACTATTTCAGCAGTTCTACCTTCTGCCACGAGATGTTCCACACCCTCGGAGCCCCCGACCTCTACCGCTACAACGTGGGCACCAATGTCAGCGGCGTGGGGCAGTGGGACTTGATGTGCAGCAACACCACTCCGCCGCAGCACATGAGTGCCTACATGAAGTGGAAATACGGCAATTGGCTTGACTCCATCCCCCAGATTACCGCTGAGGGCACCTATACGTTGCACTCGTTGGGCGACGACGCTTACGACAACTGCTGCTACAAGATTGCCGCTCAGGAGCCGCACCAGTGGTACGTGCTCGAATATCGCGACAATACCGAACGCTTCGAGACCGCCCTCCAGGGCAAGGGCTTGCTTGTCTACCGCATCGACGACCGATACAACGGCAACGCCAGCTATGACGGCGTGAACTATTTTGACGAGGTCTACCTCTTCCGCCCCAACGCTGCCGATGACAGCACCAACGGCAACCTGTCGCAGGCCTATTTCAGCGGCAGTACCTCGCGCACCTCGTTCACGCCACAAACCAACCCGCACCCCTGGCTGACGGGCAACGTCATCGACACCACTTTCGCGCTGACCAACATCACGGTGCCGGGCACCACCATCAGCTTCACCTATATGGATTTGCGTGGTTGCGTGGAGCCCCATGACCTGTCGGTGTTGAACCTCACGGGCCATTCTGCCACCCTGACGTGGGCAGACAACGCTGGTTCCGTCCAGCTGCAGTGGCGTGTCAGCGGCTCCGCTACCGTCAACTCGGTGTTGGTGACAGGACAAAGTTACCTGCTGGACAATCTGCAGGTCGGCACCGAATACCAATGGCGCGTGAAAGGCATCTGTGGCGCCGGCGACAGCAGCGCCTTCTCGCCCTGGGCTTCGTTCGTCACAGCCTCGTGCTATGAGCCGCTGACGACGGATGTGGGAACCGCCGAGACCACCTACTATACCTTGCCCGTCAACAACTACTACGCCTACACTTACTCGCAGATGATATACACTGCTGCCGAGATTGGCGGCCCCTTGGAGATAACGAGCCTGTCGTTCAACTATTCCGGTGCCAGCGCTTCCTCCGCCAAGAGCAACTGCACCATTTATTTGGGTACCACCACACAGAGCGCCTTCTCTGGTCCTACCGCAGCCTTCCTCGTGCCCTTCTCGCAGTTGCACAAGGTGTATGAGGGTCCCATGGTGTGCGAACAGGGGTGGAACGAGTTTGTGCTCGACAGCGTCTTCTTCTACAACGGTACCGACAACCTTGTGATAGCCATTGACGACAACAGCTACGGCTACAACGGCACGAACTACCGTTTCTATTGCACCCCCACCCAGCAGTACACGTCGCTGACTTTCTGTAGCGACAGCGAAAACCCTGACCCCACGTTAATGTCCGACTTCAACGGTTACAAAAACCGCCTGCGCTACCGTCCCGACATACGCTTCAAGGGCTGCCCCTTCCAGGTGCCTCCGACCTATGAGGTCACCGTGACGTCCAGTAACAGCAGCCAGGGTAGTGTCAGCGGAGGCGACACCTACGACGAGAATGCCACCGCCACCATTACCGCCACTCCGGCGCAGCATTATCATTTCCTCTATTGGCTCTCGGGCAGCGACACCATTACTGCCAACCCCTATACCTTTACCGTGACTGAAGACATCAGCTTCACCGCCTATTTCGCTATCGACAACCATTATGTTTCGGTTCTTTCGGGCGATACGACCATCGGCCATGCCTGGTTTACCTATGCTGGCGAAATGCTGAATTCGGCCCAACTCCCTTATGGTACCGTGTTGAACCTGCACGCCGAAGCCCGTACCGACGTGGAGGGCTACCAATGCACCTTCCTGCGGTGGAGCGATGGCAACACCGAAGCCGACCGTACGCTGACGCTGACACAGGATATCCAGCTGACGGCAATATTCGAGTCGCAGCCCATCCAAGGTATCCAGACAGTTGCTGAACCCTTCGTTGTGCTGATGCGTGACGGTGGAGTCGAACTTGTGGGTGCTACAGGGGCAGAGGTGGCCTTGTATGACGCCATAGGGCGCTGCAATTGGCGCTCGGTGGCCGGCGAGCGGCAGTTCATCCCCGTCAGCCACGCCGGCGTCTATCTGCTTCGCATCAACGGGCAGGCGCACAAAGTCGTTGTGCGTCGGTAATAATTTCTGCGTGATCGAAGGCCAGGGACGGTAGATCGGCGAGGGGCCACCAACGCACCTCGGCGGCATCGTCGCCGGCCTTCGGCTCTCCTGATTCCAACCTCAACAGGTAGGCTGCGGTGACGGTGCGGCCCCGCGGGTCGCGCCCCGGAGTGCTGTAGACGCCAATGAGGCGCAGGTCGCTTTCGGCGACCTGCAGGCCGGTCTCTTCCTGCAACTCGCGTATGGCGCAATGCTCAATGGTCTCGTCCATCTCCATGAAGCCGCCGGGGAGGGCCCAGCAGCCGCGGAAGGGCTCGTTGCCGCGACGGATGAGAAGTACTTCGCTGTTGCGGAGTACTACGCAGTCGGCGGTGAGCATCGGTCGGGGGTATTCGTAGGTGAACATTTAGTTGTCAGTTATCAGTTGTCAGTTGGGGTGGCGGCGCGACTCTGGTTGACGACCCAAACGCCGGTGAAGACCAGCAGGGCGGCCACTATCTTGGTGACGGTCAGTCGGTCCATGCCGGTCCAAATGGCTACGGCAATGGCGATGATGGGCTGCAGATAGCCGTACATGCTGACCAACGTGGGACGGATGCGCTGCTGCCCCACAGGGATGAGGTAGTAGGCCAAGAAAGTGGAGAAGAATATCATGTAGCCTATCTCCCACCATACTTTGGTGGGCACGGCAGCGAAATCGCTCTGCGGCAGATGGGGCAATGAGAAGGGGAGCGACAGCAGGAAGGAGGCCAGGAACATCCACTTCATGGAGGTGACCACCGAGTAGCGCGCTATCAGGGGGCGGCAGGTGCCGAGGTAGAGGGCGAAGACGATGTAGTTGGCGAAGCAGTAAAGGATGCCGATAGGCTCGGTTTGCGAGGGGCCGCTGGAGGCGAAAGTGCTCTGGAAGATGAGCCACAGGATGCCGCCGAAGCTGAGCGCCACGCCGAGGGCTTTCTTCCAGGTGATAGGCTCCTTCAAAAAAATGGCGGCCACAAACATGGTGAAGATGGGAGTGGTGGTGCTCATCACCGAGAGGTCGACGGGGGTAGTGTGCGCAATGGCGTGGAGGAAAGTGAGTTGCGGCAGGAAGAGACCGAGCACTCCGGCACCGCAGAGGCGCAGCAGATCCTTGGCGGGCACCTGCTCGCGGGGGGTGAACAGCGACACCAACCAGAAGAGGGCACCGGCCACAAGGGCGCGCATGGAGAAGAGAACGATGGGCTGCAGGCCTCCGTCGGTGGCAATATCGCGACACACCACCACGTTGATGCCGAAGATGATGTAAGCCGCCGCACAGGCTAAGTGTCCGATTGCCACACGGTTGTGAGTTCCCATAGAGAAAAAATTTCTGCTGCAAAGATACAAAATTTTGTAGTATTGGAATTTTTGTGTAATTTTGCAGTCGGAAAACTATGCTTTGAGAATATGAATATTCTTCTGTTGGGCTCGGGCGGTCGCGAGCATGCCATCGCCTGCAAAATCGCGCAGAGCGCGCACTGCAAGAAACTCTACATCGCCCCTGGCAATGCGGGCACCGCTGCCGTGGGTGAGAACGTGATGCTCAATACCTCGGACTTCGAGGAGGTGGGACGCTTTGTGCTCGACCACCATGTGGAGATGCTTGTGGTGGGCCCCGAGGCCCCGCTGGTGGACGGCATCGCCGACTACTTCGCCGAGACGCCTGCCTTGCATCAGGTGATGGTGGTGGGTCCCCGCAAAGAGGGTGCACGTCTGGAGGGCAGCAAGGACTACGCCAAGGCCTTCATGATGCGCCACAAGATACCGACAGCCCGCTACCAGACTTTCACTGCCGACACCCTCAAGGAGGGCGAGGCTTTCCTCGACACGCTTAAGGCTCCCTACGTGCTCAAGGCCGATGGCCTGGCGGCAGGCAAGGGGGTGCTCATTGAGAACGACCTAGCCACCGCCAAGGCGCACCTGGGCGAGATGCTGGGCGGCAAATTCGGATCGGCCAGCGCCAGCGTGCTCATCGAAGAGTATCTCAGTGGCATCGAGTTGAGCGTTTTTGTGCTCACCGACGGCCGTCACTACCTGATGCTGCCTTCGGCCAAGGACTACAAGCGCATCGGCGAAGGCGACACAGGCCTGAACACCGGCGGCATGGGCTCAATCAGCCCCGTGCCGTTTGCCGACAAGGAATTCATGAAGAAGGTGGAGGACCGCATTGTGAAACCCACTGTGCGCGGCCTCGCCGAAGAGAAGATAGACTACCGTGGCTTCATCTTCGTAGGCTTGATGAACTGCGCCGGAGACCCCTATGTGATTGAGTATAACGTTCGCATGGGCGACCCTGAGACCGAGAGTGTCTTCCCGCGACTGAAGAGCGACGTGGTGGAGTTGTTTATAAACACCGCCCGCGGCACCTTGGACCGCTGCACGCTGAGCGTGGACCAGCGCACGGCGGCTTGCGTGATGATGGTGGCCGGCGGCTACCCCGAGAGCTACGAGAAGGGCAAGGTGATTACACTCGGCACTGACGTCGACGACGTGCAGGTGTTCCACTGCGGCACCAAACGCGGCAAGGAGGACGAATTGCTCACCAACGGCGGCCGTGTCATCTGCACCACAGCCCTGGCGGCCACGCTGCCCGAAGCGCTGATGAAGAGCTACAACCGCGCTGCCGAAATCGAGTGGGAGGGCAAATACAACCGCCGCGACATAGGTCAGGATTTGCTGAAAATAATGGTCAATTAATAAATAATTTGCAACATGAGTAAAATTAAACATTTGCTTCTTGCCCTGCTGGCAGTGATGTGCTTTTCCACAGCCGCACGGGCTTTCACTGTGCAGTGGACGGGTGAGACCAACGTGGTCTACAACGCCCAGCCACAGAACGTCTTGAGCGCGTCGTATGTCGACGCCAACAATGTGACGCACGCTTTGGCGCTCACCTTCACCAACGGCACCGAGGTCATCAATGCACCCAACTATCCGGTCAATGCCGGTGCATGGGTGGTGACGGCCTATTCGCCTTCGACCAGCGACCCGCTGGAAGGCGCCACCGCCATGCTTAACATCCAGCCCGCCACAGTGTTTGTGACCGGCGCCGCTGCCGAGTTTGCCAAGTTTGCCGACGGCACCTTGGCCGGTGTGGTCACCAATCAGGGTACCCTCAACGGCGTGCTGGGCAACGACGCGGTGAGCCACATCACCACCGCCATCTTCAGCGACGCCATTGTGGGCACAGGCAAGACCATCACGCTGTACTATGCCCTCGTGAGCGATGATGCCGAAGTGCTGAACAACTACATCCTCACCCCCTCCTCGCAGTTCTACACCAACTCTGGCGTGGTCATCCCCGACATGCAGCCCAATGAAAGTATCGGCCAACATGGCATCGACCTCTATGCCTATGGCTACTGCACAGGCACCGGCTACAGCATCAACTACCACCTCATCAGCGGCACCCCTGACCAATACCGTATCGACTTCGCCGACAGCCGCTTCACTGATGTGAATTGGACCAACCTGGCCACCGCCGGCGCCAACGGCACAATCGATGTCACCATCCCCGCCGCCGATATTCCCACGGGCGACTATGCGATGGACATCATCTTCCGCGACAGCCGCTTCCCGGGTCTTGAGAGCACCCCCATCACCGTGAACATCCACGTGAACCTGCCCCAGACCTACACCATGCCGCTGTTCGACAATGTCATTGCGCTGGTTGACACCTGCAACTGCTTCACCGACATACAGTGGTACCACCGTGCCGACGCCAACGCCGAGTGGCAGGCCATCCCGGGTGCCAACGACTACTACTACCGCGAAGAAGGCGGCTTGACGGGCGAGTACTTCGTGCGCGCCAAGATGAACGGCGTGGAGACCTACACCTGCCCGCAGAGCGATGTGACCACCCTCATCAGCGAGGAGCAGCAGGCCGTCAAGGTGTCGGCCTACCCCAACCCCACCGCCGAGAGTGTCAACGTGGTGGTCAGTGGTTCCAACACCACCACCCACCTGCTGCGTGTCATCAGCACCGTGGGTGTCGAGATGGAGAGCCGCACCTTCGAAGGTCCGAGCACCACGATAGACATGCAGAGCTACCAGCGTGGCAACTATGTGGTGAGCGTGGACGGCGTGGTTGTGCGTGTAATTAGAAATTAAGAATTAACCATTAAGAATTAAGAGATATGAAACATATATTGACATTGCTCGCAGCTGTGCTGTTGACCCTTGGTGTCAGCGCCCAGCAGAACGGGTACAGCAATTACGCAGGTATGACCTTGGGCGGAGGCCTGAACACGATGACCTTCAGCCCTGCAGACGGCAACCAGAGCCTGGGTCTGGGCTTCGACGCCGGCCTGCACTATGCTCACTTCTTCAATGAGCACTTCGGTCTCGGTTTCGGTGTCCACTACACCTATGCCAACGCCTATGCTCTCTACAACTTCAGCGAGACCACCACAGGCCTCACCCATCCCGGCAACCCTGGCGTGACCTACGACCTCTCCACCAATTTCAACAATTGGAAGGAGCGCCAGAACGTGCGCGTCCTCGGCATCCCCGTGGAGGCCTTCTGGCGCAACGAGCTGAACGACAAGTGGACCCTCATCGGAGGCCTGGGTGTGCAGGTTGACCTGCCCATTCGCGGCTACTATAGCGGTGCCGCCGGCGAATACAGCACCACCGGCACCTTCCCTGCATTGGGTAACTACGTGGTGAGCGACGTGCCGGAGCATGGCTTCAGCACCTATGACAATACCTTCAACGCCAAGATAGACAACCTGGCCGTCGTCGTCAGCCTCCTGGCCGACTTCGGCTTCCGTCTGGCCCTCAACGACAATTGGGGCCTCTACCTCGGTGTCTATGGCAGCTATGGCCTCACCAACATGCTTGCCGCCCAGCAGGATGCCCCGCTGGTGGCAGTCAACACCGACGACCCCTCGAAGATTGCCTACAACGGCACCTTCGGCTCCAACCAGATCAACGCCATGCACCTGCTCCGCGCCGGTGTCAAGGTAGGCATCGACCTGGGTTGGGACTGCCGCGACCGCAAGGCCGAGCGCCTGGCCGCCGAAAGGGCTGAAGCCGAACGTCTGGCTGCCGAGCGTGCCGCCGCCGAGAAGGCTGAGGCTGAGCGCATCGCTGCCGAGAAGGCCAAAGCCGAGCGTCTGGCTGCCGAGAAGGCCGCCCGCGAAAAAGCCGAGGCTGAGCGCAAAGCCGCCGAAGAAAAGGCTGCCGCCGAGAAAGCCGCCGCCGACCGTGCCGCCGCCGAGAAGGCCGCTGCCCAGACCGCTGCCGACCGTGCCGCCGCCGAAGCCGCTGCCGCCAAGGCTGCTGCCGACCGTGCC
>JAGCOF010000026.1 GCA_017645585.1 Bacteroidales bacterium
GCGAGCCTCTGCCCTACGCCGCCACCCCTATATATAAATATGAATACACGGGCGACAGCTTGACGGCCTACCCCTATGGCGGAGAGCCGCTGACCCTGCACCGCCGCGAGGCCTGCATCGAGCAGCGCACCTTCCTCCTCGGCACCGACCCCTACGGGCGCGACGTGCTCAGCATGCTCATGATTGGCTCGCGCGTCAGCCTCTCGGTGGGCTTCATCGCCATCCTCATCGCCCTCTTGGTCGGTATCACCCTCGGTGCCCTGGCCGCCTATCACGGCGGCTGGGTCGACAATGTCATCCTCTGGCTTATCAACGTCGTGTGGTCCATCCCCACCGTCCTGCTCGTTATCGCCATCACCTTCGCCCTCGGCAAAGGCTTCTGGCAGATATTCGTTGCCGTGGGACTCACCATGTGGGTCGACATCGCGCGCGTGGTGCGCGGCGAGGTGCTCAGCATCAAAGAGAAAGAGTATGTCGAGGCCACCCGCGCCCTCGGCTACAGTACCTTCCGCACCATCTTCCGCCACATACTGCCCAATATCGTGGGTGCTGTGGTGGTGGTGGCGGCCTCCAACTTCGCCAGCGCCATCCTGCTCGAGGCGGGCCTCAGCTTCCTCGGCATCGGCGTGCAGCCGCCCATGCCCTCGTGGGGCATGATGGTCAAAGACTACTACGGCTACATACTCCTCGACAGCGCCTACCTGGCCCTCCTGCCGGGCGCCGCCATCATGCTCATCGTCCTGGCCTTCATGCTCCTGGCCAACGGCCTCCGCGACGCCCTCGACATACGCCGCTAACACCCCGCCAACGACTACCCATCGACTTCCCATCGACTTCCCAACGACTTCCCAACGACTACCGCGGAAGAACATGACACGGTCTTCAGTCGGACAAAACACGAACATCGGTCGGTCCATTGGGGGAGAAATCCAGGGGTGGCACCAAACTCCTCCCCTAAGATAGGAAGAGAAATGCCTGTGGCATTTCGGGCAAAGCCGTGTGTGGTGGCGGGGGGACCGCCGCGCAGCGGTGGTGGAGGAGTGTGTCAAACCACGCACACGCCCCCGTCCGAGCTACGCTCGGCTACCCCCTCTAACTTAGAGGGGGAGCGGAGATAGAAACGTGGTCCTGGGGGTCTGACAGCACGTGCTAAAATGCTAAAAAACATTAAAAAAGCAACTTTTTTCTTGCATGTCAGAAAAAAGTCGTACTTTTGCAAAAATTTTAGAGACAAATATTAACCTTTTAAAACATACAAAACAATGAAGAACATTTTCAAACTGATGGGCCTCGCCCTGATCGCCGGCAGCATGATGTTCGTTGCCTGCAACAAAGACGAAAACGATGACAACAACACCAACAACAACCAGGAACCCGCATCCGTCATCACCGTACAATTTGGTGACAATACTTGGACTCCCGCCCAGGTTGAGGGTGAAATCTATGCCGATGAAGACTATTTAGACATCGCCCTCTATGCCGATACCAACGACGTCACCAAACCTATGTGCAGCGGCGAACTTGGCTTGACAGTCATGACCTACGACGATACCGTTTGCAGCTTCGGCTATGCCATGAACCAGAGCGACTTCGTATCATACGGCCAATATACGTACTATGGCTGGGTCACCAACACCGCTTATGACGGAAGCCAGAACGTCACTGCTATTGACCTGAACAAGAAAACCATTAGCGCAACCGGTACTTATCAATTGATGAGCTTCGAAGACTATCTGGCATACTATCAAGGTCAAATGGCCGCTAGCGACGTAAGAACGGCTATGCTCAACCTCACCTTCGAGAATGCTAAGTGGGAATAATAATTAACATATGCAAAACTCTCTATTATTATGAAGAATATTGTTAAAACCCTGGCTTTTGTTATTGCTTCCGCATCCTTAATGGTTGCCTGCAACAACAATAAAGCTGCCGAAGAGCTTGTAGAGGACACCATGCCCATCGAGGAGATTGTTGAAGACACCGTTGAGGAAGTCGCCGACGCCATCGTTGAGGAGGAGCCTGTTCAGCAAGTCACCAAAAAGACCACTAAAAAAGAAGAGGTCAAACCTGTTGCCACTGGCAAAGAGAGCAATGTCACACTTGGTAACGTAACTGCTCACGCCAAGGACAAAGTGAAAAAAGAAGAAGCCACCACTAATACCAAAGAGGAGAACAATCTTCAGCTTGGTGATGTGCGTGCAAAAAAACGCTAATTAAGTTACAATACACAAAAAGAGAGGTTGTGTATAGTTACAACCTCTCTTTTTTTATACCGATAAACAACCATGCGACAAATTACACAAACGCTCATCATAGCAATAGCCTCTTTAACCTTGTATGCATGTAGCAATAACCATGCAATTAAAGAGGCTGCCTACAATTATTCATACGCCATGGCGAATTATCAAGTTGACGATGCTGCAAAATACTCGACAAATGAAACCATAGAGACTACAATTGAATATGCCCATCACATTATTAATAAGATCGATACTGCGTATATTATTGCTGATACTCCGGCAATCATTGAAATCGCTTCAACAAATAAGACATCTGACACAACGGCTTATGCCATCTATCACAAAGTAACTCCCATCAAAGATTTCCGAGACACCCTTCAACTTCGCAAACGCGAAGGAAAATGGCTTGCCCACGCTCCTTTAAAAACCGCTCCCCGCAGGACACCACAACAGACGGAAAGCATAATTGCCCCAGAAACTAATTGACCATCATATCTAATCTCTAAGCGCGACGGGGTGGAGGACATCCTCCACCCCGTCGCGCATTTACCCGACCATAGTAAGGCTTTGGGGGTTCTTTATTGATGGCCATCGCGCCGCTGCTCCAGGCGGGCAACGACCTCCTCGTGGATGGATTGATACTCGTCGAGGTGGTTGGTATAGTAGTCGAGGCTGCGCTCCACAGCATCGCGCGTAAGGTTGTGAACCGACAGGATGCTGTCGTAGCTGTGCAGCACCTCGGGGGTGAGGGCATCGTAGCGATACTGCGTCTCGACGGCGTAGAAGCCCTCCAAAAGATAGGCGTCAGTCAAGAAAGAGACCATCTGCTCGTGGGTCATCACGTCGGCAGGACGCCCCTCGTGACGACAGGCGGCCACAGTAAGCAGCAGCGGCAACAATAAGAGAACAATCTTCTTCATGGTAGAGAAACAAAAAAGACAGGCCTGTTACAGACGCAGGCCTGTCTTCTTTTTGTTGCTAAGAATTAGTTCTTTTTGTTCAGAGCGTTGGACAGGGCCTTGGCACCTTCCTTAATGCCCTCGTTGGCGGCATCCTTGGCGGCAGCGGTAGCTTTCTCCTTGATGCAGCTCTTGTACTCAGCCTCCATGGCGTCCTTGAATTCCTGGTTGCCTTCGTAGGCAGCGTAGGTCTGGCTCAGGATGCTCTTGATGCAGCTCTCGACGCTGGCGGGGTCGGTCTTGTAGCAGTTGCATTTGGCACGACCAGCCTCACGGGCGGCGTCCAGCATGGCCTGGTGGTCGGCATCACTCATGGTGCAGGCGGCAGCCTCAGCGGGAGCAGCGGCCTCGACGGTCACCTCTTCGGGGGTTTCTTCAACGGCCTCGGTCTTGTGACCACAGGCAACAGTCATGGCGGCGACAAAGAGGGCGCAGCCGACGAACGATAAAACTTTCTTCATTTTCTTTAATTTTTAAAGGTTAAACTTCGTGGGAGTAACAGGGATCGAACCAGTGACCTCCTGCTTGTAAGGCAGGCGCTCTGAACCAGCTGAGCTATACTCCCTCACTGTTTTGATTTGCAAAAGTACTAACTTTTTCCAATATGGCCAAAATTATTTTATAAAGGTTTGCATATCAACAAGTTTTTTATACAGGCCTCCTTGCGTCATCAATTCGTCGTGGGTGCCCTGCTCCACGATGCGGCCCTGGTCAATCACCACAATCAGGTCGGCGTGGCGGATGGTGGAGAGGCGGTGGGCGATGACGATGGAGGTGCGGCCCTGCATAACACTCTCGAGGGCCTGCTGGACGGCATGCTCCGACTCGGTGTCGAGGGCCGAGGTAGCCTCGTCGAGGATGAGTATCGGGGTGCCGCGGAGCACAGCACGCGCAATGGAGAGGCGCTGACGCTGGCCGCCCGAGAGGTTGAGGCCTCGGTCACCAATCGAGGTGTTGTAGCCCTCGGGCAGGGCCTCGATGAACTCGTCGGCATGGGCCACCCGTGCCGCCTCACGTATCTGGTCGAGGGTGTAGCTGTCAGAGCCGAAGGAGATATTGTTGGCCACGGTGTCGTTGAAGAGGATGCAGTTCTGCGACACCAAGCCGAACTGCCGGCGCAGGCTGTTGATGTTAAGGTCGGTGATGGCGTGTCCGTCGACGGTAATCAGGCCCGACGTGCAATCGTAGAAGCGCGGCAGCAGGTCCACCAGGGTGCTCTTACCCGAGCCCGAGGGGCCCACGATGGCCACCGTCTGCCCCTTGTGAATGGCGAGGTCGATATGCTGCAGCACGTCGTCGGCCTCGTAGCGGAAGCTGACGTCGCGGAGCACAATCTCCTGACTGAAGGAACCCAGCTGCACGGCGTGGGGCTTCTCCACAATCACCTCGTCGGCGTCGAGCACCTCGAGGAAGCGGGCCGCCGAAGCAGAGCCTTTCTGCAAGCTGTTGTAGGCCTTGACCACAGCCTGTATGGGCGGTATGATGCGGGCAAAGATGATGACAAAGAAAATGAACACCGAGGGCTGGATGTGGTCGCCGATGACCCACGAGCCGCCCACAATGAGGATGATAACGAGCGCCAGAGTGCCGAGTACCTCGGAGAGGGGCTTGGAGAGCTCGCGGTGAAACGCCACCCGCACCATGGTGCGCGAATAGCCGTCGTTGGCCTCGCGGAAGCGTCTCTCGCTGTCGTTCTCGCGGCCAAAGCTCTTGATGGCGCGCAGCGAGGCCAACGACTCCTCCAGCATGGCAAAGAGGCGACCCAGGCGGTTCTGCCCGCGCTGCGAGTTCTTCTTGAGGCTGTTGCCTATGCGGGCAATGAGCCACACCCCCGCCGGCAGCACCAGCAGGAAGAGGATGAACAGACGCCACGAGACGAAGAAGAGCGTGGCACAGAAAACGATGACATTGATGGGGTCCTTGACGAGCGACTGCAGGCTGCTGACGATGCTCCACTCCACATCGAACAGGTCATTGGCCATACGGCTGATGAGGTCGCCACGGCGACGGTGGCCGAAGTAGCTCACCGGCAGGATGGTGATGTGGTGGTAGAGGTCGTTGCGCAGGTGCTCGATGACGCCGTTGCGGATGGTGCTGAGGAAAACGAGGCCAAGGTAGCGGAAGAGGTTGCTCAACAGCGAGCAGACCAGGTAACCGCCCGAGATCATGAGCAGGCAGGGCCAGAGGCCCACCGTGTTGCTGTAGTTGTGCAGGTGCCAGAAAGCCCACTCCGCCAGCTGTTCCTGGTTGAAGGCGAAGGCAGGCTCGACGGGACCTACGACACCGGTGCCGAAGAGGAGTTCGACAAAGGGCACTATCATCACATAGGAGCCCAGGTTGAACAGGATACTCAGCAGGTTGAAAAAGATATTGAACCCTATCTGCCACGGATAGTGGCGCAGGTAACCGAATATGCGAAAGATAGGCTTCATATCTGTGATGGGTGTTTATTGATGAGTGATAAGTTTGATTTGAGGGCTCTTGATGTCGGTGCCGCCGCGATAGGTGAAGCGCTCGGCCCGCAGCCCTTTCTGCCGCAGCCGCTCGTAGGCCTCCCTGGCGTCCTCGGACTTGGGACACTCGAGGGCGATGTGCACCCGTGGATGCTCGATGAGCCAGGCCGCGAGGGCGTCGACCACCATCGGCTCCTTGAGGTCCAGCAGGGCTACGCTATCGGCCAGGGCCACCTGCTTGCGGTCCAGCTCGCGCGCCTTGCCGCAACGGATAGCCGGCAGCAGCCCCTCGACATCGAAGGTGACCACATTGGTATACTGTTCCGAGAGCATCAACAGCGTGTCGCGCGCGCCCTGCGCCGTATTCATCGTCATCCGGCACAGGCGCATCGGCTCGGGCCGTGCGGCGGGATACAGGTCGAAGAGGAAGACATCGCTGCTGTTCGCCCCTTCCTGCTTGGTGGCGAAGTAGGCCTGGCGCCCGTCGGTGGTGACGCCGAACGACACAGCGTCGGCCTCGTTGTTGACCGGCAGGTCGAGGTTGGTCGGACGGTTGCCGTAGGGGTCGTTGTGGTTGGCAAAGTAGACATCATAGCCGCCGAAACCCTGCCAACCGTCGCTGAGGAAGTAAAGTGTGTGGCCGTCGGCAGCCAGGAAGGGGGCCTTCTCGTTGCCCACGGTGTTGATGTTGGCACCCAGGTTCTCGGCGCGGCCCCAATCGCCATTCTTCAGGCGACGGCAGCGCCAGAGGTCGATGCCGCCATGCCCGCCCTTGCGGTTCGAGGCGAAGAAGAGCATCTGTCCGTCGGCGCTGATGGAGGGCTGCGACTCCCAGCTGTGGTCGCCATTCACCTGCGGGCCGCAGTTCTCGGGCTGCTGCCATTGGCCGTCAACGCGCCGCACACAGTAGATGTCGCTGTTGGCATAGCCACCGTTGTTGCGGATAATCGAATAGTAGAGCTCCGTGCCGTCGGCGGTGAGGCTCACCCCACCCTCGGGATCGCCACTGTTGAAAGGCGGTGGCAACTCGGCGCCACGGCTGAAGGCTGTATCGTTCAAGCGCTTGCTGAAGTGCAGGCGCCACTGCTTCTGTTCCAGCTCACGGGCATAGAAGGTGCGCCCCGTCGAGGTGGGCACCTCGCGCAGGTAGTAGAATGTCTGCCCGTCGGCGCTGAGGAAAGGCAGCATCTCGTTGTGCTTTGAACTGACGCCCTCGACGCGATGCGGGTCGAAAGGCGCCATATTCAGCACCGCCTCGGCCAGGAAACGCGACCAATAGAGGTAGTTCGACGCCTCCTCGTAGACGGCGTTGACCGCCTTGTCGTCGCTGCCGTTGGCCAGAGCGAAGTACTTGTCCAGCTCGGCCACCGCGTTGTCGTACTGCTCGTCGGTGTAGTGTATCAGGCCCATGTAGTAGTGGGCCAACGGATGGGGATAGTCGGGGTTGAGCTCGATGCAACGGCCGAAGTAGCGCCGGATGGCGGTGACGTTGAAGCCGTCCTTGACGGCCGTCATGCCGAGCCAGAACTGCGGGTCGGCGGCCTTGGGGTTGCGCGCCGCCACATGACGCATCTGCTGTGCCGCCTCGCGGTAGTGCCTGCTGTCAAACTCAGCAAGCGCCTTGCGGTAAGCCGCCTCGTCGCCTGCCTTCACCTTGACGCCACCATCCTGACCTGCCGCTCCAAGCGACAAGCAAAGCAGTAGCATCAGATAGAACAGGCGGCGCATTACAACTTGCTTAGGTCGATTTCAAAATGGGCGTCGGGGCCGTTGCAGGGGTTCTTGCAGGCAATGGCACAGTCGGCGCAGGAGGTCAGTTCGCCGTGCAGGCGCTTCTTCACCATGTCGCCCACGGCGTCGCGCAACGTCTCGATGGCGATGCCGCGTATCACCTCGTCGCAGAAGGCATAGCTGAGCATAGTCACGGCGGTACGCTCGCTGATGCCGCGCGTCATGAGGTAGAACATGGCCTGCTCGTCGAGCTGGCCGATGGTCGAGCCGTGCGAGCACTTCACGTCGTCGTTGTATATCTCCAGGAAGGGACGCGTGTCCACATGCGCCTTGTCGGTGAGCAGAATATTGCGGTTGGTCATGTAGGCCTCGGTCTTCACGGCGCCGTCCTGCACCAGCACGTGGCCGTTGAAGCGGGCGCGCGCCGCGTCGTCGATGATGCCCTTGTACAGCTCGCTACTCTGGCAGTGGGGCTTGGCGTGCTCAACGAAGATGTAGTTGTCGCATTGCTGCTCGCGGTCCATCAGGTAGAGCCCGTCGGCGCGGCAGCTGCCGCCTTCGCCCTGCATGCGCACCACCACATTGTTGCGCACATGGCCGCCGCCGAGGGTGACGGTGCACAGGTCGAGGCTGGCGTCGCGCTGCAGTGTGATGTTGAGTGCGGTGAGGTGCTTGGCGGGGGTATTCACGGCCTGCAGGCGGTAGAGCTTCAGGCGCCCACCCTCGGCCACCTCGATGTCGAGGTGCTCCAGGTCGGGCAGTATGTCATAGCCCTGTCCCTCGCGGAGCATGAACAGCGGGGCGTCCAGCTCGTGGCAGAGCACCAGCAGGCGCTCCTCGCCGCGCCCGACGTTGAGCTTCTGCGGCGCCACCGCCACCTGCCACCCGTCGGTCCATATATCTGGCAATTGGTCTTTCCTAATCATAACTCAAACATTCAACTCTTCCTTAATCCACTCGTAGCCCTTCTCCTCCAGCTCGAGGGCCAGCTCCTTGGGGCCGGTCTTCACGATGCGCCCTTCATAGAGCACATGCACGAAGTCGGGCACGATAAAGTCGAGCAGACGCTGGTAGTGGGTAATCACCACGATGGCGTTGTCACGGGAGCGCAGCTGGTTCACGCCGCCGGCCACAATGCGCAGGGCGTCGATATCGAGGCCGCTGTCCGTCTCGTCGAGGATGCTCAGCGTGGGGTTGAGCATCGCCATCTGGAAAATCTCATTCTTCTTCTTCTCGCCGCCGCTGAAGCCCTCGTTCACCGAACGGTTGGCCAGGTTGGTCGTCATCTCCACCACCTTCTTCTTCTCCTCCATCAGGCGCAGGAACTCGCTGCCGCTCAGCGGGTCGAGGCCGTGGTACTTGCGCTGCTCGTTCACGGCGGTGCGCATAAAATTGGTGATGCTCACCCCGGGGATCTCCACCGGATATTGGAAGCCGAGGAAGATGCCCTCGCAGGCGCGCTGGTCGACCGGCAGGTCGAGGATATTCTTGCCGTTGTACAGCACCTCGCCGGCGGTGACGGTGTACTTGGGGTTGCCGGCCACCACGCCAGCCAACGTGCTCTTGCCGTTGCCGTTGGGGCCCATGATGGCGTGCACCTCGCCGCGGTTCACCTCCAGATTCACACCCTTCAATATCTCGCGGTCGCCGATAGAGGCGTGCAAATTGCGTATCGAGAGTAAAGACATATCGTTACAAATTGTTGGTTTATATCTATATATATTATTCCTTAATAAACATTTTAAATTACAAATATACACAAAAAATCCGAACCGCGCAACCGACAGCCGAAAAAAATATATCGTGTACGATATAAATAGTTGTCAGTTGTCAGTTATCTGTTGTCAGTTTCCGGTTGTTTTTTCACTTTTCGCTTTTCACTTTTCACCTTCCAACTTCGCTCTAACGCCGCCCCAACACTCACTGTTGTCCCATTGTTGTCCCATTATTGTCCCATTGTTGTCCCATTTAAAATGGGACAACAATGGGACAACAAGCGGACAATAAATGGACATCAGTCGGAGTCACCTCGGAGTCATCTTGGCTTTATACGGTACTTATAACCAATCTATTGCGTACCCAACCACGTCTTTCCTGTTCGGATATCAGCGCCATTGCGTATGGCACCGGCGAAGTTTTCATAGTTGTCTCCGTCGTCACCCCCAATCACCGGCCACCGACCACCGGTTACCGACCGCTCAAAAATACATCGTGCACGACATAAATCCCTTCTTTACTCCTCCCCTAAGTTAGGAAGAGAAATGCCTGTGGCATTTCGGGCAAAGCCCTGTGTGGTGGCTGGGGACCGCCGCAAAGCGGTGGTGGAGGAGTGTGTTTTCCTCCCCGCCTGCGGCGGTAATCCAACAATCCAAA
>JAGCOF010000027.1 GCA_017645585.1 Bacteroidales bacterium
AGCAGACGTTCTTTAAGCTCTTTCTCCAGATAGTTGACGGTATCAACACTCTCGCTGAACACCACCAGCTTGCCTTCGAGGTTCTTGCTCTTGTCGAAGAGTTCATCCTCCAGCATACTGACAAAGAGGTCCAACTTGGGGTCGGACTTCACCTTGTCCCATCGTTTGCAGAGTTTGTCCAACACCTCGGCATCGTATTCCAGCATCGGCAAGAAATCAGGCTTGAAGTCGGAAGCACGGAATACAATCTCATTCTGTTCAAAGCCCTTACCGATGGCTAGCTCGATTATCTCGTCCAACTCCATACCGTCGGCTTGCAGTTTCTTTACATTCAGTTCGGGAGCGATGATCACCTTGTCCTCTTTGAACATTTTTATCATGCCATTGGTGGCGTCGAGTAGCGTGTGTAGCGAACGGCGGAAAGCGTCGAAGCTACTCTCCAGACGCTTGACCATGTGGGTTTGGTAGATTCCGGCCAGAGAGTCGGCCATGTGTTTTGCTGTTTTGCCAGACGGAATCTTGTAAGACGGGCAATATTCTATGGCTCTATATCGGGCATAGCGCAAGCCGCTGCCGTCGAACATCTCGGGGTTGTCATCCTTCAGATTGGCTGTGGGCGTGTCTACCAACTTCTTGTAGGTCTCGACGAAGAGCATCAGCACCTCGGGCGACATCTGATAGGTGCGGTCGGTGGGGTCGAGCAACTGCGGGAAATGAATCTCGCCGGCATAACGGGGTTAGTGCTGGATGTTGCTGCGGGTGCGACGCACCATCACCTTCTCCAACACAATGTGGCGCATCTGTTGGTTGATATCGTCGATATGACTGGTGAGGTAGTCGGCACTCAGTACGCGACGCTGCGACATAAGGCTTTTGAATTCCTTTATCCACGGGGCAAAGGTGTCGGCGATGTTACTTATGCCATCGAGCGTACAGCGGGCAGTATCCTGGAACAGCAGCAGCTGGTTCTTGATATCTTCGGGCGTGTTATTGAGCGGGGTGGCCGAAAGCAGCAGTACACGCTTGCCACCCTTGACATTGCCCTTGTTGGGTCGTGCCGACTTGCAGATGCGCTGCAGCAGGTCGTAGTTGTCGTTGCTATCGTGTCGGAAGTTGTGCGCTTCATCGACAATGATAAGGTCGTAATAGCCTGGTTGACTGAAGTTGTCAGATCCCTCAATCACCTTTTCCAAACTGCCATTGGTGATAAAGTGACTGAATTTGTTTTTGATACGGAAGTCTGCAAAAGTGTCTTCCCAGTTGCTTTTAACCGCAGGTGGGAAGATGACGAGGATGCGGGTGTTGTCGCCATTGGCGGCGATGAAGCGCTGCGCAATCATAGCGGCCACCACAGTCTTGCCCAAACCCACCACGTCGGCAATGAAACAGCCACCGTGTTTCATCATAATGTCATATCCCTGCACCACAGCGTCGCGCTGATAGGTGAGGTTGTCGTAGTTGTCGGGCAGTTGTGGAATGAAATCATCTTCGACCTGGTTGCCGAAGTGGTCGATGAGCATCCGCATATAGAGCTCGTAGGGTGTGGGTTGATGCTCTTGTGGCGCAAGATGGGTCTTCCCGACGATATGGTTCACATCGTCCAAGGTCACCGGAATGGCATCGTTCCAGAGTTGCTGGAACTGTTCCTCGCAATAGTGCACATCGTCATAGTCCTTCATGGCCACATTGAGCTCGTAGCGAGGCGGCTCGGTGGTGCCGAGTCCTTGAGCGCTGAGGTTGCTGCTACCCATGATGACCCAGCCGTCGCTGTGTTCGCTGTGGTTCTTGGGCAGACAGAGGTAGAACTTGGCGTGGAGGTCTTTGGCGGGATGGATGCGCAGTTGCAGACGTCCACTCGAAACATCTTCACAGAACTGACGGATGCCCTCGTCCACCTCGGATGAGTATTCCGACTGATAGACATCGCGAAGGAAATCTTCGCAGTATTGTTCCAAACTTACCTCCTTATCGCCAAAGAAGAGCTTGCCGGCTGCCTGCGATTGACGGAAGAGGTTGTCGATATTGATGCCGACAAGAATCTTGATTTCCTGTGTGGCATCCAATTCCTGCCGCAGTTTGAAATATCCCGAAGAACGAAAATAGCCAACAACAGCATGGAATATGTCGAAGTTGGCCATTGCAGAGGCGATGCCGTGGAACTTGTCCATCAGAGTCGACTCGATATTGTTGAAAAACTTGGTGCTCATAAGGCTTGGCGTTTGTCGCGCTTCGCCTTTCAAAGAAAAAAGTTATCCGTGATACTTTCAATGTACCCGAGGATTTACTGGACTACCTACTACCATACAAGAAAGCACACGGATAAGCCGCGTGCGTTCCGCTTTCTTGGCAGGTAGTACATTGAAAAGTGTCCAGTTTTTCGGGTACTCCAAAGAAAAGCAAAAACGCTTATAAATTATGTATTTATCTTATACTATTGTTCTTATTTTATGTTGATTTATTAATTACTATTATTTTTTTTTCACGCTGCAAAGATAGTAATATTTTTTTGATTACACAAAAGTTTTTGTTAGGGAACACCTGATGGAGCAGCGATAGAACGGCGTAAGTATATTGGAGGTACACCGGAAGTACCCTTTTGTTAAGATAGAATTACCCTAGAGTTATCCTAGAGTTAGTATAGAGTTAAAATAGCGACGGTATAGGAATGCAAGGTCTCCTTATCATGTTGTATATTATTCTATAGAATAATATACATGAAAGAATAGGGCAACAATGCAACAAAGAATAGGCTGCTGTGCAAAAAGTACAGCAGCCAATTTTAGATGCAGAGGTTGCAAATCAGTAGCTGCGAGCGAAGACGACGCGGCGGTGGCTGGGCTTGCCGCTGTAGATGCACTTGCCCTCCTCGTCGGGAGCGTCGTAGGGGATGCAACGGATGGTGGCCTTGGTCTCCTCCTTGATGCGTTCTTCGGTCTCGGCGGTGCCGTCCCAATGGCAGAGCAGGAAGCCGTTCTTTTCAATCTCGGTCTTGAATTCTTCCCAGCTGTCGACCTTGCGGGTCATGCTGGCGCGGAAGTCGGCGGCCTTCTTAAAGAGGTTCGCCTGGATGGTCTCCATGAGCTCATAGACGTGGTCGGCAATGCCTTCGATGGGCATGGTGATTTTCTCCAGTGTATCGCGGCGGCAGACCTCGCAGGTGCCATTCTCCAGGTCGCGCGGACCAATGGCGAGGCGCACGGGGACGCCCTTGAACTCATACTCGTTGAACTTCCAGCCGGGCTTGTACTCGGGACGGTTGTCATATTTCACCACGAGACCTTTGGCCTCGAGGGCTTTCACTATGGGAGCGATGTGCTCGTCGAGCTGTCGCTGCTGCTCGTCGCTCTTGCAGATGGGGACGATGGCCACATGGATGGGAGCCAGACGCGGCGGCAGAACGAGACCGTTGTCGTCAGAGTGGGTCATGATAAGGGCGCCCATGAGGCGTGTGCTGACGCCCCAAGAGGTGGCCCATACGTATTCGAGCTGGTTCTGCTTATTGAGGAACTGCACCTCGAAGGCCTTGGCGAAGTTCTGACCTAGGAAGTGGCTGGTGCCGGCCTGCAAGGCCTTACCATCCTGCATCATGGCCTCGATGCAGAGAGTGTCGAGGGCGCCGGCGAAGCGCTCGTTGGGACTCTTGTGGCCTTTGATGACAGGCACAGCCATGTATTGCTCCGCAAAGTCGCCGTAGACGTCAAGCATGCGGCGGGCCTCCTCCTCGGCCTCCTCACGGGTGGCGTGGGCGGTGTGTCCCTCCTGCCACAGGAACTCGGCGGTGCGAAGGAACATGCGGGTGCGCATCTCCCAGCGCACCACATTGGCCCATTGGTTGCAGAGGATGGGAAGGTCGCGGTAGGACTTAATCCAATTCTTATAGGTGCTCCAGATGATGGTCTCGGAGGTGGGGCGCACAACAAGCTCTTCCTCGAGCTTGGCGTTGGGGTCAACCACCACGCCGCTGCCATCGGGGGCGTTCATCAGGCGGTGGTGGGTCACCACGGCGCATTCCTTGGCGAAACCTTCAACATGCTCGGCCTCGCGGCTGAGGAAGGACTTGGGAATGAAGAGCGGGAAATAAGCGTTAACGTGGCCGGTGGCCTTGAACATGCTGTCAAGCTGGCGCTGCATCTTCTCCCAGATGGCATAGCCGTAGGGTTTTATGACCATGCAACCGCGGACGGCACTCTGCTCGGCGAGGTCGGCACGCACCACAAGTTCGTTGTACCATTCGGAGTAGTTTTCACTGCGTTTAGGAAAGTCTTTTGCCATATTTTTATTTTATCTCTTATACAATAAACAGCGTAAATTGTCGTTTTCAAAAACGGTTGCAAAATTACAGAAAAAAACGCACGTGGTGAAATCTTTTCTCAACATAATAGGCAAACAACTGATACTCATCACCTTTTTAGGCTCCCTTACCATGAGTGCGGGGGCGCAGGTGAAGTTGACGGTGGACACCTTGGAGTGCCATATTGTCAGTTTTTCGGTCGGGGTGCTGGCACCCGCCTGGGGTTCACACACAGGTGGCATGCCCAACGGAAGCATGTCCGATTTGTACAAGTCACCCTACATCGACTTCGGTCTGGAATGGAACTACAAATACCAGAACAATTGGATGCTCACCTTCGATGCTGACATGTGGTTCGGCGGCTCGAGCGACAACCTGCAGCAACGCGAGGTGCGCATGGGCAATGTGTTCACCAGCGGAGGATACGCCATGAGCTGGGGCGGTTACGACGGTGTAGTGACAGCCTACAACCGAGGCCTTGCTGCGCGTCCGGGCGTAGCCAAAATCATCACCGTGCTGCCCAAAAATCCCAATTCAGGTATCCTGCTGAAGCTCAGCGGGGGCTGGTTCATGCAGAAGACCGTTTTCACCCAGGACTTCAACCAGACGCCCGTGCCGCAGCTCAGCGGCAACTACGCCAAGCTCTATGACCACCTGCGCAATGGTGCCATACTCACCGAGAGCATCGGCTTCGTGTACATGAGCAACTACTCCTCCTATATCAATGTCAAACTGACCTTCGACTTGAGCCAATGCTGGAGCTGGTCCTCGCGTCCCTACACCATCGACAACCTGATGGGCCTCAGCGGCAAGGACCACAACACCTACTTCGACCTGCTCTACGGCATCCGGCTCACCTGGATGTTCCCCTTCACGGGCAAAACAACCTACGACTATTACTATTATTGATTTAGCAAGAATATGAGACTTCTTTACTCCATAGGAATTCTGCTTTACTCGTTCGGAGTACGTCTGGCAGCCTTCTTCGGGCACACCAAAGCGCGCCAGATGGTGCGCGGCTGGTGCAACACCCCGTTCTCCGAGTACCGTTTTCCTTTCTACAACCGGCCCACGGTGTGGTTCCACGCCTCGAGTCTCGGTGAATTCGAGCAGGCACGGCCCGTCATGGAGCGCTACCGCCAGCTGCACCCCGACCACCGCATCCTGCTTACTTTCTTCTCCCCTTCGGGTTTCGAGGTGAGGAAGAACTACGAGGGCGCCGACGCAGTGTGCTACCTGCCGCCCGACACGCTGAAGAACGCGCGCCAGCTGGTGGCAGTGGTGCACCCTGTGGCGGTATTCTTCGTCAAGTATGACTTCTGGTTCAACTACCTGCACGAGCTTCGCGACAAGAACGTCCCCATCTACCTCTTCTCGGCCATCTTTCGCCCTCAGCAGTATTTCTTCCGCCCCTGGGGTCATTGGTATCTGCAGAAACTGCGCGACTGCTACCGCCACATCTTTGTGCAGGACGAGGCCAGCCTGCAGTTGCTGCAGCGCTATGGGGTGACCCGTTGCTCCATTGCCGGCGACACGCGCTTCGACCGCGTGCACCAGATTGCCCAATCGGCCGAAGGCAATACCGTGGTAGAGGAATTCCTCAAAGACTACAAAGGCAAGGTGCTCATTTGCGGCAGCACATGGCTACCCGACGAGAAGATACTTGCCAAAGCCAGCAGCAACACATGGTGGCCCGAGCGGGTCATCATTGCGCCGCACGTCATCAACGAGGAACACCTCAAACAGATTGAAACCCTCTTCCCCGAAAGCGTAAGATATTCCAGCTTATCCAAGGAGGCAAAAAAAGCCAAGGTCCTTATCATCGACAACATCGGCATGCTAGCCAAACTCTACCGCTACGCCGACGTAGCCTATATCGGCGGCGGCTTCGGTGTGGGCATACACAACATCCTAGAGGCCGTCACCTTCGGCAAACCCGTCATCTTCGGTCCCAACTACCGGAAGTTCAAGGAGGCACGCGACATTATCGCCCGTGGTGGCGGTTGGTCTATCAAAAGTGAGAAAGAACTGACCACCGACTGTCTGGGCCGCCTGCTGACCGACCCCGACGCCTACAGCACAGCCGCGCAAGCCTGCCAGAAATACATGGAGGAGAACCTCGGAAGCACCGATATCATCATCCGCACTGTTGAAAGCTAAAGCGCCACATATCATCCTCCTCATCCTCGCCACGAGCCTCTTCACCTCGTGCTACACCTACCGCTACATGGACGAGGGGGAGCATGTGCTCTATCACAACGAGTTCGACATCACGATGGCCGACAGCAGCACCGTCACTCCCGAAGTGAAGGACGCCCTAAAGAATGTGCAGACCTTCAGTTTCCAGAAGCCAAACACTCGCTTCCTCGGCATCAAGCCGCTGCGCATGAGCATGGCCATCTACGGCATCGCCAACCCCAAGGACAAATCAATCGTGGGACGCTATTTCCGCACCCTGGGACAGGCACCTGTGGTGTATGACTCCGACCGCTCCAAGCGCACCACCCAGCAACTGCAACAGCTGCTGCAATCGAAGGGCTGCTTTAACTCCACCGTCACCTTCGACACCCTGAAGCTCACCAAGCACAACATCACCATCGGCTACCACATCGCCGCCTCGCCGCGCTACACCATTGACGAGGTGGTCTACCGCACCGAAAACCGCGGCGTCGACAGCCTACTGCACCTCTGGAGCTCCAACGCCCTCATCCGTGCCGGACAGCCCTACGATCAGGACAACATAGCCGCCGAGCGCGCCCGCATCATCAACAACCTACGCGAATCAGGCTACTACCACGCCACCAGCGACCTCGTCACCTTCATGGTCGACACCACCTACTCCACCAACCAGCTCAGCATCGACGTGCTCGTCGACGGCAGCACCCTGCAGGTCTACCACATCAACAACATCTATATCTACCCCAACCCCACCACCAGCGGCCGAAACGACACCCTCATCCACACCTACTTCACGCCGCGCAACCACATCGACTACAAGTTTGTCTACTCCGAGCCCATGACGCTCCACCCCCAGACCATCAGCCGCGCCATGATGCTCTTCCCCGGCATGACCTACCGTCCGCGCTACATCACCAACACCTACAACTCGCTCCTTTCGCTGCGCAACTTCAAATACATCAATGTAGACTTCAGCGAGTCACCATCCTCAACCGACTCCCTGCCGCTGGTCGACGCCCATGTGCGCCTCATCAACGCCACCCAGCAGCGCCTTTCCCTCTCGCTCGAGCTCACCAACGCCTCGCCCCTTGGCGGCAGCGACAGCGGCAACTTCTTCCTCGGCGGCAACCTCGGCGTGGAGACCTCGCTCGAATACCAGCACAAGAACCTCTTCGGCGGCGCCGAACTGCTGCGCGTCAAAGGGTCGCTCCTCCTCGAGCTGCCCAAGCTCAACCTCGGCAGCGCCAGCGGCAGCCTGCACAACGACTTCTCGGCCTTCGAGGCCACCCTCGACGCCACCCTCGACATGCCCGTCTTCCTCATCCCCTTCTCTGAGCAATTCATCGTCTGGCAACGTTCCAAGCCCCATACCCTGCTCAGCCTTGGCGGCAGCTACCAATACCGCTACTACTTCGAGCGCATCCTCGCCAACACCTCCTTCGGTTACTCCTGGAGCCATTCGCGCACCGCCTCCAACCAGGTGCTACCCATCGAGCTCACCTTCGTCCGCATGCTCTCCGTCGATGAGAGCTTCGCCGCCCGCATGAACAGCCTCAACGACCTGCGCCTCAAGTATCAATACAGCAGCCACTTCATCATGGACGCCCGCTACGACTACACCTACTCCAACCAGCAGTACGGCACCCGCAACAACTTCCACGCGCTGCACCTCAGCGTCGAAAGCGCGGGCAACCTGCTGGCCGGCATCGGAAGTCTGGCTTCGGCACCCACCGACGAGAACGGCGTGCAGCAAATCTTCGGCGTCCCCTACTCGCAATACATACGCCTCGGCGGCGAATGGACCCGCTACCGCTACGTAGGCACCCGCAGCACCCTCGTAGCCCGCCTGCTCGTCGGTGCCGGCCTGCCCTACGGCAACTCCATCTCCATGCCCTACGAAAAGAGCTTCTTCGGTGGCGGCCCCACCACCATGCGTGCCTGGCAGCTGCGTCGCCTCGGCCCCGGCAGCTACACCGCCGGCGGCGACCTCCTCGAGCGTGTGGGCGACCTGCAGCTCATCCTCAACCTCGAAAGCCGTTTCCCCATCGTCAGCATCCTCGAGGGCGCCCTCTTCAGTGACATCGGCAACGTGTGGCTCTTCAACGCCTCCGAGCAGTATCGCGATGGCGAAATCAAGTGGAACAGTCTCCCCTCCGAGCTGGCCGTCGGCGTGGGCTTCGGCCTCCGCATCAACGTCTCCATCGCCACCCTCCGCGTCGACTTCGCCATACCGCTCTACGACCCAGGCTACGCCGACGACCTCCGCTGGCGTCCGGCCCATTGGGGCTTCAACCAAATCGTTACCAACTTCGGCATCAACTATCCCTTCTAAGTGAAAAAACCACTCATCTACATAGTGCTGGTGCTCAGCACCATCTTCTGGGGCATCAGCTTCATCATGACCAAGGAACTCTTCCTCAGCGAAGAGCACATCACCGTCACCATCCTCATCACCCTGCGTCTGGCCATTGCCTCGCTGGTGATGGTGCCCGTGCTGCTGCTGACAGGCCACATGGAGCGTGTGCGTAAAGAAGACCTCAAGTGGTTCCTCCTGCTGGCACTCTGCGAGCCCTTCATCTACAACCTCTGCGAAACCAGCGGCGTGCAGCTCGTCAGCGGCTCGCTGGCCTCGGTCATCGTGGCCACCATCCCCCTCTTTGTCCCCTTCGGCATGTGGCTGGGCTACCGCAAACGGATACACCTGCCGCTGCTCATCGGCGTAGTCCTCTCGCTGGTGGGCGTAGCCATCATGCTCATCGGAGGCGACGGACTGACAGGCAATGCCAAAGGACTGCTGTTCCTCAGTGGCGCTGTGTTCATCGCCGTAGTCTATACGCTAATCTTGGTGAAGATTGTGGACCACTACAATTCCGTCACCATCACCACCTATCAAAACCTGATTGGACTGATTTACTACTTGCCGCTGATGCTGCTCACCGACGGCAGCCGCCTGTCGCTGCTCTCGTGGAGCCCCAAGATGCTCCTCCTGCTGCTCACCCTCGGCATCTGCTGCTCCACCCTCGCCTACGTCTTCTACAACATCGGCGTGCGCCGTCTCGGCGCCTCCGAGGCCTGCATCTTCAACAACGCCATCCCCGTCTTCTCGCTCATCGCCGCCGTCCTCATCGGCCAGGAGACCTTCAGCTGGCTCAAGGTGGCCGGCATCGTCATTGTCATCTCCGGCGTCGCTATCGCGCAGTATCAGCCTCGGGGAACTTCGGGAAATCCATGATTTCCAATTCGCAGGGCTGCGGATTGAGGGCGAAACGCACCAGCGTGCAGCTCTTGTGGAACCCCGACCGGCCGGCAGCCCCCGGATTGATATGCAGGAAACCCATCTCCCTGTCGTACATCACCTTCAGTATGTGGCTGTGGCCGCAGACAAACAGGTCGGGCCGTGCCAGCTCAAGGGTGCGGCGCAGCGCCGTTGGATAATGGCCGGGCCAGCCGCCGATGTGCATCATCAGCACCCGCTGCCCCTCCACCTCGAAAAACAACTGTTCTTCAAGCTCATAGTGCAGCGCGAAGCTGTCGCAGTTGCCAT
This sequence comes from Bacteroidales bacterium, assembly GCA_017645585.1. Lineage (GTDB taxonomy): Bacteria > Bacteroidota > Bacteroidia > Bacteroidales > P3 > Colimorpha. The sequence goes on from JAGCOF010000027.1 coordinate 10,014, forward strand.
AGACGGCGCGCACCGTTTTCCAGGCGCGCAACTCCTCGAGCACCCCGGGCCCCAGGTCGCCGGCATGCCACAACTCGTCGCAGTCCTTGAAGAACGTGTAGACCTGCGGCGGCACCACCCCGTGCGTATCGCTCAAAACACCAATGCGTTTCATATTCTTTTTTCCCCACTTCGTGAGATCTTGGAAATCTTGGAAATTCATGATTATCATAGATTTCCAAGATTTAGCTTTATAGTCTTTGAAAATCCTGGATATATATATAAAATCCACATTTCCAAGATTTCCAGGATTTCCGCCGAAGGCGGGGAGACTACTCATTGGCCTTTATCTCTTTCAGGTTTTCCGAGATCATCTCCTTGAGGTAGTTGATGATATGTATGTCGTTCATCGACATGCCGTCCAGCGCCTCCTTCAGCTCGTCGGTGTCGAGCACAAACTCGTCCTCGTCAGTGCGGTAGGTAATAATGAAATGAATATCCTCGTGGGCCGACAGCAGCATCACCAGCGTGCCCGGCAAGTCGCCCATCGGCGGACGGTCCCAATGGTTGTGCAAGAACCAGAATTCCAACCGAGTACCTACGCCCAGCTCGCTGGTCAGCTTCATGCCGCCGCCGCAGTTCTCCGTGTTCATCTTGATGAGCGGCAGCCCGAGGCCCACCTTGCGCGTCGTGCGGCTCGTCGTGTAAGGGTCCGTCACCTTGGCCAGAAACTCGGGGCTCATGCCCTTGCCGTTGTCCTCGATAGTGAAGTGGAAGTCGTTGTTCTTCAAACTGTCCACAATGGTCAGCTTGATATCCTTGGCGTTGGCGGCTGTGGAGTTCTCCATCAGGTCGTAGACGTGCATCGCAAGTTCCTTCATAGCAATATCGTTTTTTTAAACTTTCGCGGTGCAAAGATACAAAAAAAAACGGTAACCGCCAATCGGCCGTCGACACACCCCCTTCCCGACCACCGGCCACCAACCACCGACCACCCATTTACATCGTGCACGACCTATTCGTATCGGCACCGTATCCGCACCGTATCGACACCGTCTTTTCTCCGACCACAGTCGGACTTCTGTCGGACTTGAGTCGGACCAGAGTCGGACCAGAGTCGGAGTTGGTGCGGGACGATACAGCCGTTAACATGTTTATAACATGATTATTAGCACTATCAATTGCCACCAACACCCGTTTTTGTCCAACAGAAGGCCATTTTTAGGAGTTATTCAGAGGCCGAACTGACTACTGACAAACAACAACCGACAACTATTTACATCGCGCACGACCTATTTTTGTCACCGCTTTTTCACCTCCCCGCCGTTGGCGGTAATCCTGTAAATCTTGTAAATTTTTCATCTGGATTTATGGATTACGCGCAGCGGGATAAATAAAAATTTTGCCACATTGGGGAAAATGCGTATCTTTGCAGTCAAATTTAAACCGCTCCACCTATGAAAAGACTTGGCATCATCGAAATAATACTAATTCTAAGTGGTATTGTATGCGCTCAGGACACTATCTTCGAGCAGGATCCGTGGTATCTATTTAATGAACATGGGCCGTTTTATTCTACGACAGAATTTACTGGAAGAAATAATATTGGCGTCGATAATATTATTCAGCAGTTTTGTGCGGAAACCCCGGGAACCTTTATTTATGGTATCGCCATCACGGCAAAGAATTTCCCTATTGACATTGAGGGTGTGTATCCTCCCTCATTTCTTCTGTACAAGCATGCGGCATCAGGCACACCTCCATCAATTGCCTTCATAGACTCGGCAAATGTATATGACAACATGTACAAGTCATGTTATTTCAACTATTATGTGGAGGACAATTCATGTTATCATGCAGGCAATTATGTAGTCCCCTGCTATGAGTTTTATTTTGACATACCACACATGATAAACGCCACCTGCGATACGTTTTATATCTCCACCTATTGGCCTCAGGAGCGTCGGTCGGTATGGAGGGAGTGGTATCAGCAAATTCAGGACCCCGAGAGGTGGTATTATATGTATGTTGGCTACTATAATATTTCACCAAGTACACCAATACAACCATGGTTTCAATCACTCTCTTTGGACACAATTACAGATATTTCTTACGTGAGTGCTGCTGCTTTAGGGGGAGGCATATTCCCCATAGTAAAATTGCGGTGTACTGCGATGGAAAATCTACAGTTGGTGGAGCAGGGGTATCTGTCGGCGACGGTGGCGTGGCGGCAGAACGAGACGCCAGAGCAGTATCAGGTTTCCATCGGTCCCGTCGGCAATAAGCCCGATTCGGGGGCCATGTTCTACACCACCGACACCTTCTATACCTTCACCAATTTAGAGCCCGACACAAACTATTCGGTGTGGGTGCGCAAGGCCTGCCGATACATTACCGCAGGCTATGACACCATTGTGTGGAGCGACTGGAGCAACGAAGTGGTATTCACGGCTGTGGGCATCGACGAGGTGGAGGCCGACGGGGTGCGCATCACCAGCCAGCGCAGCAGCATCGTGGTGGAGGGGGCCGAGGGCCGCGAGGTGAGGGTGTACGACATGCTGGGGCGCGAGGTGACACACTCCTCAGTCAGCGTATGCTCGGCCCGAAATGCCACAGGCATTTCTCTTCCTAACTTAGGGGAGCAGCGAAGAATAGCGGTGCCGACGGCGGGCATCTACATGGTGCGCGTGGGCAACCTGCCGACACGCAAGGTGGCGGTGTTGCGGTAGTCTTTTTCACTTTATTTTTATATATACATACTATTTATTGTTTTCCTACGTTAAGAGTTTTATTATTTTAAAAAGGAAAACAATACGTGAAAAAGCATCTCATACTGCCCCTGATAGCCCTGGCGGCGCTGCTGGCCACCAGCTGCGAGGAAGACGAGTTCACCGAGCCGTCGTTCATCCACTTGGAGTCCATCATACTGCAACCCAACGACAACCACCTGCTGTTCAACGACCCGGGCATGCTCACCAGCGACATTGTGGCGGCCTACGTGGTGGCCCACCGTCCGGGGGCGTCGAAGGTGGATACCATCGGACTGTTCGAACTGCCGTTCACGGTGCCGATACTCTACCAGGGCGAGCTGGACTACATCGACTTCTACCCCGCCATACAGCAGAGCGGCAGCTCGTTGGCGTTGCCGTTCTACACGTTCTACCACCGTATACGCCATGAAGGCGGCACCCTCGTGAAAGGCGCCACGCTGGATTTTGGCACCGACACCACGACCTACAACCTGACGCGCGAGGATATGCGTATCTTTGTGCCCTTCGAGCCGCCGGCAAGCGACATCTATTTCGACTCGGTGATGCAGTGGGCCACCGGCGCCACGGCCGACGCCTGCACAGGACAGGGCTACGGCTATGTGCATGTGCCGGCGGACCGCAGCTATGTGGACTTCGCGCTGGAGCCGACCATCACCGTCACCGACCCCACCAAGCTGGTATACCTGGAGCTGGACACCCGTAGCGACATGGACTTCGAGGTGTATATGAACTCGCGCTACGACTCGGGCGGCGCCATCGACAAGCAGCCCGTGATGGTGGTGCGCAAGTCGTCGACCTGGAAGCACCTATACATCAACCTGGGCAAGACCTGGGCCTATTTCAATCATTACAAAGACTTCACGCTGTCGTTCTCGGCCCTGAACGAGAACGGCGTCGAGGGCGACATACGGCTCGACAATGTGCGCGTGCTGACCACGAGCGTGGTGCTATAAAAACTGACAACCGACAACCGACAACTGATAACTTGACAACCGACATCTACATGGAAAAGAAACAAACAGCCAAATATATTGTCTGCGACACCCTGTCGGCCATGCTGGCGTGGGCGGCGCTCTTCGTCTTCCGCAAGACGGTACTCGAGGCCGACGGATGGGAAGGACTGCGCCATGTGTTCAACGACCCGCACTTCTGGACAGGACTGCTGGTGGTCACCGCCGGCTGGCTGGTGCTCTACACCATCCAGGGCATGTATCGCAACGTGCTACATCGCGCCCGACTGAAAGAGCTGATTGAAACCCTGATAGCCACCGTGCTGGGCGTGGTGGTGATTTTCTTCGTGCTGCTCATCGACGACGAGATGCCCTCCTACCGCAACCACTACGCCTCGTTTCTCTTTCTGCTGGCGGTACATTTCACGTTGACCTACATCCCCCGTCTGCTCATCACCACGCAGACCGTGGGGCGCGTGCACAACCGCCGCATCGGTTTCCCGACGCTGATGATAGGCACCGGCCGCAAGGCGTTGCAGACCTACCTCGACCTCGAGAACCAGGAGACCTACTCGGGCGAGCTCTTCGTGGGCTGCATCGACATAGAGGGCGCAGAGCGCAGAGCGCAGAACGGAGAGCAGGGGGTGGAGAAGGTGATGCCCTGCCTGGGCAAGATAGACAACCTGCGCGAGGTGGTGGAGCGCCACAACGTGGAGGAGGTGATTATCGCCGTCGAGGACGAGGATCGTGGCCGCGTGAACGAACTGCTGCGGGCCGTGGACGAAGCGGGCGACATGATTATCAAGATTACCCCCGACGCCCGCGACCTCATGGTGGGCTCCATCAAGCAGGAGAGCATCTTCCACTCGCCGTTGATAGTGATCAACAACCGCCTGATGGACGAGTGGCAGTACTCGCTGAAGCGCATCTTCGACATCCTTATCTCAATAGTGGCGCTGGTGCTGCTGTCGCCTGTCTTCCTTGTAACGGCGCTGATAGTGAAATTCACCTCCCCCGGGCCCGTTTTCTACGCCCAGGAGCGCATAGGCTACCACGGCAAGCCGTTCAAGATGCACAAATTCCGCTCGATGTATGTCGACGCCGAGGAGAGCGGTCCCGCACTGAGCAAGGACAACGACCCTCGCATCACCCCCTTCGGGCGCTTCATGCGCAAGGTGAGGCTGGACGAAATACCTCAGTTCTACAATGTGCTTAAGGGCACGATGAGCCTGGTGGGCCCCCGTCCCGAGCGGCAGTTCTACATCGACCAGATTGTGAAGCGTGCACCCGAATACTTGCTGCTGCAACGTGTGAAACCCGGCATCACCTCGTGGGGCCAGGTGAAATACGGCTATGCCTCGACGGTGGACGAGATGGTGGAGCGCCTACGCTACGACCTGCTGTATCTCGACAACATGTCGCTCAGCACCGACCTGAAGATACTCCTCTACACGGTGATTATCATCATGCAGGGACGAGGAAAGTGAAAAATGAAAAGTGAAAAATATATGAAACAGAGATTACTGATTGGTGCGCTGGCAGTATTACTGCTGGCAGCCTGCGGAGAAAAGAGCAAGGCCCCAAGGCTGGAGAACCAGACCGACACCCTCTCGTGGGTGATGGGCGAAAACCTGGGCCTGGCGCTGGACCAGATGGAGAATATACAGCTCGACTACGACCTGGTGATGCAGGCCATGAAGCACACCCTCGACGGCAAGGAGCAGCCCATCAGCGACAGTGCCTTCCATGACGCGATGAACTACATCATCTTCATGCAGCAGCAAGAGGCGCTGCGCAAAGCCGAGGGCAACAAGTCGATGGTGGATCGTCAGCAGGAGGCCTATTTCGCCAACCTGGAGAAAGAGAACCCCAACGTCAAGAAGCATCCCGTCGGCTTCTACTACGAGGTGCTGAAACAAGGCACGGGCCGCACGGCGGAAGTGGGCCTGCGCGTCAGTTTCGACTACCGCAGCTTCCTGATGTTCAGCGGCGAGGCCTACGACCAGACCTACGGCAAACGCGACCCCATACTGCATGTGGTGGGCAAGCCCATGTTCCCGGGCCTGATTGCTGGCATGCAGTTGATGAACGAAGGCAGCATCTACCGCTTCTACTTCCCCTATCAGCTGGCCTTCGGCGAGCGCGGTTCGGACCCGATACCCGGCTTCACCCCCTTCATCTACGAGGTGGAACTGCATAAGATTTACAACGACTAACACATAAAACCACTACATCATGGTATCATTCATTATCGCTGTCATACTGCTGGTACTTGGCTACCTGCTTTATTCCAAGGTGGTGGAGCGCATTCTCGGCGTCGACCCGCAACGTACCACGCCCGCCGTGGCGCACCCCGACGGAGTGGACTACGTGCCCATGAAACCGTGGCGCATTTTCCTCATCCAATTCCTCAACATTGCCGGCGTGGGTCCCATCTGCGGCGCCATCATGGGTGCGCAGTTCGGCACTGCCTCGTTCCTCTGGATTGTCTTCGGCTGCATCTTCGCCGGTGCGGTGCACGACTTCATCGCGGGCTTTATCAGCATCCGTCAGGACGGCGCCTCGCTGCCCGAGATACACGGCAAATACCTGGGCAACGGCATGAAGCAGTTCATGCGCGGCTTCACGGTGCTGCTGATGATCCTGGTGGGCGCCGTGTTTGTGAATACCCCCGCCGTGCTGCTCAACCAGAACTTCACACCCGATTGGAATATCTTCATCTGGGTGGGCATCATCTTCGCCTACTACCTGCTGGCCACCCTGCTGCCTATCGACAAGGTGATTGGCAAGATATACCCTATCTTTGGCATTCTGCTGCTGGCCATGGCTGTGGCCATCGTGGTGGCCTTTGTGGTCTACCGTGTGCCGATACCCGAGGTGTGGCAGGGCATGGAGAACCGCCACCCGCAGGCCGCCACCAACCCCATCTTCCCCATGATGTTCATTAGCATCGCCTGCGGTGCCATCAGCGGCTTCCACGCCACCCAGAGCCCCCTCATGGCTCGCTGCATGATCAACGAAAAGCAGACACGCCCCATCTTCTACGGCGCCATGATTACCGAAGGCGTGGTAGCTCTCATCTGGGCTGCCGCCGCCACCTACTTCTTCCACGACAAACCCGAGCTGTGCATCGGCAAGAGCGGTAACGATATGGTGGGCGTCATCGCAAACGAGTGGTTCCCCAAGGTCATCGCCGTCATCTGCATCCTCGGCGTCATCAGCGCGGCCGTCACCAGCGGCGACACCGCCCTGCGCTCGGCGCGACTGATTGTGGCCGACTTCATGCACGTGGACCAAAAGCCCGTTCCCAAGCGTTTGCTGGTGGCCCTGCCGGTATTTGTGCTGGCCGCCGCACTGCTGGTCTTCTCGCTGGTCGACAAGGAAGGTTTCCAGGTTATCTGGCGCTACTTCTCGTGGGCCAACCAATTCCTGGCCATGGTCACCCTCTGGGCTGTCACCGTGTTCCTCTCGCGCCACCTGCCCGGCAAAGCCTGGTATTGGATCACCCTCATCCCTGCCCTCTTCATGAGCATGGTGACCATCAGCTTCCTCCTCGTGGCACAGAAAGAGGGCCTCGGCAGTGTCCTGCCGCATTCCCTCGGCTACGGCATCGCCGCCGTCATCACGCTGGCGCTCTGCATACTCTTCTTCATTCGCAAAAACAGAACCAAATAACCCATGCGCAAGCTGCTCATAGTGCTGCTGCTGACGGGGTTCGCTGCCTCGGCTATCGCCCAACAGCCCGACAAGACAAGGCTGCTGCTTATCATGGACTGTTCCAACTCCATGTGGGACCATTGGCAGAGCAACAGCAAGATAAAGGTGACGCAGCAGGTGCTGCTGTCGTTCCTCGACAGCATCTCCAAGCAGCACGACGTCGATGTGGCCCTGCGCGTGTTCGGTCATCTCAACAAGGAGCAGTTCGGTACGCGCCTCGAGGTGCCCTTCGGCGAGAACAACATCTACCGCCTGCAGAGCAAGATCAAGACCCTCGTGCCGCAGGGCGGCTGCACGGCGGCAGCAGCGCTCACTGACGCCCTCAGCGACTTCCCCGCCACAGGCTCGTCGCGCAACCTTATATTGATTATTACCGACGGCATGGACGACTGCGACGCCGAGATATGCGATGTGGCACGTCAGGTGCAGCTCAGCGGCGTGGTGGTGCAGACCTTTGTGCTCTGCATCGGCAACGGCTCGACATCCTATGCTTCGTGCGCCGGCAGCGTGTTCCCGGTGCCGCACGAGGAGGAGTTCGCCAAGACGCTCTACGACATCTTCCGCCTCAGCGGCCACAAGGCCAAGGTGGTGCTGAACATGGTGGACGGCGGCGGCGACCTCTACGAGACGGAGCACCCTGTGGCCTTCTACGACCACCGCACCGGCGTCATACGCCAGAGCACCATCTACAGCGTCGACGGCAAGCTGAAGCCCGACACGCTGCTGATGGACCCGCTAATGACCTACGACATGACCGTCTTCACCCATCCGCCGCTGCGCCGCGAGGCCATGCAGTTCAGCATCGACCGCGTGAACAATATCGACATCACCGTCAGCGAAGGCGCCCTCAAGGTGCATTACAGCGGCCAACGCCCACAATGGACACAGTCGGCCGTGGACGCCATCGTGCGCCGTGCCGGAAGTGGTGAACGTGTGGCAGCCCAGGAAGTTGGCGAGGTGGGACAGTACCTTGCTGGCCGCTATGACGTGGAAGTGCAAACGCTACCTGTTACTGTGCTCCGCAATGTCGAGGTGCGCGGCAATGCCGCCACCGAGCTCTCGGTACCTATGCCCGGCATGCTGGTGCTCAGCAAGCCCAAGGGCATCACCACTGGTGCCATATTTAGATTGCGCGACGGCCAGGTGGAATTCGCCACTGACCTCAACCCCAGCACCGCCGGCGAACGGCTATTATTGCAACCCGGCCAGTACGAACTCGTCCTCCACCCCCAGAACACCACAGCATACAAAAAAGTACAAACCAAGCGGTTTGTGATAGAAAGCTCACAGACAACAAAGATACAATTTTAACAATTATTGACAATATGATTCAAACAAGACATACTCTCATAAATGGAGATAGCAGAAACATGAGTCTGATGCCAGACAAGTCAGTGCATCTAATCATTACTTCCCCTCCATACTGGCAGTTGAAGGATTATGGTACCGATGATCAAATAGGATTTAATGAGAGCTATGAGTCTTACATCAACAATCTGAATCTTGTATGGTCAGAATGCAATCGTATTTTGAAGGACGGATGTCGTCTGTGCATCAATATCGGAGATCAATTTGCCCGCTCTGTATATTATGGTAGATATAAGGTTATTCCCATCAGGACTGAGATTATACGCTTTTGTGAGACATTAGGTCTTGATTACATGGGAGCCGTAATATGGCAGAAACAGACATCTATGCATACTACGGGCGGCGGCGTTGTGATGGGCAGTTTCCCTTATCCTCGTAATGGTATCCTAAAGATTGATTACGAATTCATCCTGATTTTCAAAAAACAGGGTAAAGCACCTATGCCCACAAAAGAGCAAAAAGAAATGTCGGAGATTGGAAAGGACGAGTGGAACAAATTATTTGCTTCACATTGGACATTTGCAGGTGCACGACAGGACGGACATATTGCGATGTTCCCGGAGGAACTCCCTGCACGACTGATAAAGATGTTCTCTTTTGCAGGAGAGACCATTTTCGACCCTTTCATGGGTAGCGGAACAACTGCTTTAGCAGCAAGGAATCTTAATAGGGACTCTATCGGCTATGAAATCAACAAAGATTTCAGGCAATATTATGAGCAGAAGGTAATCAATAGATCTATTTTTGACCAAAATATCTACAACATCCGTGAGGACGAGGCATCGTATCGATTAACTGGACGGATGGACACTCTTCCTTATTTGTTTTATGATCCACTGAAGATGAACAATAAAGTTGATGTAAAAAAACTTCAGTTCGGCTCTAAAATTGACAAGAATAGTGGTGAGCGAGAGGAACTTTATTCTGTTAAACAAGTGTTGTCTCCAAATTTATTGGAATTGAACACCGGTTTGGTCATAAAACTATTAGGTGTTGAACCAAACCCGACCAAAGTAGAACAGGCTACAGATTATCTCCAAAGCAAAACGAAAGGACATAAAGTATACATGAGGTTTGACAAAATAAAGTACGACTCACAGAACCAACTATTGTGTTATCTCTATTTAGAAAACCGAACATTCCTAAATGCACATATTCTAAAAGAGAAGTTGGCAATAGCAGACACAAGTATAGCATATAAATATAGAAATAAGTTTATAAACTATTGATAATATGGCAACAATTCAGCAATTATTAGGAGTTATTCCCTATGGAAAACAAAATGCAATACATGCGGAAGACATTGCTCGTCAACTGCATCTACCAACAGATGGAAATCAGGTTGAGGCGAGAGGATTAATAAGAGATGCTATTATGGCCGGACACATCATTTTAAGCATCCCTGTTCTGGGATACTGGCGTTCTAATGATAAACAGGAAGTTCAAAACCACATTTCTTCTTTAGATGAAAGAGCACAAGAAATAAGTGAGCGTAGTGCCGCTATTAAACGGGCTTGGAACAACACTAATCCACATAATCCAATTCAATAAGAGATGAAAACATATTCAATGACCTTTGCGGGCAAGAAAGAGTTTCTTTTGAACCATACATGCCAATTATACCAACTCACTCGTCCAAACAAAGTCGGGGCTGTGATGAATCTGATTCGTCAATGCCAACCTTCGTCTATTGAAGAATGGGAGAGGTGGTACTTTGAAAACGCAGTGACCGAGGGTAAAACTCCAGTTAGAATATCGAGAGAATCTCTATTAGAACTTGGAGAACGTTTGTATACCAAGATGACTGAACTTGTAATTCCACAATTACAAGAAGCAATCAATAGTTTAACCCGTCAGGACTGCATAAACTATGTATACAATCTAACAATCAACCGTACATTTGATGGTTATCAGCGAGAAAAATCTGTTGTAAATGACGGTTTGGCAAAGATATTTAAAGACATTGCTTTTGAGGAAAGTGACCCTGAACTTGATCACGCTGGTGATATCGATTATGTTGCCCATGTTGGCGACTATCAGATTGGCATTCAAATTAAGCCAGTGACAGCAAATGCCAATTTTGGTGGTTATTCTCTTACCGAAAGGATGAAAGCCAGCTTTGAGGACTTCAAAGAGAAGTATGGCGGAGAAGTATTTGTGGTTTTCAGTTTGGACGGCAAGATTGCTAACCCTGAAGTAATTGATGAGATAACCAAAGAAATTGAAAGCTTAAGAAACAAATAAAACAAAATAACAATGACCCACTACGAAAAACAATCAAGCAAAGAGTTGCGCGCCGGCATGGGCGAAGGCCTGGTAGAGGCTGGCCGCAAGAACGAGAATGTCGTCGCCCTGAGCGCGGACGTGAAAGGCAGCGTCAAGATGGACGGCTTCGCCAAGGAGTTCCCTGAGCGCTTCATCCAGTGCGGCATCGCCGAGGCCAATATGGTCGGCATTGCCGCCGGCCTGAGCCTCTGCGGCAAGGTACCCTTCATCGGGGGCTTCGCCGAGTTCGTCACCGGCCGCGTCTACGACCAGATCCGCCAGGTGGTGTGCTACTCGAACAAGAACGTCAAAATCTGCGGCTCGCACGCCGGTATTTCCCTCGGCGAGGACGGCGCCACGCACCAGACCATGGAGGACATCGCCCTGATGAAGGTGCTGCCCAACATGACCGTCCTCGTGCCCGCCGACTTCAACCAGGCCAAGGCCGCCACGCTGGCCGCCGCCGAGCACGTCGGACCCGTCTATCTGCGCCTCGGCCGCTCCAAGATGCCCTGTTTCCTGCCGGAGAATGAAAAATTCGAAATCGGCAAGGCCCAGCTGCTGAGCGAGGGCACCGACGTGACCCTCTTCGCCTGCGGCCACCTTGTGTGGGAAGCCCTGCAGGCCGCCGAGATGCTCGAGAAGGTAGGCATCAGCTGCGAGGTTATCAACATCCACACCATCAAGCCCCTCGACGTGGAGGCCGTCGTGGCCAGCGCCCGCAAGACCGGCGCCGTCGTCACCTGCGAGGAGCACCTCTTCAACGGCGGCCTCGGCGACAGCATCGCCCAGACCCTCGCCCTGCACTGCCCCACACCCATGGAGTACGTGGCCGTGGACGACCGCTTCGGCGAGAGCGGCACTCCCGACGAGATGCTCACCAACTACCACCTCCGCGCCGCCGACATCATGGCCAAGGTCTACGCCATCCTGCAGCGCAAGCCCGGCGCCCCGCAGCAGCGCTACTGCCAGAGCTGCGGAATGCCGCTGACCGACGAGGTCACAAGCGAGAATCCCGACTACTGCACCTACTGCTACAAAGATGGCCACTTCACCGCCGACTGCACCATGGAGCAGATGATAGACTTCTGCGTCCAGTACGTCGACGAGTTCAACCGCAGCACCGGCCAGCAACTCACCGCCGACGAGTACCGCCAGCAGCTCCTGCAATACTTCCCGCAGCTCAAGCGCTGGAAGAAGAAATAAAATGCAACCCTATGTTTAGTACTTTATTTAAAACAGAAGGATACAAAAACTTCATAAAAAAACTCCTATGGATAGCGCTTGCCGTTCTATTCATCGGAGTAGTGTTCCGCCTCACCCACCTCAATGAAGGATACATCATGATACTTTGCGGTGGTGGCACCCTGCTTATCATCGGCCTCCTGAAGCTGGTCGAGATGATTTCGGAAAACCACGAAGGCTAACAAGCCATCAGAGTTAGGGCCCGCACCTGTGGCGCGGGCCTTGTTTTAACCAAAATTAACACTTGCACAACTCACTCTAAGCCAACACCAACTCCATACCATGTCCGACTAAAGTCCGACTCTCCTCCGATCACCGTCGGACAATGCACGGAGATGACTCGGGAATAACAGACGATTAAGACACAGGCAAAGGAGAAGAAAATGAGACAATCGACTATCGATAAATATGGACGCCATATACTCTTTTTCTGGGGTATCGTATTCGCCCTCGTGGCGTACATTTTATGGAAGGATGTCATTGTCGAGCACCAATGGCCCGACAATCTCGACCTCTGGATAGGCCTCATATCGACGCCGCTGGTTTCCCTCGTCAGCCTTGGAACTGCCATATTCTACCACCAGATAAAGAAGAAGTCTCAGTCTAAAAACAAACCGAAAGCCGACAATAAATGAACACAGCAGTCTTCTGCGGCTCTTCGCTGCCGCACAACAAGGAAATCGTCGAGGCCGCCGCCGTCCTCGGCCGCCGCATCGCGCAGGAGGGGCACACCCTCGTCTATGGCGGATCCAACCTCGGCCTCATGGGCGTGGTCAGCGGCGCGGCGCTGGAGGAGGGAGGCCGCGTCGTCGGCGTCATCCCCAACCTCTTCAGCGACGACATCATCCACTCGCAGCGCGTCACCGAGCTCGTCCGCGTCGGCAGCATGGCCGAGCGCAAGGAACGCATCCTCGCCCTCTGCGACGCCTTCATCGCCCTCCCCGGCGGCATCGGCACTATCGACGAAGTCTCCGAAGTCATGGTCATGAATCAGCTGCAGATAGTCGACGGCAAACGAGTGTTGGACGGCAGCTATCAGCAGAAGCCGATGATACTCCTCAACATCGACGGCTACTACAACCCCTTCCTCGAACAGCTCCGCCTCATCAAAGAGGAGGGCCTGATGCGCAGCGACGCCGGGCTGGTCTCGGTAAATTCTTTAGATGATGTGTTTTTAAAGCTCAATCAGATTGTAAAAGATTAGAAAAGAAGGCTACGCAATCATTATTCTTTTAAAATCTTTTACAATCTGATTGAGACAAAATCTGAAGCGATGAGCCATCTGTTGAGCAAGAGCAAGTACATCCGCGGCCTGCAGTGCGACCGCGCCCTGTGGCTCGACGTGCACAACCCGCGCTTGGCGAAGTACACGCGCGAGCAGATGCGCCGCTTCGACCGTGGCCGCGACTTCGAGTACGCCTTCAAGGCCACCTTCCCCGACGGCATTGACCTCAGCGCCGAGCTGAAGCGCAACGTGGACGCCTACCCTGAGCGCACGGCGCAATTATTAGACAAGGAAGAGGAGATAGACCTCTTCGAGGCGGGTTTTTCATACGACGACGTGCTGGTCTTGGCCGACGTGGTCCACAAGCGCCCCGACGGCACATTAGATATATATGAGGTGAAAAGCGGCAACACCCTCAGCGAGACCTACCGCCGCGACGCCGCCCTGCAACATTATGTCATCTCCCACTGTAGGGAGATAAACACCTTCAGCATCGTCTACGCCAACCCCGCCGGCGGCTTCATCAAAGAGGAACTCTCCGCCGCCCTGCAAGAGCAGCATGAGAAAATAGAAAAGAACATCGCCGCCATGAAAGAGATCATCCGCAGCGGCGAGCCCGCCACACCCACAGGTCAGCACTGCCTCGAGCCCTACGCCTGCCCTTACCAGCACTATTGCGCCCAAGGCGTCAGACAAATGTCGCTGTTTGGGTAAAAGGAAGAGGGCCACACCATTGATGTGGCCCTCTTCTTATATTGTTGTATAATTATCTATCCACCGGGAAGGCAATCTCGCGCTCAATGACTTGATAGGGCACGTTGTTGCGGTAGATGGTCTGGCGCACCCAGTTGTCGTCCTCGTCGTACTCGTAGACGTAGCTGTGCTTCCAATTGAGGTGCTCGTCATAGTTGAACGAGCTGACCTCAATGAGGTTGTCGTGGTCGTCGTAGTAGTAGGTCGTCAGAGCCGAGAGGAACTCGTCGGCATCGTAGAAGCGCCACTCCACACGGTTGCCACGGGCATCATACTTGTAGAGGTAGTGCTGCATCAGCTCGCCGTCGCGGTTGTAGAACTCCATCTCGGTGCAGTTGCCCTTCTGGTCATATTTGTAGGTACGCTTCTCGGTCATTTCGCCGTCCTGGTCGAAACTCTGCTCCTCCACCTTGAGGCCGTTCTTGAAAGTGCTGCTCTCCTTCTTGGTCATCTGGTTGCCGAGGAACACGGTGCGCTCGATGCGGTTGCCGTCACGGTCGTTGAGGTAGGCGGTGCGGCCGGTGAGCATCTTCTCGCGGTTGTACTCGTTCCAGCCCAGGCTGTAGCCGTTGACGTCGAAGTAGTAACTGTACCAGGTATAGTCGTCGGCCTTGGTGCGGAACTTGTCAGCGAAGTTGCCGCGCTTGTCAAAGGTGATGCTATCGATGCAGACGAGCTGCCGGCCACCGTCGCGTCCGCCGCGGAGGTTGTAGGTATACTCTATGACATAGATGGCGTTGCCGTGGATACCCATTTCGGTGCGCGAATTCTTGCGGGGCTTGGGGCCTGCAAATGCTGTGCCTGCCATGAGCAGGACAAGGACGAGAGCGATATTTTTCTTCATCTTTTATACTATATTTTGCGGTGCAAAGATACAACTTTTTCGCGATACTAACGCAAAAAAAGCGAAAATATTGTGTTTTAGGGCGCAATCCAATCAGAAGTCGCCGAGGGTCTCGGGCAACTGGGCGAGAGCCTTGGGCAGGTCGTCGGCGCTGAGCACCGAGCCGTGGTACTTGTTGGTGTCCTGCATGAAGTCGACACCGTAGCCCATCTTGGTGGTGAGGATGACGCACACCGGCGCACCCTGGCCGCTCATCTGCTTGGCCTTGGCCATGCCGTCGAGCACCTGCTGCATGTCGTTGCCGTTCTCAATGACCACCACCTTCCACATAAAGCTCTCAAACTTGGCCTTGAGGTCGCCGAGGCTCATCACTTCGTCCACCGTGGCGTCGATCTGCTGGTTGTTGTAGTCGATGGTGCTGATGAGGTTATCTACCTTCTTGGCGCCAGCAAACATCACGGCCTCCCAGATCTGACCTTCTTCCAATTCACCGTCGCCATGCATGGTGTAGACCATGTGCTTGTCACCGGTCATCTTCTTGCCGAGGGCGGCACCTACGCCGACGCTCATACCTTGACCGAGGGAGCCCGAAGCCATACGGATGCCCGGCAGGCCGTGTTCGGTGGAGGGGTGGCCCTGCAGACGGGTGCCGAACTTACGGAAGGTAGCCAACTCGCTGACGGGGAAGTAGTCGCGGCGGGCCATGGTGCTGTAGATGACCGGCGTGATATGGCCCTGCGAGACAAAGAGCATATCCTCACCCTCGCCGCTCATGGTGAACTTCTGCGGGTCGAAGTCCATGATATTGAAGTTCATGGCCACAAACCAATCGGTGGTGCCGAGCGAGCCGCCCGGGTGGCCGCTCTTGGCGGCAGTGGTCATACGGAGAATGTCGCGGCGCACCTGCGTCGCAATCTGCTGGAGTTCTGCTGTGGTTTTCATTATTCTTGTGTTTTATTTTGTTTCAGTTTGAATACATACAAGCGCGAGTTTTGGTCGGTGGCATAGAGCTCGTTGCCGTGGCGGGTGACGTTCACTGCCCAAGTGTTCTCGTCCCAATCATGGATGGTACCGTTGCCACGGTCGCCATACATGGTGACATGTCCCCACACGCGGCCCTGCGCACCGTCGGTCTCCACATAGATGGTTTCACCCTTTTTGTTGTTGTCCTGTTGCTTACGGGCAACAGCGGCTTGGGTGGCAGCGGGCTTGGGGGCGGGCTTGGCGTCGCGGATGACCGGCACAAGCGTCACTGACTCAGCCTCGACGGGCTCTGCGGCGACTGTCTCTTCCACGGGTTCCTCGGGCACCGTCACAGGTTCCTGCACATTCTGCTTGCAGGCGGCGAGGGTGGCCAATGCCAGCAGCGGGGTCAAAATGTAACTTATTTTCATAACTTGATGTGTATTGTTTTCAATATTTCCAATGACTCCAATCGAACGAAGCCTCCGCCTCCTCGGGCAGCGAGGGGAAGAGGTTGCGGCCTATGACCGCTTCTACGCTGTCGACGGTGACGGCATAGCGCTTCGGCGAGCCGTCCTGTTTGTTGTTCTCCACCAGGAAGCCCACCGTGACGAAGCCCCCGTGGGTCTGCACAGCCAGCGCCTTGAAGAAGGCATCGGGCACTTGCACGCCGGCCTTGCCTATGGTGCCATAGCGCCCTGTGCCTTGCACGGGACCGCAGACGACATAGACGCTGCCATAGCGTTTGGCCAGCCTACGTGTCAGCTCCTCAATCTTACGCCAAGCCTGACTGTTCATCTCGTGGTCCTGCGGGCAGACATTGGTGAAGTAATAGCTCTCCTCCAGCGCCTGCGCGCTCCACTTCATGTCGGCCCTCGGCGCCATGTGGCCCTTGTCCCAGCCGCTGTTGGCATAGTCCTCGCGGCTGGCCTTGGGGTAGTCGACGTTGGGGTCGCGGCTGAAGGGGCAATTGACGTCGTAAGCGTCGCTCAATTCCTCAGCCGTCAACTCCCACGCCACCCAATTGGGTGTAAGGGTTGTGTGGTTGTAGGAGGCCGTGTAGCCGGTGCGCACCACAATGTCCTCCTCCTCGCCGTAGGCGGGCAGTTCCAGGCCGGCGGATGCCGACAAGGGCTGCTGCGGCACCTGCGCCGTGCAGGTGGCCACCAAGAGGGACAATATGACCATCAACACCTTCATCCTATAAATCCACCTCCTCGCGGAATTCGGGGATACTGATATGCTTCCATCCGTCTTTCTCCAACGTCTCGGCAAAGTGCTGCTGCGTCTCCGCCTCGCCGTGCACCAGGAAGATATACTTCACCTTCTTCTTGTCCTGGCAGGAGATATAGCGCATCATCTCGCTGTAGTCGCCGTGGCCCGACAATGAGTCAATGCGGCGCAACTCGGCGCGCACCTTGTGCACCTGGCCGAAGATGCTCACCGTCTCGTCGCCACGCATAATCTTGGCGCCCAGCGTCGAGGGCTCGCAGTAGCCCACGCAGAGGATAGTCGTGGCGGGATTGTCGATGTGGTTGGCCAGGTGGTGCTTCACACGGCCAGCCTCCATCATGCCGCTGGCGGCAATGATGACGCAAGGTTTGTGCCTGATGTTGAGTTGTTTGCTCTCCATCACGCTCTGTATGTAGTGCAGCCTGTTGAAGCCGAAGGGGTCGGGGTCAGTCTGGCAGTATTCGGCGATGTTTTGGTTGAAGCACTCGGTGTGCAGGCGCATAATGTTGGTGGCGCTGACGCTCAACGGGCTGTCCACAAAGACGTCGATGTCGGGCAGCAGCTTGACATGCTCCAGCCGGTCGAGCGCATAGATGATTTCCTGGGCGCGGCCGATGGCGAAGCTGGGGATGATGAGCTTGCCCTTCTTCTTGGTACAGGTGTCGAGCACCGCCATCAGCAGTTCCTGCTCGGCATCTTGTATGCTCTCGTGCAGTCGGTCGCCATAGGTGCTTTCCATGATGAGGTAGTCCACCTGCGGGAACGGCTCGGGGTCCTTGAGTATCTGCTTGTCGTAGCGGCCGATGTCGCCCGTGAAGCCGAGGCGTATCGTGCGACGGCCGTCCTTGATTTCGAGGTAGACGAGCGCCGAGCCGAGGATGTGGCCGGCGTCGAAGAACTCCACCGTCACTTCGCCCTCGATGTTGAATTTCTTATGGTAGGGCACGCTGATGAAACAGCTCATGCACTGCTGTGCGTCCTGCTCGTCGTAGATGGGCTCTACGGGTTCCAGCCCCTGGGCCTTGCGTTTCTTGTTGAAGGTCTGCGTATCCTGCTCCTGTATGCGGCCGGCGTCAGCCAGCATGATGGCGCAAAGGTCGCGCGTGGCCGGAGTGCAAAGCACCGTGCCGCGGAAACCCAACTTGTAGATATAGGGTATCAGGCCACTGTGGTCGATATGGGCGTGGCTGAGGATGAGGTAGTCAATCTCAGTGGGGTCGAAGCCCAGGTCGCGGTTCATCGCGTCGGTCTCCAGGCCCTTGCCCTGATACATGCCGCAGTCAAGCAGTATCTTAACTCCGCGCTTGGTGGTTATCAGGTGTTTGCTTCCCGTCACCTCGCGGGTGGCACCCATGAATTGCAGTTTCATATTCTCTTGCCGTTAATTAACCATTACTTTTCGGGCGGGTCCCTCGCCTACCCTAACCAAATAGGCACCCGGGGCGGCCACCCTGACGGTGAGCGCCTCATGGTGTGCCGTCGTGTCGTACAGCTGGCGCCCTGCCACGTCATACACCCTCACCTGCTGCCCAGCCACACCGCTGATTTTCATATACCTTTCCGACACCGACACCCTCCATGGAGACGCTTCGACGGCGCTCGCCGACAGCTGCTCGAAGACGGCCTGCAGCGAGGTGTTGCCCGTCAGCGTCAGCTGGCGCGGGTTCTCAGTGCTGCCATCCTGCCAACAGACGAAGCGACCGCCCTCAAGGGGCAGCCCGCACACCTCGGCCAGGGTGCCCGCCGGCAGCAGGGCACTGCCCACGCCGACACCGAGTGCCACATTGCCCGAGGTCACATCGAGCCTGTAGAAGGTCGGAAGGATGGTATCGTGTATCGTATCATACAAGGTAACAGTGTCGTGCACCTGCACCGTCAGGTAGACGGTGTCGGACAGCACCACCGTGTCGTGCAGCACCAGGGTGTCGCCATCACCCAGCCACAGTGTGTCGCGCTGCTCGCGGAAGAACATGGCAGTAAACGAGCAGTCGGTCAGCGCGTTGACCATGCGCGGATTGAGGGTGTCGCCGTCCTGCCAGCAGGCGAAGAAGCAGCCCGTGGCAGGCTGTGCAGCCAGGGTCACCAGCGTGCCGGCATTGTAGCTGCCGCCGCCGGTCACCGTGCCGCGCGAGGCGTAGTTGGCCTGCACCGTGAGGGTTACCTGACAGCCGGCATCCACCAGCGTACCGAAGCCGTTCCACGGCGCCACCGCGCCATAGGCGGCCACAGCATTGCAAGCCACATGCAACGTACAGGCGCTCAACGCTATATTGTAGAAGATATTGGAACCCGTGGTCGGAGGCACGGCAGCGCCCACCCACACGTCGGTCAAGGCCGAGTCGTCCACAAAAGCGAAGTCGCCAATGCTCATCAGGGTGGAGGGCAAAGTGATGGTGGTCAGCGACGTGCAGTTCCGCACCGCCGAATTGCCCACCGCACTAATGCCCTCGGCGAGGGTCACCGAAGTGAGGCCTGCGCAACCGTAAAGTGAATGATTGCCAAGCGAAAGCACGTTATAGGTGCTGTCACCGTCCGAGACGGTGGCCGGTACCGTCAGGGCACCTGTGGGCCGTGTAAAGCCGTTCCAACCAGCCGTCGGACTATTATTGGCATTGGGGTACACCACCTGCACGCCGCCCGCCTCACGGGTGAAGTAGAGCGTCTGGCCCGACGGCACCGTGGCCGCGAAGTCGTAGGCCCGCACCGCCGTGGAGCAGAGCGCAAAGAGCAGCAGGAGTATGGCACCTCTTTTTATCATAATTCTTTATTAACGCACCCCCTGCGCCTTTATTGTATCCACCCTTAAAAAAAGATTTCGGCCACCCTTTGGGAAGGTATTTATGTCGTGCACGACCTAATCGAATACACCCCGTACGAACGACGTAGGAACACCGTGTTTTGTCCGACTGCGGTCGGACTTGAGTCGGAGTTGAGTCGGACATGAGTCGGACATGGTACGGAGGGGGTGCGACGTCAGGATGGGGTATTGCGCACTGAAACAGTGATTTTTAGGTGGTTGTTGGTCGGTAATCGGTGGCCGGTGGCCGGAAATGCGGCGATTTGGGGGCGGTTGTCGGTCATTTTTGACCACCGACTACCGGCCACCGGTTACCCATTTATGTCGTGCACGACCTATTTTCGGAGAGGTGTTTCGGAGGGTATCCAAGGGATTAATTTTGTACAATAATAAAAATGTTGTATCTTTGCAATTTGTTTTCCACCGTAAGGTGGAGGGTAAACTATTGTAAAACAACTGATATAAAGCAGAAGAAAAAAGACTAATGGACAAGAAATCTATCATCGGACTTGTTTTGATTTTCGCCATTTTTGTGGGATATATGTTCTGGGTGGCCCCCTCGAAGGAGGAGATGGCCGAGCGGCAGCGCGTGTATGACAGCACGGTGCAGGCCAACCTGGAGGCCCAGCGCATCGAGGACTCGATTGCTGCCGCCAAAGCGCTGCAGGACAGCCTGGCCGCCGCCGGCGACACCACGCTGGTGCAAGGCGCTGTGCGCAAAGTGGGCGATATGGGTGCCTTCAACGCCGCCACGCAAGGCGAGGTGCGTAGCTTCACCATGAGCAACCACCTGATGACCGTGGAGTTCAACACCCTCGGCGCACGCGTAGATCGGGTAGTGTTGACCGACTACCTGACCTATGACAGCAACGAGCTGGTGCTCATCACCCCGTCGGAAGACAATATGAACCTTGTTTTCTCGACCGAGGACAACCGTGTAATCAACACCAAAGACCTGGTGTTTGTGCCCTACCTCGGCGACACAGACAGACCTGTTTACAACAGTCTCATCGACAACGAACTCGCCCTTGACTTGGAAGAGGTTTTACGCGTCCGTTTCCGTGCCGAAATCGACGACAGCGTCAATCACGGCTACCTCGAATTCGCCTACACCATGCACGGCGACAGCTACGAGGTGGACTTCGACATCAACTTTGTGGGCCTCAAGGAGGTGGTGCGCAACACGCCTTACATGGACTTCCAGTGGCAGAACCGCATGCTGCGCCAGGAGAAGGTGAACAGCGGCAGCCGCGGCAAGAGCAACCGCAACAGCGACCGCGAGCGCTACTACAGCAGCATCTACTACAAAGGCCCCAAGGAGAAGAACCCCAACAACGTGGGCATGGGCACCGACAAGCAGAAGCAGGTGAAGACCGGCCTCGATTGGGTGGCCTTCAAGGACCAATACTTTGCCGCCATCCTCAACGCCGAGGGCGGTGTGCCGTTTGAGAACGCCGACCTGGCGGTGATGACCGACAAGCGCGATTCGGCTGCCAACTACCTGACCGACATGGGCGCCATCATCGGCCTGCCCTACGACCAGGCCTCGGGCCAGATGCACATGAGCTGGTACTACGGTCCCACTAAGCTGCGCGACCTGCGCAAGATGCACCGCGGCTACGACCGCATGCTGCCCCTGGGCTGGACCATCATCTCGAAGAGCATCAGCCGCTACCTCATCATTCCCGTGTTCAACGTGTTGGAACGCTTCAATTGGAACTACGGCATTATCATCATCGTCTTCACGCTGTTGATCCGCCTGGTGCTGCTGCCGCTGGTGTTCAAGAGCTACCAGGGCGGCGCCATCATGCGCATACTGAAGCCCGAGATGGACGCCCTCAACAAGAAGTACCCCGCCCAGGAGCAGGCCATGCAGAAGCAGCAGGCCATGATGGCCCTGCAGAAGAAGGCAGGCTACAGCCCGATGGCAGGCTGCCTGCCGGTGCTGATACAGATGCCCTTCCTGACGGCCATGTTCATGTTCTTCCCCATCGCCATCGAGCTGCGCCAGAAGTCGTTCCTATGGTGCCCCGACCTGTCGAACTATGACTCCATACTCGACTTCGGCTTCAACGTGCCGCTCTACGGCGACCACATCTCGCTCTTCTGCCTGCTGATGTTCGGCATGCAGTTCTTCTACACCTGGTACACCATGAAGCAGCAGGCCGGCACGCAGAGCATGCCCGGCATGAAGTTCATGATGTACTTCATGCCCTTCATGATGCTCTTCATCTTCAACAGCCAGAGCGCGGGCTTGAACCTCTACTACCTGGTGTCGCTCACCTTCACCATGTGCACCATGATGCTCATCCGTCGCTTCACCAGCGAGAAGAAAGTGCGCGCCCGCATGGCCGCCTACGACCAGAAGCACGCCAAGGACAGCGGCAAGAAGAAAAAGAGCAGCTTCCAGCAGCGCCTCGAAGAGCTGCAGAAGCAGGCCGAGCAGATGCAGAAACAGCAGCAGAAACGATAAACTTACAATACAATGGTTGTTACATTAGTTACAATATTCATCCTCGGGTACGCCTGCATAGCATTGGAGCACCCGTTGAAAATCAACAAGACAGCCACAGCCCTGCTGCTGGGATGTATCACCTGGGCCATATTCAACATGTTCAATATGGCCAGCCCCGAAATCCTCGGCCAGTACGGCGGACTTGAGGGCTACCGCTCCTTCGTGAGCACAAGCCTTGTGGAGAACCTCGGCGAGACGGCGGAGATTGTCTTCTTCCTCCTGGGTGCCATGACCATCGTGACGCTCATCGAAGACTACCAGGGCTTCACGGTCATCACCGACCACATCACCACCACCAACAAGAAGAAGCTGCTCTGGGTGCTCTCCATCCTCACCTTCTTCCTCTCGGCCCTGCTCGACAACATGACCACCGCCATCGTCATGGTGGCCCTGCTGCGCAAGCTCATCGCCGACCGCAAGGAGCGCTGGTTCTTCGCCGGCATGGTCATCCTCGCCGCCAACGCCGGCGGTGCCTGGAGCCCCATCGGCGACGTCACCACCATCATGCTCTGGATCAAGGGTCAGGTGACCACCGTCAACATCATTGTCAAGACCCTCCTGCCCAGCCTGGTGTGCATGATTGTGCCGCTGGTCATCCTGGGCAGCACTCTCAAGGGCGACATCGAGCGCCCCGAAGAGTCCCGTAGCGGCATCGAGGTGGCCTCGTGGATGCGCAAGCTGGTGCTCATCATGGGCGTCTGCGGCCTCATCTTCGTCCCCGTGTTCAAAACCATCACCCACCTGCCGCCCTATCTCGGCATGCTCCTCAGCCTCTCGGTGCTGTGGGTCACCACCGAAATACTCAGCCGCCGCCACTCCAAGGAGGGTCACCGGCTGCCCACCGCCGTCAGCACGCTGGAGCATGTCGACGTGCCCACCATCCTCTTCTTCCTCGGCATCCTGATGGCCGTCAGCTGCCTCAAGGTGGCCGGCATCCTCGGCAGCCTGGCCATGGGGCTCGACTCCATGCGCGGCATCGAAGCGGGCGGCGAGACCGTGGGCTTCTTCCTCATCGACCTCATCATCGGCATCCTCTCCTCCATCGTCGACAATGTGCCTCTGGTGGCTGCCGTGCAGGGCATGTACCCCATGAGCCCCGAAGGCTTCATCGCCAACCACCCCTTCTGGGAGTTCCTCGCCTACTGCGCCGGTACGGGCGGCAGCCTGCTCATCATCGGCTCGGCCGCCGGTGTGGCTGTCATGGGCATGGAGAAGATAGACTTCATCTGGTACCTCAAGAAAATCTCCTGGCTGGCATTGGTCGGCTACCTCGCCGGCGCCGTCGTCTTCATAGGCATGAACCTCTTACTTGAGCCCTTCGAATGGTGGAGCACCATGGTGTAAACTGACAACTAAAAACTGACAACTCTTGAAAACTCTTTGGGCTGAATTCAAGCAGCGCTCCCTGTGGCGCAAGATTGCAGACATCCTGCTGCTCCTCTTCGCGCTGGCGGGGATGGCCATCCTCGGCGCCTGGGGCCTCTACCAGCTGGGCGTGACCAACAACAAAGGGGCCATCGACAAGAACTACCGCTACATGGTGGACGCCGCCGCGGTGGGACAAAGCAAGGAGGCCGTCGAGGTAGCCAACCTGCACGACCAACTGCTGCGCCTGGCCGAGGTTGCCGAACGGCACCCCGTCAACGCCCGCCTGATGCTCAACGCCGTGGTGACGAGCGACGACCCGATGCTGCTCGACCGTATGCTGGCGGCGGCAGCCATCTATATGGACCAGGCCGACACCCTCGACCCCGAGCAGAACGTCATCCCCTGGATGACCGGCCCCGAGTGGCCCGCCCTGAAGGACGCCATTCTGCGCGACAGCGCCCTCATCCGCGAGGCCGGCCGCCTGACCGGTGTGGAGCCCCGTCTCATCGTGGGCTGCCTCATCGGCGAGCAGATACGCCTCTTCAACTCGAAGCGCGAGATGTTCAAGAAATACCTCGGCCCCGTCAAGGTGCTCAGCGTGCAGAGCCAATTCAGCTACGGCGTCAACGGCATCAAGGACTTCACCGCCGAAGCCGTGGAGCAACACCTGCAAGACCCCACGAGCGAGTACTACATGGGGCCCGCCTATGAGCACCTGCTCGACTTCACCACCGACGATCACGAGACCGAGCGCTACAACCGCCTGGTGGACTACCACAACCACCTCTACAGCTATATCTACACCGGCTGCATCCTGCACCAGACCATGCTGCAGTGGCGCCGCGCAGGCTACGACATCAGCGACCGTCCCGACCTGCTGTTCACCCTCTTCAACGTGGGCTTCAGTCAATCGGTGCCCAAGGCCGACCCCCGCCCGGGTGGCAGCCGCATCACTGTGGGAGACCGCGAATACACCTTCGGCGCCATAGGCTTCGACTTCTACTACAGCGGTGAGCTGGCCAACGCCTTCCCCTTCCGCAGGGAACGCTTCGTCAGCAGCGACCACGCCCTCACGCCCGAAGAGATCGAGCGCATACAGGACAACATGAGCGACTGCCGGCGTCCGGAGAAAGGGTTGGAATATCGCAAAGACTCAACCAACCAGGCCAACCAGCAATCAAACATCTTGGACGAGCCACCCGACCCCTTCGGCATCGACCACAGCAAGGTGGTGCCCATGGAGCACACCGCACAGTGACTCCTAATAAATGTTAAATACCCAGAACGGTGCAATAACCGACAACACTTCACGTTATTACGCATAATTAACCCTTTTAAATTAAACAATAATCATTATGAAAAAAGGAATCTTTTTCTCGTTGGCAGTAGCGCTGATGCTGAGCTTTGGCGCGTGCACCCCCGACGACAACAACAACCAAAACGGCAACGGCAACAGCGAAAACAACAACTCGCTGGTTGGCAATTGGAAAGTGGACAACATGACCTACAACGGCCAGGAGATGACCCCGCCGGACATGGTGCTGGTGATGAACGCCAACGGCACCGGCGATGTGCTCATGAATGGCCAGAGTGAGAACAACAACTTCACCTGGAGCGTCAACGGCAACGTGCTCACCGTCCATCCCAACGGCGGCGGCGAGTACAGCTTCACCATCGTCAGCATCAGCGCCACCGAGGCCTCGCTGAATGGCAACGTGGTACCCGGCACCGACATGCAGGGCGACGTCACCATGCACCTGACCAAGATTAACGGTGGCGGCGGCGACAACCCTCCCGACCCTCCCACCGGTGACTTCCCTGCCGGCACCATCTGGAATTATGAATTAAACACTTCGGAGTATGACCCTGATGAGGGTGTAACCTACGACATTACCATCCAGCTGAGACTCCATTTCAACACCGGCAACCAAGGCGTTATCACCATGTTTGAAGATGTATCCGTCTATGGACAATCCGTGTATAGCGACAGCGAGGACCAGCCCTTCACCTACACCTACAACTCTGCCACCAACTCCGGCACCATCACCATCACAGACACCGATCCTGACACCGGCGAGACCGAGACCGAAACAACTCCCTTTACCTACAACGCCGCCAATAACACCATCGTTCTCATCAATCCCGACCCCGATCCTGATGACCCGCTTGGCAATGAGATTATATTCACCCGTGTGAATAAATAAAAACACACAATCAGATACAGGGAGGGCCGCCCCCACGGGGCGGCCC